>JAJCXP010000085.1 GCA_029263375.1 Acidobacteriota bacterium | reverse complement strand
CGCGGAGCCTCCGCCGTACGCCTGTTCGAGATCGGGCGGCTCTTCCCGGGCGGCGATGCCGACGAGATCGAAGCGGTGTCGCTGGTCGCCGGAGGCGGATCGGAAGCGGCCTGGGACCGTCAGGAGGCGCTCGATCTGTTCGACGCGAAGGGCGTGCTCGAGAGCCTGTTCGAGACTTTCGACGCCGCATTGGAGGTGCGGCCGGCGGACCTTGCCGGGCTGGTCGCCGGTACCGGCAGCGAGATTCTGGTTGCTGGTGAGGTGGTCGGCTATCTCGGTCAGATCGACGACCCGGGCCTGTCGTTCCCGCTGGTCGCGGCTGAGCTGGCGACGGGTGCGCTGTTCGAGGCCGAGCATCCGGACGCGGTACGCGCCCCGTCGCGCTTCCCTTCGGTGACCGCCGATCTCACGCTGACGCACGCACGCGAGGTGCCGTGGGTCGAGATCCAGGACGCCATCGCGGCGGCGGGCGTCGAGCACCTGAACGCGTTCGGGCTCCGTGACCGCTACACCGGCAAGGGCGTGCCCGACGGCGCGGTCAATACGACCATCTACTTCATTTACAATGCGGATGACCGCTCACTTACCCAGGACGAGGTCAACGAGCGCCAGACGGCCCTGACTCGGGAGCTCGAGCGGCGGTTCGGCTGGCCGGGCTAGCAGGAAACGGACGGAGTCGGTGATGGACGCACTGAAAGATCTGGCAGAGAAGGTGAGCGCCGCAGGCCAGGAGCTCCAGGCTCTTCGCAAGCAGAATCGCGGCCTCAAGACCAAGGTCAAAAAGCTCGAGGCCGAGCTCGCAGGCAGTTCGAACGGAGATGGGTGGCAGAGAGAGCGGGAGGAGATCCGACAGCGGGTGGTCAAGCTGACCGACGGCCTCGAGGCGCTGCTTTGAGGCCGAGAGGCGCGCGGGGCGATCAATCGAGCGCCAGGGCTCACTTATGAGTCTTGCTCTATCGACCGGCGTAACTGCCGGTGAACAGGTTAAAATGGCCGTCCGAGAGAGCGTTCTGAGCGTCGGCCTTCGTGTTGAGCGAAACCCACCGGGTGGCTCGTGGCGGGTCGTCTTTTTTGTTTCACTTGCTTGAAGGGAGCTCTGAGATATGAGTCGTGACCTGATCGTAGTGGCGGGTGCCGGAGGGTTCATTGGTGGGCACCTGGTCTCGCATTTTCGTCGTAATGGATTCGAGAACATCCGCGCCGTCGACATCAAGCCTTTCAGCGAGTGGTACCAGCACTTCGACGGCGTCGACAATCAACAGCTCGATCTGATGTTGCTCGAGAACTGTCGCAAGGTGTGCGACGGGGCCTCCGAGGTCTACTGCCTGGCGGCGGATATGGGCGGCATGGGCTTCATCGAACTCAACAAGGCGAAGTGCATGCTGACCGTCCTGATCGGCACCCACATGCTGCAGGCGGCCCAGGAGGCCGAGGTCGAGCGCTTCTTCTACTCGTCTTCGGCGTGCGTGTACAACGCCGACAAGCAGACGAGCGAGGACGTGATCGCGCTCAAGGAGTCGGACGCCTACCCGGCGATGCCGGAGGACGGCTACGGCTGGGAGAAGCTGTTCACCGAGCGCATGTGCCGCCACTTCCGCGAGGATTTCGGCCTCGAGACCCGAATCGCGCGGTTCCATAACGTCTACGGTCCACACGGCACCTGGGACGGCGGTCGTGAGAAAGCGCCGGCGGCCATCTGCCGCAAGGTGATCCAGGCGAAGTTCAGCGGCAAGCACGAGATCGAGATCTGGGGCGACGGCAAGCAGACCCGGAGCTTCATGTACATCGACGATTGCCTGGTCGGCGTACCGGCGATCATGCACAGCGACATCCTCGAGCCGATCAATCTGGGCACCAACGAGCTGGTCACCATCAATCAACTCGTCGATATCGCCGAGGAGATTGGCGAGGTCAAGCTCGAGCGCCGCTACAACCTGGACGCTCCCAAGGGCGTCAATGGCCGCAACAGTGACAACACGAAGATCCGCGAGTACCTGGACTGGGAGCCGGGAATCCCGCTGCGCGAGGGGCTGGAGAAGACCTACCGCTGGATCTACGACGAGTACGTCGCCAAGTATGGGGCAGCGCGCGCCGTCTGAGCCCGTCGTCTCTCACCCGGCCGGGTCGCGTCGCCGCCTGGGTCTGAATCTGCCGCTTCCGGCAACTTCAGGCGTCGTCGGCGGCACGCTCCGGTCTCCGGAGAAAAGAGCGGCCTAGGCCGGCGAGAACGTCGGTCTGGCCCTGGCGGGAGTCGGGGCGCGGGTTGGCCGCGAACGGATGTCTACTGAACGCGGCACCATCCTACTTCTGAGCCAGGTCTATGTGCCGGATCCGGCGAGTGTCGGGCAGCACATGCACGATGCCGCGGTCGGTCTCATCGAGCGCGGTTACCGGGTGGTCGCGCTGGTGTCGTCGCGCGGCTACGACGATCCGAGCCAGAAGTACCCACGCCGTGAGGTGCTGGATGGCGTGGAGATCCGCCGGCTGCCGTGGACCTCGTTCGGCAAGTCGTCGATCCTGTCGCGACTTCTGGGCAGCATCTCGTTCGTCATCCAGTGCTCGTTGTGGGGTCTCTTCACCCGACGTCTGGCGGGCATCCTGTCGAGCACGTCGCCGCCGCTCTGTCCGTTGGCGGCTGTCTTCCTGGCCGTCGTTCGGCGGCGGCCGATCGGCTACTGGGTCATGGATCTCAATCCGGACCAGGCCGTCGCCCTCGGGCAGGCGGAGGCCGGTTCGTGGAAGGTCCGGGCGTTCGACGCCATGAACCGGTTGATCCTGCGCCGCGCGGCCCGGGTGATCACCCTCGATCGCTTCATGGCCGAGCGCGTCAACCGCAAGGTCGAGGTCGGTGATCGCCTCGCGATCATGCCGCCGTGGCCTCATCAGGATCATCTGGAGCCGGTCGCCCACGAGGACAACCCGTTCCGTGTCGAGCATGGGCTCGAGAACCGGTTCGTCGTCATGTACAGCGGCAACCACAGTCCGAGCTCGCCGTTGACGACGATCCTGGAGGCGGCGATCGAGCTCCGGGATGATCCCGATCTGGTGTTCCTGTTCATCGGCGGCGGCCTGGGCAAGCAGGACGTCGAGCAGGCGATTACCGAGCACCGGCCCGGCAACATCGTCTCGCTGCCCTACCAGCCGTTGGATCGGATCAAGTACTCGCTGTCGGCGGCTGATGTCCACCTGGTCGCGATCGGGCCGTCGATGGTGGGGATGATCCATCCGTGCAAGGTCTACGGCGCGATGGCGATCAGTCGGCCCATCCTGCTGCTCGGCCCCACGCCCTGTCACGTCTCGGACATCCTGGAGCGCCATCCGGTCGGCTGGAAGATCGAGTACGGCGACGTCGAGGGAGCGGTGCGGACGCTGCGCGAGATCGCCGCCACCGGTCGTCGGGAGTTGCAGGCGATGGGGGAGAAGGCCGGGCGAGTGGTCGAGAGTGAGTTCAGCAAGGAACGACTGCTCGGCGAGTTCTGCGACGCGCTGGAGAGCGGCTGGTCGGAGGCGAGATCCTGACCGGCGGCCGCCGGGATCTCGGCAAGAAGCTGCTACTCGCGGCCTGCAGCATTGTCGTCGTGCTGCTCCTGTGCGAGGTGGCCGGCTCGGTCTACGCCGCGTTCTACTACCCTCGAATGACCGTGACCGACGCCACCCTGGGGTGGAAATACAAGCCGACCACTGACGCCATCGAGCGTCAGGATCACGTCGACGAGATCAATCTCCTGGCCATCAACAGCGACGGCTTCCGGGATCGCGAGTTCTCCACCGACGACGATCTGCGGATCATGGTGCTGGGCGACTCGATGACCTTCGGTCTCGAGGCGGATCAGGACGAGATCTACCCGAGCCTGCTAGAACAGGCGCTTCAGCAGCGGCTGGGCAGCTCGGAGGTCGACGTCATGAATCTGGGCATTACCGGTTTTGGCACGGCGCAGGAGTTGCTGGCGCTCGAGACCTACGAGCCCCGCTACCGGCCGCAGGTGGTGCTGCTCATGTTCTTCGAGCTCAACGACTTCGAGAACAACATCACGACCTTCAACAACCGCTTCGTGCCCCATTTCGTGCCCGAGAACGGCGAGCTGCGGCTCGTCGACCGACCTTCGGGCTGGCAGCGAATGAAGAACTTCCTGCGCGATCGGAGCACGGTCTTCTTCTTCCTGGCTCACAGGCTCAAGCCGACGCGCGAGCTCATGCGCGAGACTCAGGATCTGGATCGAGCGGATGCCATCCAACTGACCGTTCGGATTCTCGATCGGATCGATCGATACGCCCGCGAACGGGGCATTGTCTTCGTTCTTTTCTACGTGCGCGACGCGGCCCTGCCCGCCGATGGCCACGACGCGGTCCGGGCATTCGCCGACCGTAGCGGCATAGCCTTCCGCGACGTGCCGTTGCTCGGGGAGCAGCGCGTCGGCGGGCGCGGCCACTGGAACGCGGCGGGTCACGCGGCGGCCGCGACCGTGGTCGAGGAGGCGTTGATGAGTGAGCCCGCCTTCCTGGCGCTGGTACCGGAGCACGCCGGCGCGGCCGACGGCGGCTAGCTAGTCGACCCGAGAGCGCTTCGGCAGGCGGATCTCGGAGCGTTTTCGGGCGCCGACGAGCGCCGTTCGTGCGCTCGCAGCTCCCGCTTGGCCGCTCGGCCCGTGTGCTATAGTTTCGGACGTTCTAAAGGTCCGTTATCTGCCTCAAAAGGCAGGAGAAAGACATCACGATGGCATCCAAAACAACCACCGCTACCGAGGTGGAAATCTTTGGCGCTGTCTACAATGTCCGAGGAGAGAAGGACCCGGAGTATCTCCAGGAGCTGGCGAGCCTGGTCGACGGCCGCATGCGCGAGATCGCGCAGCAGGTGTCGACGGTCGACTCGGCGAAGATCGCCATCCTGGCGGCACTCAACATCGCAGACGAACTTTTCCAATGCCAGAGGCATCAGGAAGGAAGTCGAGTCGAAGTCGAGGAAAAGGTGGCAGAGCTGGCGGGAGAGCTGGAGAAAGCGCTTCACGGATGACCATGACCGGTCAGCAGCTCAGCGGCTTTATAGGATGGAATAAGCATCCCCTGTGTGGTTTCGTGATGGGCGAGGCTTTTGTAGAACCAACATTGCTATCTAGGGAGTTCAATACCCGCGCGGCTTGTGCCAGCCCCGCTCGAACGGGGACGCTAATAGCTCGTGGTGAGGACACCCACCTGGTGAGAATCAGGTTCTAAACAGTACCACCCACACGGCTTCGCGGGGGGTGCGGTTTCTACCCGCTCCCTGAGTTTCGACCCCTTACCTGGTGCCCTTTTACGGGGGGGCTACCAGTGAACAACACTTTGTTGATCGCAGCCATCGGAGGGGCGGCGTTAGCGGTCATTGTGCTCTGGTGGTTCTTCATCCGCCGAGCAGCCGCACAAGCGCATGCTCAGGCCGTGCGCGAGTCGCAGAAGCTGATCGAGGAGGCCAAGCGCGAGGCCGAGTCCAAGCTGCGCGAGGCCGAGCTGACCGCGAAGGAGAAGCTCCACCAGGCTCGCAGCGAGTTCGACCGGGCCTCGCGCAAGCGCCGGTCCGAGCTCGAGAAGCTCGAGCGCCGCCTGACCCAGAAGGAGGACACTCTCGACAAGCGGCTCGACGACTTCGCCGACAAGGAGAAGGTCCTGTCCAAGCGCGAGAGCTCGATCGGCGGTCGCGAGAAGCGGTTGGATCAACAGCAGGGCGAGCTCGACGAGCTGATCCAGCAGGAGCGCGGCAAGCTCGAGCAGATCGCCGGCCTGACCGCCCAGCAGGCCAAGGAGGAGCTCATCCAGAGCATGCAGAACGAGGCTCGGATGGATGCCGCCCACATGGTCAGCCGGCTGGAAGAAGAGGCGCGGGAGCAGGCCGCCCGCAAGGCGCAGAACATTGTCGGCATGGCCATCCAGCGGGCGGCATCCGACTACGTCGCCGAGACCACGGTGACCGCGGTGATGCTGCCGTCGGACGAGATGAAGGGGCGGATCATCGGCCGCGAGGGCCGCAACATCCGGGCGCTCGAGGCTGCCACAGGCGTCGATCTGATCGTCGACGACACGCCTGAAGCCGTGATCCTGTCGGGCTTCGATCCGTTCCGCCGCGAGATCGCACGCACGGCGCTCGAGAAGCTGATCACCGACGGTCGGATCCACCCGGCGCGGATCGAGGAGGTGGTCGAGAAGGTGAAGGCCGACTTCGAGCAGCGGATCCGCCAGGAGGGTGAGGCCGCGCTGCTCGAGCTCAACATTCCGAACGTGCACCTCGAGCTCGCCAAGCTGCTCGGGCGGCTGCGCTACCGCACGTCGTACGGGCAGAACGTCCTCCAACATAGCAAGGAGGTCGCCTTCCTGGCCGGCACGATGGCGGCGGAGCTCAAGGTCAGCGTGCCGATCGCCAAGCGCGCCGGGCTGATGCACGATATCGGCAAGGCGGTGGATCGTGAGATGGAGGGCACCCATCTCGAGATCGGCATCAGCCTGCTGCGCAAGTACGGCGAGTCCGAAGAGGTCGTGCATGCGATGGCTTGCCACCACGGCGACTACGACCCGGAGACGGTCGAGGCGGTGCTGGTCACCGCGGCCGATGCTCTGTCCGCCGCCCGGCCGGGCGCTCGACGCGAGATCCTCGAGACCTACGTCAAACGGCTCGAGAAGCTCGAGGAGCTGGCGTCGAGCTTCAAGGGGGTTCAGAAGAGCTTCGCGATCCAGGCCGGCCGTGAGATCCGGGTGATCGTCGACAGCAAGAAGCTCGCTGACGAAGAGGCGGTCTGGCTGTCGCGCGACATCGCCAAGAAGGTCGAGGCCGAGCTCACCTATCCCGGACAGATCAAGGTCACGGTGATCCGCGAGACCCGCTCTATCGAGTACGCCAAGTGAAGGCTCTCCTGGTCGGCGACATCGTCGGCAAGCCCGGTCGCCGGGCTCTGACCGATCTGCTCGGTGGGATCATCGATCGCCACCGGATCGACTACGTCGTGGTGAACATCGAGAATTCCGCCGGCGGCTTCGGCATCACCCCCAAGGTCGCCCGCGAGTTCGACGAGCTGCCGATCGACTGCTTCACGAGCGGCAATCACATCTGGGACAAGCGCGAGGGGATCGCCGTCCTCGAAGCTGACCCGCGCTTCCTGCGGCCGGCCAACTATCCGGACGGCAACCCGGGCAGCGGTCTCTATGTGGGCGAGACCGCCGCCGGCATCAAGGTCGCCACGATCAACCTCGAGGGGCGCGTCTTCATGAAGCCCCTCGATTCGCCGTTCGAGGTCGCCGATCGCCTGATCGCCGGCCTCGACGACCGGGTGCGCGTCATCCTGGTGGACTTTCACGCCGAGGCGACCAGCGAGAAGCAGGCGCTCGGTTTCTATCTCGACGGCCGAGCGAGCGCCGTGGTCGGCACCCATACCCATGTGCCGACCGCCGACGAGAGGATCCTGCCGAAGGGCACTGCGTTCCAGTGCGATCTCGGCATGACCGGACCCTACGAGTCGATCATCGGCATGCGCGTGGACAAGGTTTTGCGGCGCTTCAAGTTACACTCGCCCGGCGCCTTCGAGGTCGCCAAGCGCGACGTGCGGCTGGCGGCGGTGATCGTGGATATCGACGAGAGCACAGGCAAGGCGCGCGGCATCGAGCGCCTCCTTTTGAGCCATGAAGAAAGCTAGCGGCGTCCGTTCACTCCAGGAGCTGCGCGACCAGCCGGGTCGCGAGCCGCTGTCGGTCATCATCACGACCTACAACGAGGAGCGCAATATCGTCGACTGTCTCGAATCGGTCCTGTGGGCAGACGAGATACTGGTCGTCGACTCCTATTCGAATGACCGCACTCTCGAGCTGGCGAAGCCGTTTCCCGTCACGGTTCTTCAGCGCGAGTACTTCGGCTCGGCCGCCCAGAAGAACTGGTCGATGGATCAGGTCGAGCACCCCTGGGTTCTGATCCTCGACGCCGATGAGCGGGTGCCCGACGAGCTGGCGCGCGAGATCCTGTCGCTGCTGATCGAAGGGCCCAAGTTCAACGGCTACTACATTCGTCGGCGCAACATTCTGCTCGATCGCACGATCCGCCATTCCGGTTGGTCGACCGACAAGGTGATCCGCTTCTTCGCCAAGTCGGAAGGGCGCTACCCGAACCGGCGCGTGCACACCGATCTCGACATCAGCGGTCCGATTCCGACCCTGCGCAATCCGCTGGTGCACTACACCTACCGCGACTTCGACCAGTACTTCGAGAAGCTTCTGAACTACGCCGAGTGGGGCGCCGCCCAGGGCTTCCGCGAGGGCCGGCGCGTAGGTTTCATGTCGGTCGCGGGCCGGCCGCTCTGGCGCTTCTTCCGGACCTACGTGCTACAACTCGGCTTTCTCGACGGTTTGCACGGCGTCGCGGTGTGCGGCCTCCAAGCGGTGGCGGTGTTCCTCAAGTACCTGCGCCACTGGGAGTACGGCATCCGCGAGAGGATGGGCGAAGATATCGACCTGCCGGCGTTCGACGAAGACGAGAAGACCTGGCAGCGCCCGATCTAGCCTGACCTTCTCACCCCATCACTTGCGGTGAGCCGTAGTTCCTGAATCTGCTGCGTTACCCGGGCGCTGCGCTCCTCGACGTACGTCGAGTACGCCTGCGTCGCTTCGCGCCCGGAAGCCTTGCATCTCCAGCAACCTACGTCCCCTCGCCGCGCGATGGGGTGAGAAGTGTCAGGCTAGCGAGGCGATTCTCGAGAGATGGTCGGCCGGTGCGGCTGTCCCGCTCAGAAAGGGTGGGGCTGGGGTCTCCGGGCGGGAACCCGGAGGTTGCGCCCCAGGGTGACCGCGAACAGCTGCACGCGCGGCTCGTCCGGTAGCTCGAGAACTGACAGGGTCGAAGCGAGGCCGGCGGGCAGCTCGACGCGGTACCTGAACAGGTAGCCGAATTCGTAGGGAAGGTTGGCGCCCTCGCGGTCGTGCAGATGGGTGGCGACCCAGGCGATCCGGTCGGGACGCGCAAACGCGGGTCGGATGGGCCCGTAGTGCACGCGGCCCAAGGCGCGGCGATGCGATGCCTGGCCGATCGGACCGCGGTAGCTGGAGATCCGCAGGGGAGTCACCTGGCCCTCGACTCGGATCGCGGTGTCGACGTCGCCGTCGATGCTCGCCGCGAGCAGGTACACCCGTCGCCAATCGCCCTCGGGCAGCGGCAGCTGCTGCCCGCGACAGGTGAGGCAGTTGGCGGCGTCCACGGGACCGAGGGCGAACTCGATTCCGCCGTCGGTGAGCGTCGCCGGGAACAGCTCGGCCGGAAACGAGTGGCCGTGACCGTCGAGGTCGCCGTCGCCATGGCCATCGGCGCTCGTGGCGCGGGTGTCGAACGGGAGTCGCACCCGCTTCGAGACCGGCGATGGCGAGCGACCGGAGGTCGGATCCAGGCGGACCGCGAACGTCTTCGGCTCGAACGGGCCCAGGTCGGTCACCAATTCGCCGGCGGTGGTGGCCGCTGCGCTGCGCTCGTGCTCGACTCCGTTCGTCTCGTGAGCGGACTCGAGAGCGCCCGTCAGCGTCACCCTGACGTCGCTCTGCGCGTGGCCCGCGAGCTCCTGGAGCCTGACGATCCAGTCACCGCCATCCTCGGAGCGCTTGAGGGCCCGGATCGCGACCTCGGCGGAACCGACACTGGCAAAGGACAGCCGGCGGGGCCGGTCGCGGCGCACCGATTCGACCTGGAAGGCGCGCAGCGGTTGATTGAGTCGGGCCGCCTGCCAGACCGTGCCTTGCCGCCAATCTCCCGGGTGACTGTAGAGCGCGTAGGTGAAGCGGTGGAGTGCCCAGTCCTGGGTCATCTGATGGGCATGCCCGCGCAGGGACCGGGGCGAGCGCACCAGAGTCAGGCGCAGCGTTTCCGCGCTCGGACGATCCCAACCATACTTGCAGTCGTTGATGATCGAGACGCCCCGGCCGCTGGTCGGCGACGAGAGGTCGGCCCACTGCTGCGCCGGCACTTCGTAGCTCTCGGGTCGGTTGATACCGCGCTGGATCACTCCCAGGCCGAGATCGTAGGTCGCCTCCGAGTCCCTGTCGCCGATCGGGAACGAAGCCTTGAGCATCCGCCCCCAGGTGCGCCACTCGAGGCGGTTGTCGATCTCGAGACGGTCGCCCGCGTCGCCCGCGGCGAGCGCGATGCGCTGGGTCAGGGTCGAGCCGCGGGCGGCGCGGCGGATCTCGACTGCGACGCGGGCCGGTCCGGTCTCGACCACTCGGCTACCGAGTAGGCGCGACACCGGGTGCGGGTCGGCCATCACATCGCGATAGTGCATCTCCCAGGCCGGAAACTTGGAAGACGTGTCGGGCATGAGCTGAAGCTCGAGCGGTTCGTCGAGAAGCTCGACGCCGAGCGCCTTGTCATGGATTCGCGCAATGTCCCCGGTGCTGTGGAGCTCGATGCGGTAGCGCTGGTTCTCGAGGCCGCGATACCCGGCCGCGAGCCTGGTCGGCAGGTCGCACGGCTTCTCGGCCGCGCGCACGTCGAACACCGCGCAGCCAAGCGAGGGCACGGCGGCGAGGAATGTGACCCGGAATCTTTGTGGAGCGCCCTTCGAGCTCGATGCGTGCTCCAGGGTGACCTGTGACGGCACCTCGACGCCCTCGGGATCGAACACCCGCGCGGCGTTCGCGCCGGCCGCGTCGATCTCGATCTCGGCCTCGACCAGATCCTCGCGGTCGATCGAGAGGGGATTGAAGACCACGAGCGCGACACCCTGCGTCTCGGTGTCGAGGCGAGTGGTGAGCGCGCCGACCGAATCGGTCAGCACCGACTCGAACCGGTTCTCGGCGATCGCCTGGTCGTTCCAGGAGAACGCGTACGCCTGAGGAATGCTGGTCCCGGTCAGGTCGTCGTGCATCTGGTGCCAGAGAAAGCGCAGCCAGCTCTCGCGTAGGGCCTTCGCCGGGTAGCCTGCGCCGGTGGTCCAGGCGGCGGCGCACGCGGCGCGTTCGGCGGCGTCGGCGAGCTGTTCGTTGCGGCGATTCCAGCGCTTCATCGAGGCCATCGAGGTGTAGCAACCGGGCCCGTGCTCGGGCAGCAGCAGCTCGCCCTTGTGCCGCGGCAGCCGGTCTCGGTGCTGATCCAGCTCGCGAAAGAACAGATCGGAGCGGCCATGGACGATGCGGATCGGTCCCGGTCTCTCGAGGCTCTGCTCGAGTAGCTTCAGCGAGTTCTCGTCGGGCGCGCCGCCACGGTCGCCGATGCCGAAGTACTTGTAGCCCGCCCGGACCCCGGTGGCCTCGCCGAGCGCCCGGATCCGATCGCGCCAGCGCTCGGAGCGGCTCAGATCCTCGTCGAGACCGTCGCCGTAGCCGTCCGGGCGCAGAACGGTCAGGAGCGATGCGCCATCCGGTCCCTCCCAGACACCGACCTCGAAAGGTGGCTCCGCCGGGTGGATCCACTTGATCAGCTTCTGCGAGGAGAAGCCGGTCAGGCCGCAGTGAGCGGCGATGGTGGGGAAGCTGTAGCCGAATCCGAAGCAGTCGGGCAGGAACACGTCGCAGGCGTGGGAGTCGAGCTCGCTCTCGAAGAACCGGCTGCCGTAGAGGAACTGGCGGATGAGCGACTCGGGCGAGACGAGATTGACGTCGATCGACTCGAGCATGTTGCCGGCGACCGTCCAGCGGCCGGCGGCGGCGTACTCGCGGAGCTTGCGCCACGCCTCCGGGTAGTACTCCCGGATCAGCATGTATCGGAAGGCGCCCTCCCAGCTCAGGACGTAGTGCGGGTACTTCTCGAACAGCGCGAAATTGCCCTCGAACGTGTCGGGCAGGTACTCACGAATCGTGCGCTGGATGGTCCAGCGCCACTGGGTATCGAGGTGGACGGTGGCGACGACATAGAGGTCCCCCTCGGCGCCGGGAGCGGAGGGCTCCGGGCGGCTCGAGTTGGGTTTGCTGTCGTCCATCGGCCGCATTCTGACGCACTCACCGCTTTGCAGCCAGACGGCGCGGTATAAGATTCGCCGACTGATGCTCAAGCGAACCGAGCGATTCGGATCCCTGGCCGTCGCCGTGCTGCTCCTGGCCGCGGCCCGCCCCGCGCTCGCCCAGGAGGGCGCGCCCGCTGTCCAACTGATGGCCGGAATTTTCAACGTCGGCAAGTCGCCAACTGACATCGAGGCCGGATTCGAGCTGCGGCGGCCGACCCGATTCTGGGGTCTCGAACTCGCCGGCGGCATCGCGGCGTCCGACGAGGAGTCGATCTGGGCGCACCTCGGTCTGCGTCGCGACTTCGAGGTCGGGCCGCGCTTCGTCCTGGCGCCCGGCTTCGCCTTCGCGTTCTACGAGCGCGGGGATGGCAAGGACCTGGGCGGGGAGTTCCAGTTCCGGTCGTCGATCGACCTCGGCTTCCGGTTGAGCCACAAGACCCGCGTCGGCCTCACCTTCTACCATCTGTCGAACGCCGGCCTCGAAGAGGTCAACCCCGGCTCCAACTCGGCGGTGCTCAGCTACAGCGTGCGGCTCAAGGGCGGCTAGCCCCAGATCTTCCAGGGAGCGCCGTCGCGCCAGACCTGATTCAGGTGCAGGTAGTCGCGGTAGGTGTCCATCGGTTCCCAGTAGCCCTCGTGGACGTAGACAGCGAGTTGGTCGTCCCGGGCCAGGTCGCGCAGCGGTTGGAACTCCAGGAACAGATCGTCGTCGTCGCTCAGGTAGTCGAAGACCTCACGCTGGAAGACGAAGAAGCCGCCGCTGACGACGCCCTCGGCGACCGTTGGCTTTTCGTTGAACTCGCTCGCCACGCCGTCCTTGACCGTCATCTCACCGTAGCGTGATGTCGGATGGACGCCGGTGACGGTCGCCAGTCGCCCCTTCTCACGGTGGTAGGCGAGCAGCTTGTCGATATCGATGTCGCTCACCGCGTCGCCGTAGGTGAAGAAGAAGGTGTCGGCGTCCACGTAGTCCTTGACCATGCGCAAGCGGGCGCCGGTGCCGGTGGTCTCACCGGTCTCGGCGCAGGTCACGCGCCAGCTCTCGTCGCCGCGACGGTTGTGGAAGTCGACCCGCTCGTGGTCGTCCATCGTCACGGTGAAGTCGCGCATCATCTCGTGGTAGCGCAGGAAGTACTGCTTGATCACCCAACCCTTGTAACCCAGGCAGAGGACGAAGCGCGCCACGTCGTAGTGGCCGTAGATCTTCATGATGTGCCAGAGGATCGGCCGTCCGCCGATCTCGACCATCGGTTTTGGCCGCACCTCGGTCTCTTCGCGCAGCCGCGTGCCCTGGCCGCCGCACAGGATGACCACCGGCATCTCGGATTTAGGGGTGGGCGCCATCAAGCTCTCCGGGAGGTCTCTGGTAGATTCCGCTGATTTTTGCTGGGTTTTTGCGGGAGTGACCGCCAACAGACTCTAGCATAGGGGACTCTATGTCAGGCTAGACTGCCCGACGTGAAGCGCTGGGTCCTCGGTCTACCTCTGATCACCCTGTGTGTGGTCGGCTGCTCGGATTCAGCATCCGATCCCGACCCGGCTCCTCGACCCGTCGAGTCGAGCCCGGAACGCGTGCTGGGGGAGCCGACTACCGCGGCCGTCCCGGGCTTCCTGGTCTGGGAGTCGAATCGCTCCGGGTCCTGGCAGCTCTGGATCCGGGATCTCGAGGTCTCCGAGCCGCGCCAACTGACGCCGGACGAGCGCGGCCGGCGGCACTGCTGCGCTCATGTCTCGCCGGACGGCGCCTGGATCACCTATCTCAGTCTGCCGGAGGGCAAGCAGGAGTATTCGAAGGGAGATGCCAGGGGAGTGTTGCGGCTCATCCGCCCGGACGGCTCCGAGGAGCGCGAGCTGGCAGCGGACGCCCGCACCTACTTCGAGCACCGCGCGGCGATCTGGCGCTCGGAGCGCGAGCTGATCTACATCGACGGCGAGGGCCGGACCGTCGTGGTCGACATCGAGTCGGGCGAGGTCACTCTGTTGACCGAGGAGTCGCTCGAGGCCTTCGGCTCGCTGATCGACAGCCAGCTCCAGTGGGCGACCAACGGCCGGGGCGAGTTCATGAGGTACCAGGCGAGGGGTAAGCAGGTGGTCGAGCGCTTTCAGAATCGCGGCTGCCAGCCCTATTTTTCGCATGACGGCCGCTGGGGCTTCTGGACCGCGGGCGTCGGTGGTCCGATCAACCGTTTCGACCTGGCGACCGGCCGAGCGTCGCCGATCCTGCACAAGAACGACGATCGGATGCCGCCCGGGCTCGGCTACCTCTACTTTCCGATGCTGTCGCGCGACGGCTCGATGCTGGCGTTCGCGGCCTCCCGCAACCAGCACGACCACTTCCGCAGCGACTACGAGATCTTCGTGGTCGAAACGGATCCCGACAAGCTCGAGGTGATCGGGACGCCGGTCCGGATGACCGCGGATCCGGCGACCGACCGCTTTCCGGATGTCTTTGTCGAGCCCCTGCCGCTCGGCCGTCAGTCGGGCGAGGCGCCGCTCGCGGTGTCGTGGAGCGCGCCGGGCGACGGCGACTGGCGGTGGCAGCTCGGCGACGGCGCCGCGGCCGAGGGCGGTGGTGTCTCGCACGTCTACGAGCAACCCGGTCGGTTCGTCGTCACAGCCAGCCGAGGCGATCGGATGGTGCGCGGCCTGGTGACGGTCGCGCCGGCGCGCCCGCCCGCGGTGCTCTCGGCCGCCCTCCGCGAGCGCGGGCTACGGATCGAGGTCGTCTTCGACGAGCCGCTCGGCGCCGAGCCGCAGGCGACCGCACTCGCGTCCGGGACCGCGATCACCGGCGTGTCGCTGAGCGCCGACGGGCGCACGCTTGTGCTGGAGCCCGAGCAGCCCATCCGGAGCAGCGACACCTTGCTGCTGTCGGGACTTGTCGACCGCGCCACGCCCCCGAATAGGGCGGACGTCGAGATCGATCTCGAGCCGCCGCTCTGGCCGAGTGATCGCGATGCGCTGGCGTTCGTCTGGGCGCACGGCGCCGCGCTGAACCAGGTGTTCGATTCCGAGCTCGGAACCGATCGAGCGTGCGTCGTGAACCCGCAGGGCAGAGCGGTGCTCGATCACGACTTCACGATGGTCCTCGGGCGCGGCACCTTCCTGGCCTCGGAGCGCGACATGGAGACGGTCCTCGGGACGCTGCGGGCGACGAACCGGATGACCCTGGAAGCCACCGTCGCGCCCGGCACGAGCGGTCGGCTGATCGGCATGGGCGGCCTGCATCTCAACTTCGTGCTGAGGGCAGAGGCCAGCAAGCTCCACATCTCGATTCGCACCGGCAACCGCGGTCCGGGCGCGTTCCAGGGTGCCGCGGTCGCCGACTACCGGCCGGGCGAGCCGCTGCACCTGGTCGTGACCTACGCTCCCGGCGACATGCGCGCCTACGTCGACGGCGAGCCGGCGGGCGAGTGGCCGGTCACGGGCGACTTCTTCAACTGGCGGCGCTATCCGCTGGTCTTCGGCGAAGACCTGGTCGTCGCGCCGGGCACGATGGCGCGCGTCGAAGGGGTCGCGATCTACGGTCGCATCCTCGATGCGGACGAGGCGCGAGAAAATTTTCTGCGTTACCAGGCGCTCCGAGCCGCCCGGCAGCCGGTCGCCCGAACGGTCGTGGAGGCCGAGCTGATCCGGCGCTCGAAGGCGCCGAGCCTGGTCGAGATCAACCCCTACCGCGAGGCGCTAGCAACGCACGAATGGCGGGTGCTCGAACAGGTGCCAGGCGAATGTTCGGGCGAGGGTTCGGGACCGGTGCCGGGACAGGTGCCAGGCGAGTGTCAGGACGAGAATCTGCAGCAGGGAGCGCTGATTCGGGTCGCTCAATGGGCGATCCTCGACGGCAAGTTCGAGCCGCCGCTGGGCGAGGGAGCGAGGAGTCGCCTGACCCTCGAGCCGTTCGATCGCAACCCGCAGCTCGAAGGGACGTTCGTGGCCGACGACCTGGGCGCCGGCGGCGGCCGGCTCTACTACCGGATCGACTGAGCCTTGGTCTTCAGCTCGCACCTGTTCGTCTACTACTTCCTGCCACTGGCGCTGGCGCTCTACTACCTCGCGCCGCGACCTCTGCGCCATCTGGCGCTGACCGCGCTCAGCTACCTGTTCTACGGCTGGGCGAATCCGGCCTTCGTCGTCCTGATGCTCGCCTCGACGGGGGTCGACTACCTGTGCGGACTGTCGATCGCGGGTGGCCTCTCCTCGGGCTGGCGCGGCCGGGTCGAGCGCCTGACCCCGGGCACGCCGAGGACGTCCGGGCAGCGCTGGGCGGTGGCGGTCTCGGTGGCGTCGAACCTGTCGCTGCTCGGCTTCTTCAAGTACTTCAACTTCGGCGTCGACAGCTACAACGCGCTGGCCGCGGCGCTGGGCATGGGCGGCTGGTCGATCGACTCCGTGATCCGGATTGCCCTGCCTCTGGGCATCAGCTTCTACACCTTCCAGTCGATGAGCTACACCCTCGACGTCTACCGCGGTGAGGCTCGGGCGTTGCGCAACTTCGTCGACTTCGCCTGCTACGTCTCGATGTTCCCGCAGCTCGTGGCCGGACCGATCGTGCGCTTCTCGGAGGTCGCCGATCAGCTGCGCGAGCGCACACACACGATCGGGAAGTTCGCGCGCGGAGCGGCGTTCGTCAGCCTCGGTCTGGCCAAGAAGGTGCTGCTGGCGAATCCGTGCGGCAAGGTCGCCGACACGACCTTCGACGCCGCGACCGTCCTGCCGCTCGACGCCTGGTACGGAGTCGTCGCGTATAGCATGCAGATCTACTTCGACTTCAGCGGCTACTCGGACATGGCGATCGGCCTCGGCCTGATGCTCGGCTTCGCGTTCCCCAAGAACTTCGACTCGCCCTACCGCGCCGAGTCGATCACCGCTTTCTGGCGCCGCTGGCACATCTCGCTCTCGTCGTGGCTGCGGGACTATCTGTACAAGCCGCTCGGCGGCAGCCGGCGGGGGCGCGGTCGGACCTACCTGAACCTGGCATTGGTCATGCTGCTCGGCGGCCTCTGGCACGGCGCCGCATGGAAGTTCGTCGTCTGGGGTGGTCTCCACGGCGCGCTGCTCGCGGCCGAGCGGATAAGGGGCAAGGCGAGTTTCTACGAGAGGCTGCCTAGGGCGGCACGGATCGGAGCGACCTTCCTGCTGGTGTCGATCGGCTGGGTATTCTTCCGGGCGCGCGATCTCGGCGACGCGTTTCGCTACCTGGGCTCGATGGTCGGACTCTCGACCGCGGAGCCGCCGGCGTTGTTGCTGTCCGGTCTGATCTATCAGCCCTACTACCTGGCCACCGTGGCGATCGCCGCCGCGGTCGCCTTCACCGCGCCCCAGACCTGGGACTGGACGCGGCGGCTGCCGCTCTGGAAGGCGTTGGTCGCGATCGGCCTTCTCTGGCTGTCTCTGATCATGCTCGAGACCCAGGCGTTCAACCCGTTCATCTACTTCATCTTCTGATCGTGACGAAATCGAGAGCGGATCTTCGCAAGCGGCAGGCCGAGCGTGAGCTCGCTGTCACCGACGTGCGCGCAGGCGTGGCCTTCGCACTGACCGCGCTCTTGCTGGCGACCGTATTCTCTGTCCCGATCATCGAGGAGTCGCTTCGCCGGCTCTCGGCTGCCGCGGAGCGGTCGGCGCCGCCTCTGGCGGAGCTGCCTCGCGCGTTGGGCGAGGCGTTCGCGACCGCCGGCACCGACGGCCTGATCGCCGCCGACCGGGTGCTCCTCGAGGCGATCGATCGAGCTGAAGAGCGTCTCGAGGACGAGTCGTTTCTCCGCGCCGGGCTTCTGCCGCGAGTGCAGGCGCTGCTGCTCGGGACCACCGGGCTCGGCAACGAGCAGGTCTACCCGGGCCGCGAGGGCTGGCTCTTCTACCGGGCCGACGTCGATCACGTCACCGGTCGCGGGTTCCTCCAGCCCACGATCCTTCGCCAGCGCGAGCGGGCCGGCGACTCCTGGGACCGGCCGCCGCAACCCGATCCGACGATCGCCCTGGTCGAGCTCCACCGAGATCTCGCGGCTCTGGGAATCGAGCTGGTCGTCATGCCCACGCCGGTCAAGCCCTCGGTCGAGCCGGGGCGCTTCGCGGCCCCTGCCGAGCGATCGGAGGCCGGGCTGCGCAACGCGTCGTTCGGCAGGCTGCTGAGAGAGCTCGACCGAGCCGGCATCGCGGTCTTCGATCCCCTCCCCGAGCTCCTGGCCGCCTCGCAGGGAGGGCCGGCCTACCTCCGCACCGACACCCACTGGGCGCCAGCGGCGATGGAGCGCGTCGCCACGGCCCTTGCCGCGCGACTCGAAGGGGACTTCGACCTCGGGCCCAGCGAGAGCGCCTATCTGGATCGACCGGTCACGGTGGAGGGGCGCGGTGACCTCTTCACGATGCTGCGTCTGCCCGGGCCCGACAGGCTAGTGCCACTGGAGCGCATCACGGTTCGCACCGTCACCGACGCCTTCGGCTCGATCTGGCGCCCGAGTCCCCAAGCCCGGGTGCTGCTCCTCGGCGACAGCTTCACCAACGTCTTCTCGGACGCCCGCCTCGGCTGGGGCGCCGGCGCGGGCCTGGCCGAACGGCTCGCCTTCCACCTCCAGCGCCCGGTCGACCGAATCGCCCAGAACGCCGGCGGCGCTCACGCCTCACGTGAGGCGCTGGCCCGCGAGCCCGAGCGGCTCGGGAACACCCGGGTGGTCATCTATCAGTTTGCCGAGCGCGAGCTGAGTTTCGGAGATTGGCGCTCGGTGGGGCTGCTCAAGTCGCCGAGCCAGATTCCGGACCTCTAGTGGGGCTACTCGAGCCAGGGCGTCGAAGTCCCGCTCGAGGTGCACAACGGTAGGCGAGGCGGCGACCGCCTCGCCGCCGCTTCGCAGGCATTCGAGGGGTGTGCCGCTCTCGTCAGTCCTCGGACGCGGCGAGCTCCCGGAAGGTCTCCAGCAGACCGGTGACGGTCCTGTTGTTCGGCACCGCCTGATCGATCTTCTCCATCAGCGCAACGGCGTGAGCGTGATCCCCGGCGGCGCTGGCGATACGGGCCTCGAGCACCGTCATCTCGAAACCACCGAGACGGGTGGGAGCGCGCTCGGCGGCGCGCCGGGCGAGCGCCCGTGCGCGGTCCAGGGCGACGTTCTGTTGGAGGCACCAGCTCGCGACGTCCTTGAGATGTCGATCGCTCTCGCGCCAGTCCTCGGGCAAGCTCGCTACCCGGTACTCGAAGGCCGCCTCGGGATCGTCTTTCACGTGCGCCAGATAGCTGGCGTAGCGCTCGCGGTAGATCGGCAACATCTCGCCGTCGAGGGCGGCGGGGTCGATCGCCGCGAGGCGACTCAGGAGAGCCTCGCTCTCACCTGGGCAGTGAGTTGTCGCGGGGGCGAGGATGCGATCCAGCACGCCGACCGCCTTGCTCGGGCGGCTCGGATGACGAGCGAGGAGCGTTCCGGCCGTGGCGGCCGCGACTGAGCAGTCGATCTCGCCCGCGTGCAACAGATTGACAGTGCTCGAGAACAAGCCTTCGAGCGCTGTCTCCCCGGCGCCGGCGGCGAGCGCCCGCTCGTAGGCTGCGCGGGCGTCGCTGAAGCGGAAGAGCGAGAACTGGTAGCCGCCCAGTCGCTCCAGGCACTCCGCCGACGGTCGAGCGCTGCACTCCGACTCGAGATGCTGGTAGGCGCTGTTGGGCGGCCTCAGATGCTTGTTCTCGCGCACGAAGGCGAGCAGTTCGTCGATCTTTGCGCGATCGATCAGCTCGCCGCGCAGGACGACGGCCTCGATGCTCCGAGTGTTGGAGATGTCGGTCAGCGGGTTCCGCGCCAGCAGGACCAGGTCGGCGGGCATACCCGGGGCGATCGCCCCCGCGTCCACTCCGAAGAGACCGGCCGGGTTCGCCGTGGCGGCGCGCAGGGCAGTGAGCGGATCGAGCCCGATGCGGTCTGCCATCAGCTCGAGCTCGTCGTGGAGCGCGAAGCCGGGAAAGGAAAGGGGAACCCCCATGTCGGTGCCGGTCAGGAACGGGACGCCCGCCTGGTCCATCTGCCGCGCTATCTCGAGCGAGCTCTCGAGCATCTCCGTCCACGGCAGCGGGCCGGCATCGCCCTCGAGGCTCTCGAGCCACTGCTCCTTCGCCGAGTCGGACAGATACTGGTAGCGCTCGTCCGCGCGCTCGATGGCGGCGGCACGCTCGTCGCGCGATGCATCCATGAGGGTGCCGGCGACCAGCGTCGGGGTGACGTAGGCGCCGCTGTTGCGGAGGGCCTCGCTCACGACCACCAGCCGGTCCTCGTCGGCCTGGCGACCGGGCATGGTCAGGCCGATGAACGGGAGGTGCTCGAATGTGGTCATGCCGAGGCGCGCGCCTTCGTCGATCTCCACCACCGTCGGCTCGTGTCCCGCTACCGTCAGGCCGTGCTGCTCGGCGGCATCCAGGATGGCACCGAGCGTGGCCTGGTTGCGGATGTTCCGGATCTTTACGAGGTCCACGCCCCACGAGTCGAGCATCGCCACCAGCGCCCGTGCCTCCTCGGGATTGTCGACCGCCAGACGGTGCTCCATGCTCGGGAAGGTCTGGCGAGCACGGGTCAGCCAGGCGCGATCCTCGAGAATCGAGCCGGCGCCGCGGATCGACGGTCCGAGGATCTCGCCGGCGCCGATACGTGCCTTGAGCTCCGCCAGCGCGAAGGGATCGCCGCCCATGTCGCGCACGTTCAGGACTCCATTGACCACCAACATCACGAGATCGGTCTCGGTGTGCAGGTCGAGATGGACGTGCATGTCCCATAGCCCGGGTATCAGGTAGCGGCCCGTGCCATCGACGATGCGCTCGGGTCTCGCGTCATCCGGGAGCCCGGCAGTGATTGACTGGATGACGCCGTCGTCCACGAGCACGGTCTGAGCGGCGCGCACCTGGCCCGTCAATGGATCGATGGTGGTGACGTTCCTGATGGCCAGGTCCTGCCCCGCGAGCGGCGCGGTGCCCACGCCGACGCCGAGGGCGAGGACGACTAGACACCGGTACCAGGCGCGGGTCCGTGTATTCATGAGGTTTTCGTCGAATGCCTAGCGAGTTGAGCCATCTTGCCTCCCGCGTTCACTACCGATCCAACCCGCGAAGAGTTTCACGGTCGGCTAGCCTCGCGCCGCGTCGCGACTCTTCTTGTCGACTCCACTCCCGGGTCCACCAGCATCTGCAGGTCGGCCTCGGTGTGCAGGTCGAGGAAGACTCGGTGACAGGATACTTAACTCCGAAAACTCGGATAAGACTCGGTGACAGGATACTTAACCCCGAAAACTCGGTGACAGGAAGACTCGGTGACGGGCTACTACTCAACTCCCTTTTAGGACTTCGGCAAAAGGGGCCTATCTCGATCACCCAGGTGTACGACCGGAGTTCAGTAACCTGTCACCGGATTTCCTGAGTCATCTTGCCTTCCGGATTCACTACTGATCGAGCGCGTGCAAGGTTGCACGTCCGTCGGACCGGTCCGGGTTCCGCGTCACGGCGGCGTCGAGCCGACCGTTTCTCCCGGAGACACCGGCGAGCCTGCCGGCGCATCCAAAGAGAGTGCGCGATGGACGCGCCGGAGGAACTCTCGATGAGACACAGCAGGCTCACACTTTTGGTATTCACCACGACGTTCACGCTGGTCCCGGCGGTGAGCGCTCAGGATTTCGGTTACTTCGGTGAGGACGGACCGCCCCATTGGGCCGAGCTGACACCCGATTTCGCGGTCTGCGGCTCGGGCGAAGAGCAGTCACCGGTCGACTTCAGCCGCCGCGCCCTGCGCGGGCGCACATTCAACCGGGTGCCGGCCTCCTACGGATCGACCGAGGGCGAGATCTTCGACACTGGTCACACGATCGAGGTCGAGACCGAGGGCCACAACGTGTTGACCCTCGACGGGATCGAATTCGAGCTCGTGCAGTTCCACTTCCACACTCCGAGCGAGCACACGATTCGCGGTCGCGGCGCCGATCTGGAGGTGCATCTCGTGCACCGGAGCGCGGCCGGTGAGCTCGCCGTGGTCGGCGTTCTGATCCGGCGCGGGAAGTCGAGCGGCGCCCTGGCGCCGTTCTTCGAGCTGCTACCGGACGAGCCGGTGGGACGCCAGCACCTGACCGACGAGTTCGACCCGGCCGACTTCCTGCCCTCCAACCGCGCGAACTACCGCTACCGCGGCTCGCTGACCACACCGCCGTGCACCGAGGGCGTGCGCTGGATCGTCCTCGCCGACACGGTGACCATCACCGACGAGCACATGGCGCGGTTCGCAGAGCGGGTGCACTTCAACTCGCGTCCGGTGCAGCGGCGGCTGCAGTAGCGCCGGCCCCGAGACTCGGTGACAGGATACTCATCTCGACAGAGACTCGGTGACCGACAGAGGCTCGGTGACAGGATACTCATCTCCGTCGACGGTAGGTACCGGATCTGCACCGGATGATGGGAGTTGCATAACCTGTCACCGGATCTCGGATCTTCCTGTCACCGGATCTTCGCTCGGATTTTGAGAGTTGAGTATCCTGTCACCGGATCTTCGTGTCACCGGATCTTTGCTCAAGGGCCTGTCCCGCTGACGGGCGGGGAGCTGATCTGGAGTAAGATTCCGGAGTTCTTGGGCCGTTTCCGCCCGACCCCACAACCCGGAAGATCCCGTGTCGAGCCCCTCACAGATTCGCTGCTCCCCGGCCGCGCCGCGCCGGTTTTCGCCGGGCGTGGCCGGTTGCCTCGTACTGTCGCTCCTGGCGATCGGCTGCGGCGCCAAGGTCCCCGAACGCTCCAACATTCTGCTGATCACCATGGATACGCTGCGCGCCGATCATCTGTCGATGTACGGCTATGAGCGGCCGACCTCGCCGGTGCTCGACGCGCTCGCGGCCGAGGGCGTGCGGTTCGACAAGGCGCAGGTGCAGTGGCCGAAGACCGGGCCGTCGTTCGCCTCGATCTTCACAGCGACCTACCCGAAGAACAACGGCATCGTCCGCAAGATCGGCATTCCGCTGCCGCAGAAGTTCCTGATGCTGGCCGAGGCGCTCAAGGCGCGTGGCTATCAGACGCATGCGGTGGTCGCCAACGGTGCGGTGGCGAGTGATTTCAACTTCGACCAGGGCTTCGACACCTATGTCGAGTCGTGGCAGCAGCCGCCACGTGCCGACGGCGCCGATCCGAACGGCGCCGGCGTGATCAATGAACTGGTGCGCTCGATCCTCGACAAGTTCGAGGATGACAAGCCGTACTTCCTGTGGGTGCACTACCTGGATCCACACTTTCCCTACACCCCTCCCGGCGAGTACTCGGAGCTCTACCAGGGCGACGAGCACTTCGACGACTCGGTGCGGATCCCGCTCGACCCGACCAAGACCAAGTACGACATGGTCCGGCTCGGTCGCGATCAGATCCTCGACGGCCGCGACGAGCTCGGCTTCTACGTGGCGCGCTACGATGCCGAGATCTCGTACAACGACGCCAAGCTGGCCGAGCTGCTCGAGACGTTCCGCGGCCGCGGCATGATGGAGAACACCCTGACGGTCTTCACCTCCGATCACGGTGAGTCGCTCGGGGAGCACTACTACTACTTCGACCACGGCCGCTTCGGCTTTCAGACCTGCCTGAACGTGCCGCTCTTCTTCCACTACCCGGGTGTGCTCGAGCCGCGCGTCGACACCGATCCGGTGATGCTGATTCACCTGACGCCGACGGTGCTCGAGTTCGCGGGCGTCGAGCTCGCGGATGGCGAGTGGATGCAGGGCCGGTCACTGATGCCGCGCCTGAGGGGCGAGGCGCCGACCGGTGACCGGCCCAACTACGCCTACTCGGAGGCCGGATACGGCCAGCACGACAAGTGGCAGCGGATTGTGCGCGACGGCGACTACAAGTTCATCTACGCCCTCGAGGGCGGCGCCCAGCGTTGGATCACCGGCGAGGTCGGCAACGCGTTCGCGCTGTTCGATCTCGGGAACGACCCCGGCGAGACCGAGAATCTGGTCGACGCCCAGCCCGAGATCGCCGAGCGCCTGTTTCGCGCCTCGAACGATTGGTATCGGGGGGAGTTCGAGGTGCTGGTCGACGCTGCGGCTGAAGGCGAGGAGCGCGAGATGGACGAGAAGACCCGCGAGCAGTTGAAGGCGCTCGGCTACCTGAACTGATCCGCGCTGCGCACCCGTGTCCGGGCACTAGTTCGCGACGTATCCGAGAGCCTCGAGCTCGCGCCGTAGGTCCTCGGGGATGTCCTGATCCTCGGAGCGGTCGGTGAGCGCCGCGAAGCGCTCGCGGATCACCCGCCGCAGCTCGCGCACGAGCTCCGGTCGTTCGAGCGCCAGGTTGCGCGTCTCGCCGGGATCCGCGGCCAGGTCGTAGAGCTCGACCTCTTCGATCGGATAGCTGAAGCCGGGCGCCCCCGGGACGCACTCGGGGACCTCGCCCTCGGGATTGAGCACCAGCTTCCACTCGTCGGAGAGGACCGTCCGGATCGCGGTGTCGTCGTACTGTGAGAACGCGGGCCGGCCGCGATTGGGCGCGTCCGGACGCGCGAGCAGCGGCGCCAGCGAGACGCCGTGCTGCTCGGCCGGCGGCTCGATGCCGAGCAGATCCAGGATCGTCGGCATGACGTCGATCAGCTCGACCGGTTGATCGACCGAGGCAGCGCCCGGGAAGAGCCCCTCGGCGACCATCGCCAGCGGCACGTGCAGCACGGTCTCGTAGACCGAGCAGGCGTGGTAGAGGTAACCGTGGTGCTGGTACAGCTCTTCGCCGTGGTCGGCGGTGTAGACGAACAGCGTCCGCTCCGCGCCGGGCATCCCGCGCAGGCCGTCGATCAGCCGACCGACGTTCAGGTCGGTCGCGAGCACCGCGCCGTCGTAGAAGGCGTTCAGCTGCTCGAGGTCGCTCTCGCCGAGCTCGATCCCGTCGCGCAGGATCCGGTCCAGCGCCACTTTGCCCATCTTCACCGGGCCGTCGTAGCTCGGGTCCACGTCCGGGATGCCGTCCAGCAGCTTGGCGACATGGTAGGGCGAATGTGGGCCGAAGAAGTGCGCCCAGAGAAAGAACGGCCGGCTCGGATCGAGGCCGCGGACCCACTCGCGCGCCTTGCTCACCAGGCGGCTCTCGTTGCCGCTCTCGTAGGCGAACTCGTCCCAGCCGCGGTGGTTGGCCTTGTGCATGTTGTTGAGAAAGGCGCCGGTCTGGTAGCCGGCGTCCTTGAGCACGAGCGGCAGAGTCGGCACGTCGTCCGGGAAGCGGTAGCCGTTGCGAACCACGCCGTGGCCGCTCGGGTAGAGGCCCGATAGCACCGAGGCCATCGCCGGCCAGGTCGCGCCGCGCGGCGAAGCGGCGCGCGCGAAGCGGACCCCGGCGTCGAACATCAGGGTGTCGGTCCGTGGCGAGGTCTCGCGACGCTGGTAGCCGTAGCCTCCCAACCGATCGGCGCGTTGGGTGTCGACCGAGATCAGAACTACGTTCCAGCCGCGGGCGGCTCCGCTCAGCCGGCCGCTGTCGGAACAGCCGCCCGCGACCAGCAGCGCGATCAACAGCAGGACCCGACTCACGGCGCCTCGGGGTCGGGCTCGGCGGGGGCGACTTCGATCTCGACCCGGTGGGTGTCGGCGCCGCGGCTCGAGAACCAGGCGACGTTCTCACGCACCAGATCGAGCACCAGGACGTAGCGCCCGGGTCGTCTCGGCGCCTTCACCCGCATCGGAATCTCGACCATCATGCCCGGCTCGATCTGCTCGGGTAGCGCAGTGCGCTGGCCTTCGAAGTCGACGGTGCCGCCGTCCTGGTCGAGCCAGTGGTAGGCGAGGTTGACCGGCACCGGACCGTCCGAGCTCCAGGGTGTCTTGCCGTCGTTGCGCACCGTCGCCAACAGCAGGACCGTGCCGCCCGGCTCGGTCCGCTCCTCGGCCGATACCGATCTCCAGGAGACCCGGTAGTGCTCCTCTCCTTCGAGCTGCTCACGGCGCCCCAGGTAGGTCAGCGACGCCCCCAGGTAGAACGGCGGCTGGGTGACTCGGCCGTCCTTGTGGCGCGGGAGGGCACCGGTCTCGATCTCGACGTGGAGCTCGTAGACGTACACCGGCTTGCCGCCGTCGAAGGTGATGCGGCTGAAGCCGGAGGGCGCGAGCTCGACCACGGTCGCCCCGTTCATCTCGCCCTCACCCGGTCCGAACCGCACTTCGCGCTCGGCGCCGGGAAGCTCCAGGCGCACGCGATTCTCCGGCGCCAGGCTCTCGACTTCGAACAGCACGCTGTCCAGCCTCTTCAGGCTCAGCATCAACACCTCAGAGCTGCCGCCGCCCTGAAGCCAGATGCGCCCCGGGTCCTGCTTCCAGGTCCGAACCAGATCGGTGCGCGCCAGCAGGCGCACGCCGCCGAGGTTGGTACCGCTGTAGCCGGGCACGTTCTTCTTGACCGACAGCTCGAGCGGCAGCTCCCGGAACGGGAAGTTGCGGGTGTGCGCCTGCAGGGTCGGGCTCGGCACCGGCGCCCCGAACGGGGTGAAGATGACCGGGCCGAGAAGTAGCCCGCCGACGGCGAACGCCGCCGGCAACACCGCCGTCGGCCGGATTCGCGTGACCAGGAAGAGGAACGCCGGATAGACGTTGATGAAGTAACGATTGCCGACGAAGCCGCCGCCGCCATGCCAGTTGAACGGGATGAATACGATGAAGAACAGCGCCACCGTCGCCGCCGACGCCACCAGCAGCCAGCGACTCGCGGAGCGGGGTGAGTGGGCGAGGAAGAGCAGGAAGGCAAGCGCGGCGAGCGGCGTGTAGAACAGCGCGCCGGTGTGGCGGCCCCAGAAGAAGTAGCCGACGTTCTCGGCGAGCTCGCGCGGCGCGAGCTCGGGAATCCTGAAGATCCAGGTCCAGGCGTTGACCTTCTCGTCGCCGCGCAGTTGCACGAACCGGCGCATGTCCTCGAGGTAGTCATCCTCGGTCTGCGGGTCCTCGAGCCGCACGCCGCCGCGGGCGGCGCCGAGGTAGGCGGTCGGGTGGCCGCTCAACGCGTAGCCGAGCCCCGCGAGCAGGCCGAGGGCGATCGCCGCCGCCGCGATCCAGGCCGCCGCCGCCTTCCAGCCGCGCCGGCGATAGACCGCGAACAGCGCCGGCACACCCATCGCCGCGAACACCGGCTTGTTGTAGACCGCCAGCGCCAGGACCGCCCCGGACCCGAGAACGCGCAGCCAGCGGCGGCGCGGGGCGTCGTTGCGGGGCGAGGGCTCCGGCCGATGGAAGGCAAGGAACAGACAGGCGCAGACCGAGAACATGTTGAAGATCTCGGGCTGCAGCCAGAAGACGTAGGCGAACGCGGTGCTGAGAACGAAGAACCCGGCCGAGAACGCCAGCGCCAGGCCGAAGCCGTTGAACCGGGCCAGGTAGACGGTGCCCATCCAGATCATGCCGAGCAGTAGCAAGATGTTGACCGCCACCATGCCGTTCTGCCCGAACAGCCGCACCGCCGGGGCGGCGAGCAGCGAGAAGGCGTACGGTTTGCCGTAGTAGACCGTCTCCCAACCGTCGTCCGACATCAGGATCAAGTTGTTGATCGGCAGGTAGGGGTAGGCGTCGGTGAGGCGCCGAGCGTCGCCGAAGTCGCAGCGCACGTCGAAGTCGAACGCCAGGCTCTGGGCCATGCCGAAGTAGGCGGGCTCGTCGGCCTTGAGAGTCGGCGGCCAGCCGGGCCGGACGACGCCAAGGGGCATCAGCACCAGAAACAGGCTCAACGACAGGAAGACCAGGCGCGCCGTTCTAGCCTGCATATCCATCGAGTCTATCCCGCCCGGTGCCGCTACTCGACGTCGACGGTGGCGCTGAAGAGCGGTTCGCCGAGCCGATCCTCGAACCAGGCGAGCGACTCGATAACCAGGTCGATCCTGAGCTCATAGGTGCCGGACGCCTGTGGCCAGGCGAGCGGGATCGAGCGCTCGAGCACAGCCCCGGGCTCGACCGCCGGGTCGAGCGCCATGCGCGGCCCTTCGATGGTCAGCCCGTCGGGCGTCCGGAGCCGGTAGCTCAGATAGATCGGGAGCACGTCGTCACTGGTCCAGATCCAGTCGGAGGTGTTGCGCACGCGCACCGTGGCCTCGGACGGGCCGCCCGGTCGGACCGCGCCGACCAGCGCTGCCGACAACACGTCGCGACCCGGCGCACGCTCGGTCAAGCGGCCGTCGCCGAGATAGCGCACCTTGGCGCGGGCGGCGCGGCCATCCTTGGTCAGAAGCTTGAGCCGCAGGGCTCGTACGTCGTAGAGGGCCTCCTCGCTCCACCAATAGGCGTGTCGGCGCCATGCCGACGACAGGTCGAGCTCGACTTCGGCGCGCGTGCCGCCATCGGGGCTGGGCAGCGAGTGCCAGCGCCGACGGCCCCAATCGGCTACCCGCAGCTCGAGCCCGGGGGCTTCCGAGGTGACGAGCAGCCGCGGCCGGGCGCCGTCCCAGGCGGTGGCGATCAGCAGTTCGGCGGGTGCGCTCTCGGAGTCGAGAGTGAAGCTCCAATCGTCGACCTCGGCGTGCGGGTCGATGAAGCGCACGAAATCGCCGGCCCAGTAGCGATCACGCTGGCCGTCGATCTCGAGAGCGGTGCTCTCGTAGGGCAGGAATCTGAACAGTCCGGAGTAGGCGTGGCTCTGGCTCATCGGGTCGAGCTGCCGCGAGTCCTCGATCGAGTAGAGCGCCGACAGGCCGATCGACGCAGCGATCAGCCACGCCGGAACCAGCTGGCGTCCCGAAGGGAGGCCCGGCGCCGCGACCAGCAGAGCGGCGTAGGAGGTCAGGAAGTAGCGGTTGCCGACGAACGTCGAACCACCGAAGTAGTTGAAGGGCAGCCAGAGCAGGTAGAAGACGGCGATCGCCACGACCCCGCCGAGCAGCGCCAGACCGGTGCGGTCCGCGTGCCGAAGAAGCCGATAGCCGAGTAGCAGGGCCATCGGGAAGTAGATCAGCAGGCCGCTGTGGCGACCGATCAGGAAGTAGAGCAGCGAGTAGAGCGATCGCGTCGAGTCGGTCGCCGGACGCCAGGTGGCGCTCTGGGTGGCCGGCGCGACGTCGAAGCGCTCGAGTGCCCGCTCGGCGCCGGCGCCGGTCGGATAGCCGATCTCACTGTTGAAGCTGGTGCGCTCGGCCTTGTACGGGTTGGCGCTACCGGTCAGCCAGAGACCGCACAGTGTCGCCGCCGCGAACGCCAGCACCGCCGCGCCCGCCACCGCGGC
>JAJCXP010000084.1 GCA_029263375.1 Acidobacteriota bacterium | reverse complement strand
CGCGCAGGCTCCTAGCGGCGAAGGATCGACACCGACTCCGGCATCTTATGGAGTGGAGATCGGCGCACTACGCGATCGGCTCCGCGCGGGCACCCTGGTCTGAAGCGGGCTCTCCCCAAGGGGACGAGCCCGGGGCGGCCTCCCATCAGCTCAGGGTGCCTGTTTACTGAAATTCGAGCGTGTAGCGCGGCTGATACAACTCGACCTCGACACCACCCGGGATCCTGAAGCCGATCACCAGGCCGTAGCCACGGTCGGTGATCTCGTCGATGAACTCGACGCCGCGCTCCCTGAGCTCGGCGACCGACGCCTCGATGTCGTCGCAGAAGAACGAGAGCTTGTGCGTCCCGGGTTTGCGACCGTCCTCCGCCATCGCGGGATGGCACCCGAGGTCGGCCTCAGGCGCCTCGAAGATCAACCAACCGTCGCCGGCATCGGCCCAGCGCAGGCCCAGCTTGTCGCGGATGAAGGCCCGCGTGGCTTCCGGCTCCGAGGTGTAGAAAAGCCCGTGCATGCCCTTGATCACAGTCCCTCCTCCGATTCGACCAAGTTATTCGATAGGCGCAAGCCTAGGCGCTGAACATCTGCCGGACAAGTACGCACCGAGAAGTAGGTGTCGTCGACTATGCTCTCGCGCATGTGGAGCCGAGCCCGTGCGCGAGCAGACAGACCGAGGACTCCAACCGCCCTTTCAGATGAGCGACCGCACATGAGCTCGATTCTCGCGCTCACCCTGCTCGCGAGCCTGGGAGCCCTGGCGACGGCGAGCGGCGGCGCCCTCAGAGCAGAACCCATCCGGCTGACGAGCGATCCCGCCGAGGATCGCTCGCCGAGTTGGTCACCCGACGGCGAGCAGCTGTTGTTCGCCTCGGAGCGGGACGGCGATTTCGAGCTCTATGTCGTTGACCGCGAGGGCGGCGAGGCGCGCCGCCTGACCGAGCATCCGGCCTCGGACCGGTCGCCCGCCTGGTCACCCGACGGGCAACGTTTCGTTTTCGAGAGTGACCGCGAAGGCCCGAACGGGCTCTGGATCCAGGAGATCTCGAGTGGCGAGGCGACCCTACTGCTCGTCGATCCGAGCCCGGAGCTGGTTCCCGACTGGTCGCCCGACGGCGATTGGATCGCCTTCACATCGGAGCGCGACGGCAATCCCGAGCTCTACCGGATCTCGGTCGCGAGTCGCGAGGTCGAACGGCTCACCGACAACGAGCACCGCGACCTGTGGCCGCGCTACTCGCCGACCGGCGACCGTCTGGTCTTCTTCTCACGTCGGGCGACCGAGGGCCGATCCGACGATCTGTTCGTCCTCGACCTCGACAGCGGCTCGATCTCGGCGGTCACCGAGCACCCGACTCATCACGATTTCGTGCCCGACTTCTCACCGGACGGGAACCGTGTCGTCGCCGGCATGTCAGATCGGGAGGCCGGGCAGCGCGAGCTGGTGATTCACCACCTGACGGACGGGGTCATTCGACGCTTCGCGGACGGTTATCACCGCGTCTTCCATCCGGCCTGGTCACCGGACGGGCGCTGGATCGCCTACGCGGCGCGGACCGCGGACGGTGAGGGCGCGGATATCTATCTCGACAGCGCGACCGAGCTAGCGCGGCCGTAGCGGATCGCCAGCGACGCTCGCGGCCGTCTCGCGCAACCGCTTCAGCATGCGCTCGAGCACCTCGGGCCGATCGCCGGAGCGATCGACCATCTCGAGCGGATCCTCGAGCAGATTGTAGAGCTCGGTGCGCGCCATCGCGTAGTCGGCGAGCAGCTTCCAGTCGCCGTCGCGCAGCGCGTAGTGGAAGCCCTGGTCGTCATCGAACTCCCAGTAGAGCGGTCGCTCGCGTCGCCAATCTCGACCGGCCAGGACGGGCGAAACGTCCTCGCCGTCGATCGGACGACCCGCCGGCAGGTCGAGCCCGACGATGGCCGCCAGGGTAGGCATCAGGTCGTAGCCGCTGACGATCGCGTCCGAGACGCTGCCCGCTTCGATCCGACCCGGCCAGCGGATGATCGCCGGCTCGCGCACGCCGCCCTCGTAGAGATCGGCCTTGCGTCCGCGCAACCCGCCGGTGCTGCCGTAGAGGTTGACTTCCCACCAGTGTCGCCACTCGGTGGTCACCGGACCGTTATCGCTGGCGAAGAAGACCAACGTCGAGTCGCGCAGGCCACGCTCGTCGAGCGCTTCGAGGAAGCGGCCGATCTGGTGGTCGAGGTAGCTGACGTTGGCGTAGTACTCACCCGGACCGCGGGCCTCGAGCAGATCGAGCGGCGGCTCCGGCTGACCGTTGACGATCGGCCGGATCTCGCCCTCGGTGAAGCCCTCGTACATGGCATTGAACTCCGCCGGATTGGCGAGGGTGGAGTGGGGCTCGATCATCGCCAGGTAGAGGAACAGCGGGCGCTCGCCGCTGCGACCCGCGAGCCACTCGATCGCTTCGTCGATGACGATGTCGGCGGTGTAGCCGTCGACCTCGCCGAGCGGTCTGCCGTTGCGGAAGAAGTTGGTCGGTCGGTGATTGTGTGGGATCGGAAACGCGTGCAGCGCGAGCCAGTGGTCGAAGCCGTGGTCGTCAGGCTGGGTGTGCGGCTCGTGATCGAGGCCGCCGTTCAGGTGCCACTTGCCGCCCAGGAAGGTCTCGTAGCCGGCACCCTTGAGCAGCGTGGCCACCGTGACCTCCTTGGGACCGAGCTGCACGTCCTGGTACTGCGGGATCCAGCTCCGGATGCCCGACCGGAACGGCGTCCGACCCGTCAGCAGGGCCGCCCGTGACGGCGAGCACAGCGGCGACGGCGCGTAGTACTGCGTGAGCCGCAGGCCGTCGGCGGCGAGCTGATCCAAGTTCGGCGTCTGGATCGTGTGATGTCCGTAGACCTTCAGATCGCCGTAGCCCAGGTCATCAGCGTAGATGACCACGATGTTGGGCGGCGATGTCGCCGCGCCGGCAACTCCGACAACCAGGATGCCGGCTGCGAGTGTGATCGCCCCCCAACGCCTCATCGCCCGATGCTATCCCGCCCGCGGGCGCCGTAAGAGAGAACGGGCGCCACCCGCGTCGCGAGTGGCGCCTCGAATGCGCTCGGCCTTTCGGCCGTCTATTCGACCTCGAACTCGGTCTCGGAGATCGTCTGGTTGCCGCCGGCCTCGATCGCCAGGACCTCCCACTTGCACTCCTCGCCGCTGCCCTGGCCGATGTACTCGGGCGGAATCGTGACGCTGGTGACATCCGCGCCGACCGTCATGGCGAGCTCGATGTCGATCTCTTCGCACAGCACCAGAACCTCGTACGCGACGATCTCGCAGCCCGGTGGGTCGGCGACCTCACCCCAGGTGAAGACCGCATCGTCCGGATCCACCTCGTCGCCCTCGGCCGGAAAGATGAGCTCCGGTCCGCCCGGGATGCAGTGGTTGAGCCGCGCCTTACCGCTGATCTTCTTGCCCTTGGTGGTGGTTCCCTTGAAGCGGTAGCGACCCTCGGGAAAGAGCGCCAGCAGCTCGTCGAGCGTCTGGACGTCGAACGAGGGCTCGGCGCTCTCGAAGAACAGCTCGGTCATTCCCTGCATCCCGACGCTGCCCTCGCCGGCGATGTTGAGCAACACGTCGCCGTTGGGCGCGGTCAGCTGCATGGTGTCCCAGCCTTCGCCATCGAGAAACAGATGGACCCCGGCGTCTCCATCGGTGTCGTTGATCTCGAACCTGATAAACGCATCGCTCAGCTTCTTCGCCGCCGCCTCCGTGGGCGCCAACGCTACGGCAAGCACCAGCATCAGGGCTACTGTCAGTACGATTCTTCCCGGTTTCATCTCGACCCTCCGTGTCTGTGGTTGGGCTTCTCGCGGATGGCCACGCTTGCGCCACTCGCCTCTACCTAGCTCAGATGCTGGCTGGGCGGAAATCCTTCGCGGCCGGCGGGCCGCGGCGGGCGTCAGGCCTCGAGCGCGCTCTTCACGCGCTCCGGCGTGAACGGCAGCTGATGGATACGCACGCCGATGGCGTTGCAGACGGCGTTGCAGATCGCGCCGGTGGTCGGCACCAGCGGCATCTCGCCACAGCCGCGCGGCGAGCCCGGCGCCTGGTTGTCCAGGAACGCGACCTCGATCGGCGGTACGTCCGAGAAGCGCGGCAGCCGGTAGTGCTCGAAGCCGCTGGCGTGCGCGCGATGGCCATCGATCGCCACCTCTTCGAACAGCGCGTAGCCGATGCCCCAGATCATCGCGCCGCGAATGTTCGCCAGCGCGGTGTTGCGGTTGATGATCGTGCCGATGTCGTAGGCCGCCCAGAGATGCTCGACCTTGACCTCGCCGGTCGTGCGGTCGACCGAGACCTCGGCGCAGACCACCCCGAGCTGCCTGCCGCCGTGATTGCAGATCGCGAATCCGAGACCACGATCGTCGCTGCGCTGGTAGTTCGCGTAACCGGCCATCTCGGCGCACGCGTCGAGCAGCGGCCGGAAGGAGGCCAAGGTCACGTTCTGCTTGCGGAACTCGACCGGGTCGAAATCCATCTGGCGCGCCACGGAATCGATGTGGCTCTCGAGTGCGAAGCAATCGGGGCTGAAACTGGTGCCGCGCATCGTCGCGTGCCACGCCGGCAGGTCGGTCTCGTAGAGGTTCGTGCGCACGTGGGGTACGGCGTAGACCTCGACCAGCCCGTCGCCATGGTCCTGCATCACGTCGATGCCGAGCGCCCGCAGGCGTCCGTCGCGATCGACGCCCGATCGAAGATCGATGATCACCGCTTCCTTGTAGCGCGAGAAACGCTGGAACTGATCGCGGCGCGAGTAGACCAGCTTCACCGGGCGGCCGATCCGCTTCGAGAGCGCTGCCGCTTCGTCGGCGACCCGATGTCCTGCCTTGGCGCCGAAGGCGCCTCCGACCTTGGTCGAGATCACCCGGACCGCGGATTCCTCGAGCTTCAGGCGCCGGGCGATCTTCTCGCGATCCAGGAACGGGCTCTGGGTGCTCACCCAGACTGTCGCTCGATCGCTCGTGACGTCGGCGACAGCGGTCTCGGTCTCCATCGGCGTGGTGCTGGCGAACTGCGTCTGGTAGGTCTCGGTGAATACCCGGTCGCAGCGGCCGAGCTCCCGCTCGAGATCACCACGTTCTTCGATAACCTCCTTGAGCTTGCGCCCGTCGCGGATCTCGTTCACGAGATCGAGCTGCTCGGGCCGCGCCGGCTTCCTCCAGCTCACCTCGACGGCCGCCAGCGCCTTGTCGAGCGCCGGGTAGCTCTCGGCGTAGGCCCGGACCTCGCCCCTGTGCTTCTCGATCGAGACCACCCCCGGAATTTCACTCGCCGCGGCGAGGTCGGCGTCGAGGATCTTGGTCGAGTGGTCGTGGTAGGGCGGCAGCAGCATGCCGCCGTAGACGCAGCCCTCGACCTCGAGGTCGCCAGCGTAGATCCGGCGGCCGGTCACGATCTCCTCGCCGCCGATCCGCAGCGTGCCGCGATCGACGTACTCGAGCTCGGCCGCCGGCATCGCGGCGGGATCGATCACCGCCTCGCGCGGCACGCCATCGCCGAGCGCGCCGATCCCGATCGCGCGCGACTCATCGTTCGCGACTCGATAGAGCCCGCCGCTGTAGATCAACTCCTCCTCGCCGCACTCGAGCGCCAGGGCCGCCAAACGAGCCAGCTCCGCGCGTGCCCGGCCGCAGGTCAGCCAGTACCCCCAGCCGACCTCGCTGGTGGCGCAGCTGCCGATCGTCGTGCCGTCGTCGGGGCAGGTGTCGGTGTCACCCAGGACGATCCGCACCCGCTCGTTCGGCAGGTCGAACGCCTGGGAAACCAGGTTGTAGAGCACGGTCTCGAGGCCCTGCCCCATCTCGACCCGGCCCGTGCACGCGGTCACCGTGCCGTCGCGACCGACGATCAGCCAATCGGTGTAGTCGCGGGCCAGATCGACCGGCGGCGCCGCCGGCGCTGTTACCCCGGCTGCGGATACCGGCGCGTCCCCGGAGAAGCGCAGACCATAGATCAGCCCCGCGCCACCAAGGGCTCCGGCACCCACCAGCAGTTGCCGACGAGAGATCTTCATGCTGTGGGCTCGATCTCTTCGGTCGACGCCGCGACCTCCTCGATCGCGGCGAGAATGTCCGGATAGGCGGCGCAGCGACAGAGATTGCCGTCCATCGCCGCGATGATCTCGCTGCGGGTCGGATTGCGCTTGCGCATCAACAGCGCGGTCGCGGCGACGATCATGCCGGCAGTGCAGTAGCCGCAGCCGAAAGCGCCATGCTGGACGAACGCCTTCTGGATCGCCGACAGTCGCTCCGGCGTGCCGAGCCCCTCGATCGTCAGGATCTTCTGGCCCCGGGCCGCCGCGCTCACCGTCAGGCGACACGACGGCCAGGCCTCACCGTCGACCAGCACCTTGCAGGTGCCGCACATGCCGGCGCCGCAGCCGAACTTCGTGCCCTTGAGACCCAGGCGGTCCCGCAACACCCAGAGCAGCGGCTCATCGGGCTCGGCGGTGACGTTGCGGGTCTTGCCGTTGACTAGAAGGCGAAAGTCTCTCTTGGCCATGGCTCAGCTCGCCGACTCGCTCCTCACGCACCGAGGCCGACGCGGACACCAGAATATACGGCGTCCGGCCCGCTCGGCCTAGGAGCCCGCGCGGCGCGAGCTTCCTAGGGCAGGATCGGCATCGACTCGCTCAGCAGCTTGCGCGTGCGCATCGCCCGTTTCGCTTCGCCGGTGAGCCGCAGATACCAATCATTGGGAATCACGACGCCGTTCTCGCTCAGCGGCACGAACCGCCCCTGCCTGGGCAGATCCTTGCGCTGCGACGTCATCTTGAAGATCGCCGTGCCC
>JAJCXP010000083.1 GCA_029263375.1 Acidobacteriota bacterium | reverse complement strand
CCTGCATCGCTTCTGGCAGCAGATCTTCGAGGGCGACTACGACGGCGCCCTCGAGCGGCTGGAGCGCTCGCCGAGCGACATGTACGAGTACTGGGACGGCCTGTGGCCGAAGTCGTTGCTGCGCGCCCAGGTGGACCGCCTCCGCGGCGATCACGAGGCTGCCCGCGGCGATTTCGAGAGCGCGCGCGAGCAGCTTCAGAAAGCGGTCGACGAGGCGCCGTGGGACCCACGCCGCCACACCGCTCTGAGCGTGGCCTATGCCGGCCTCGGCCAGGTGGAGCTGGCGGAGAGCACCGGGCGTCAGGCTGTCGAGCTCCTGCCGCTCGCAGACGACGCCTATTCCGGCACGACGCCGCTGGTGGAGTTGGCCATGGTCTACACAATGAGCGATCGGCTCGACGACGCCTTCGATCTGCTCGAGCAGCTACTCGAGATCCCGGCGACGATGTCGGTACGCCTGCTCGAAATCGACCCGCGGTGGGCGCCGCTGCGGGAGCACCCGCGCTTCGCGGAGCTGAAGCAAGACTTCGGCTAGGCCGGGGTGCCCCGGCCTTACCGGACGGCGCCGACGATCAGCACGTCCGGTTTCGCTCCTGAAGCCTCGACCAGGCGCGTCCCGCGCGCGACCACGGCGGTGAAGCCGACCTCGCGCAGCAGGTCTACGATCTCCTGCGCCGCATAGAGCCGCACATCCCAATCGCCCTGCCACAGCTCGTGGCCGCTCTCGAGGACGACGTGGGTCTCGCGGACCGAAAGTCGCCGGGAGCCCGGATCCCACCGGCAGCTGAACTCGCTGCGCAGGGTCTCGCCGGTCGCCCGCCGGCGCTCCACGGTTTCGACCGGCTCCATCGAGGCCAGATACGGCTCGCGGTCCGGCAACTCCACGCACAACAGGCCTCCTGGCCGCAGGCCGGCTCGGACCTGAGCCAGCAGGTCGCGATTCCGCTCGTCCGAGAAGTAGCCGAAGCTCTTGCCCAACAGGAGCGCGGTCTCGAAGTATTCGGAGGCGAGCGGCAGGTCGCGCAGATCGGCGCAGACCAGCGCGGGTCGTCGTTCGGCTAGGATCGACGACGCGCCGGTGGCGGCGATCCGCAGCAGTCCCTCCGAGTGATCCACCCCCACGACGCGGAAACCTCGTTCGGCGAGCGCCAATCCGTGCCGGCCCGGCCCGCAGGCGAGATCCAGGACCGGCGACCTGATCTCGGTTCCAAGCTCGTTCGCCAGAGCCGCGACCAGATCGAGCTCCTGTCGTGTGAGGTCGGGGTTTGCGAAGATCGGCGCTTCGGTCTCGTAGATCGTGTGGGGATCGGTTCGATAGACGTCCGTCCAGTGTCCCGCTCGTCGCATCGGCCGCCTTGAAGAGAAATGGAAGGGTACTTGGACGATATCAGTCGCCGAACGAATCTCTACGCCCGGTCACGCGTAGTGCCAGGTGTGAACGACTCCAAGGAGGTCGAGATGGATAGAACCTGGATGCCGACCGTGGCGGGCATCGTGAACATCATCTGTGGCTGCTTCGCGCTGATCGGATTCCTGGCGCTGGCCCTGTTCGGGCTCATGTTCCAGTCATTTCCCGATATCGAAGCCGAGCTGGATGGGCTGCCACTCATCTTCATCCAGCTGACGCTCGCTGTCGGCGCGGTCTTCATGTTGATCACCGCCATCGCAGCGCTGGTCGGCGGAGTGTCGGCCATCCAGCGAAGCCGTTGGGCCTGGGTCCTCGCCGGCTCGATCGCCTCCATTCTGATCTGCGCGCCACTCGGCCTGGCGGCGATCATCCTGGTGGTTCTGTCCGAGCGCGAGTTGCGGCCCGCGACCTGAGTCGCGGGCCGAGGAGTCGCGGCTACATCCCGAGCTTGCGCTCGACCGAGTCGGAGCCCGGCTTGAAGACCGCGGGCTCGAGCTCGGCCCGGCGACCGCTCTTGAGAACGCTGCTTCTCACCTTTTCGCCGTTCTCGAACTCGTCGCTCGTCACCGGAAACCGGCCGAGCTCGAAGATCTTCTGGAACGGGTTGTCGTCGCCGCCGAACATGTCGGCACTCAGACCGGTGGCGGCAGTCATGCTCTCCCTCAGGTCGCGATAGAACTCCCCGAAGGCCTCGAACGCCTTGCCGGTCTCCCGACCCCCCTCGAGGTTGTGCCAGTCAGTGGCGCAGATCTGGGCCATCTTCTGGCCGTCCCGCATGACGTCGTAGCGCACGCACGGATAGCCACTCTCCTCACGAATACCACGCTCGACATACTCGGTCTCGGGCTTGCTCGAGGCCTTGTCGCCACTGCCGAAGCGACGCTCGAAATCCTCCAGCGCACGGGCGCGCGCCGCGGGATCAGGCATGTTCTCGATCTGCCGGCGGGCCATCTCGAGCATCGCATCGGTCACCACCGGTGAGCGTTCGGCGGCGCCCGGCGGCAACGCCTTGGCGAACTGGTCGATCATCTCGCGGTTGATGACCATGTGGCCACCCTGGTCGTCGATGACGATCAGCCGCGGCTCCTTGCCCTCGCGCCGGTCGCCCTGAAAAATGAGCGCACCGCCCGGGTCCTTGCGGTTCAACTTGGCGATTCCGATACGCAGGTTCAGGCCGTCGGCCTGGATCAAGGTCGTCTCGGTTGTGCCCTTCTTGAGGTTGGTGACCTCGATCTCGTATTCGGTGCCGGCGAGCGCGGGCGCCGCGAGCAGGGTCAGGCAGAGCGTGGCCAGAAGGCCGGTTCGAATCTCGTTTGCAAGCATGGGTATCTCCTGATGAGGCAGGCGCGGGAATTGCGCCGATCTTTTGTTGCGGTGGTGTTCGAGTCGAAGGCTGAGCCGGGCGGCTCGCGACTCGTTGCCCTACAGTATCGCGGCAAGCCCGCCGGCGGGTGGCTGGGCCCGAATCCGACCTCGTGTTGTTGACAGCCGGTGAGGGGGGCGACACGTCTCCAAGTAGGAGGCCCTAGCTTGAAACGACACGGAATGATGGTTTGATGCCTACCAACTAGATGTTATGATGTTCTCCATGCGAACCACCCTGACCATCGAGGACGACCTCGCGCACGCCTTGAAGGAGCGTGCGTTCCGCAGCGGCGACTCCTTCAAGACGGTCGTCAACGAAGCGCTGCGCGCCGGACTCGAGGCGGCAGATGCGACGCCGAAGCCGCGCCCCTTTCGCCTGGACCCGGTATCGCTGGGCGGCCTGCGGAAGGGCGTTGACCTCGACAAGGCCCTCGCCCTGGCCGAGACTCTCGAAGACCGCGAACTGGCGCGCAAGCTCGAGCAGCGCAAGTGATCCTGGTCGACGCCAACCTGCTCATCTATGCAGTCGACCGGGACTCACCACACCACCCGGCCGCGGCCCGGTGGCTCGAAGAGACGCTCTCCGGAACCACCCGCGTCGGCCTTGCGTGGATCGTCATCCTGGCGTTCCTGCGGATCACGACCCGCTCAGACATTTTCCAGCAGCCCCTCTCCGCCGAGCAGGCCCTCGCCTACGTCGACTCCTGGCTGCGACAACCGTTCGTCAGCGCGGTGTCACCGGCCGACGGACACTGGCCCTTGCTGCGCAACCTGATGGCGAGCTCGGGGACGGCGGGCAACCTGACCTCGGATGCCCACCTCGCGGCGTTGGCGCTCGAGCAGGGGTGTCCGATCTATTCGACAGACCACGACTTCGGGCGGTTTCGTGGGGTCGAGCATGTCAACCCGTTGAACTGAACCCCATTCAGTTTCGGGGGTCGCACGGCTAGTACGGTCGGGTACGGACACCTGGAGTGGGCACCCGTGTCTGTCATCCGAGAAGTGCTGTTCGCTAAGGGCAGCTCCTACCACGCAATGGAGGGCCGCAGCCGGAGCAGCCTGGGGCGGCTTTGGCATCCGGAGAGGAACTCCAGGGATTGGACTCAACCGTGGTTGTGGACACAACGAGTAGGTGTACCATTCGCGTATCCAGCCCACCTGTATCCCCGATTCCAGGCGAACGTGATCGCTGATCTCGGACTGCAGCGATCCAATGAGTGGGTTTGCCTCTCTCCTGCGCGCTCCAGACTGGCGGGTTCCCGGAGAACATCAAACCGGGGCCGGATTCGGCCCTGCAAGAGAAACGAACGAACCAACCAATGGAGACGATGCTCATGAAGACGATACTGAGACTGACGTTGCTCGCGACCACCCTCGCGGTACTGGGTACCACAGGGGTCGCGGCCGGAGTCAAGGTGGAGATATGCCACATCCCACCCGGCAATCCGGCCAACTTTCACACCATCACGGTGAGCGACAAAGCGTTCCCGGCCCACCTGGCCCACGGAGATCTCGCCGGGAGTTGCTCCGAGTCCTGCGACACGCTCTGCGACGACGGAAACGCCTGTACGATCGACGCCTGTGACGAGACGGAGACCTGTCTGGTCGATCATCCTCCGGTGGATTGTAGCGACGGTCTCATCTGCACGACCGACAGCTGCGATCCCGAGGACGGATGTCAGTCTGCACCCATCGTGTGCGACGACGAAGACCTGTGCACCGTGGATGCATGCAACCCCTTCGACGGGCAGTGCACCGCGGTTCCGAAAGACTGCGGCGCGCTGGGTCTCTGTACGTCTGACACCGGAGACTGCGATTTCCCGTGCGACGGAGTCACCTGTGAGCCCATCGATCAATGCCATGAAGCCGGGGAATGTGGCTTGTCGGGAGTATGCGAGCCCGGTGCCCCCCTCAGCGACGGGACGCTGTGTGATGACGGGAATTCAGGCACGATCAACGATCAGTGCCAGGGCGGAGTCTGTGCGGGAGCCGAGTGCGTGGTCGACGCCGACTGCGCCGACGACGGCGACCCCTGTACCGTTTCCCAATGTGGTTCGGGTTCTTGCAGAATGATCAACGTTTGTGCATAGAGACGCTTACGTAGCTCACCAACTGAACCCCATTCAGAATTCGGGGTTGCGCGGCTAGTCCGGTCCGGTGCGGTAACTGTTCGGCCATTCGGCCAGCCAACCCGGAACGACGTTCCGGTTCATCGACTTCTCCGGACCGGACTGATCCGGACACGCTGTGTCCGGCGGGATCCGCGATCGGCGCTGCCGCGCCCGGCTACGCCGTGCAGCTCCATGGACGACGGCCGTCCGACCGCCTACAATCGGAAGCTGATCCCCTCGAGGAAGGAGAGCTTTGCTCGGCGACTACCCAATCCCGGTGGGGCTCGACTCGGCCTCCTACCTGGCCGAGGCAACCGCCTCCACCCCGCCTTCTCGACACAATGAGCTACCCCGCTAGCAAGCCGGTAGAGCTGACGAGCCGCTGGCAGACGATGTTCGGAGGAGCTGTGAGATTCATCGGTATTCTGGTCGTCATTGCGACAACGGTCGCCTGCTCGGGCTCCGAGTCGACCGCCGGCCCGACGGCATCTGTCGCCGTGTCCGGCACTGCCACGGTTGTCGTCGACGGGCAGGCGCTCGGCACCGTTGAGCTTCCCGTGTCGTGTAACGCGGTCGCCGCCGCTCGGATGGCGCACGGTCTGGCCCTCTTGCATCACATGATGTACACGCAGGCTGATGGCGTCTTTCAATCGGCGACAGAAGCTGACTCATCTTGCGCGATGGCGTATTGGGGCCGCGCGATGACCCTGATTCATCCAATGTGGCCCGACGTACCAACCCTGGCGGAGCTCGAGCGTGGGGCGGAGCTCGTGACGGAAGCGCTCATAACCGGAGTGGCGACCGACCGCGAGGGCGGATACGTCGACGCGGTAGGCGGGTACTTCCAGGACGCAGAAAGACGACCGGAGACTGAACGTCTGAGCTCGTTCAAGACAGGCTGGCAACGCGTTCATGAGCGGTTTCCGGAGGACCGCGAGGCGACCGCTTTTCATGCTCTCTCCAGCATGGCGCTGGGGGAGGTCGGCGTGGCGAACGCGACTGAGTCGGCAATGTCAATCATTCCCGAGATGAAGGGGTTGCTCGAGCAGATTCCAGATCATCCCGGGGCACACCACTACGCCATCCACGCCTACGACTACGTTCGACCTGACACTTGGGCTCTAGAGGTCGCGCGAAGCTACGGCAAGCTCGCTCCCGAGGTGCCGCACACCCTCCACATGCCAACGCACATTTTTAGCTCGCAAGGGTTGTGGTCCGAGTCGATTGAGCAAAATGAGCGTTCCGCAGCCGCGGCCCGGGAGCAGGGGCTTCGCGGCGCGGGCTTGGACAACCATTACCCGCACGCTCTGGGATATCTGGTCTACGCGCATCTGCAGAGCGGCCAAGATGGCCGAGCAAGCCAGATCGTGGATCAGCTGCGGGCAGTCGAAGGCCCATTCTCCCAACTCAACCGCATGGTGGTGGCCGCGCACCTCACCGGCATCCGTGTCCGCTACGTGCTGGAACGGCATGCGTGGCACGAGGCTGCCCAACTGGAGGTGAGAGCGACGAAGGCGTTTCCGTGGAACGAATACCCCCAATTCGACGCTCTCACGGAGTATGGCCGGGCCGTAGGTCTCGCGCGACTCGGTGATGCGGAAGCCGCGACCGCCGCCCTGGCGGGACTTCACACCGCCCTTGACCGAGCCGGACCGCAAGGGACTTCCTCATGGCTCATTTGGGACGATGAGGTCCTCGAGATGACCGCTGCGGCGTGGGTAGACTTTGTGAACAAGGACATCGAAGGCGCTGTTCCAAAAATGGAAGCCGCGGCCAAGCGCTCCGTGACCGCCAATACGTTGGGACCCGGTGAACTGTTGCCAGCCGCCGAGCAGCTTGCTGACATGTACTTCGAGCTCGGTCGCTATCGCGAGGCCTTGACGACGTATGAAGCTGTGCTGGCAAGGCTGCCAAATCGACTGAACAGCATCTGCGGTGTTGCCCGCGCGGCAGACCTGTTGGGAGATCCTGACTTGGTGGAGCCGCATCGAGAATCGCTTGAAGCAGTCATGAGGAGCGAAGCCGCAGGTCGTTGCCTAACGAACGGATGAAGCTTACGACCGACGGCGATCCGGCTGGTTCTGGGCTTGGCGCCTTCATGGCCGCGCCGGCCGTCGACCAGTCCCGATAGAAGAGTTCACTTCCGTCGCGGCTCCAGCGCGAGAAGAGGCCGGCTCTCGGTTTCAAGTAGCATGCCCGTCGAAAGCTGACGGCTGCCCCTGTGATCGGCGGCGCGGCTACACGCCTCGGGCGACACGTCCGCACCGGGTATGCTCCACCCTCTGAAACCGAACGAGTGGCGCCCTCCCCCAGCCTGGCGACAGATCCAGACGATCGACGCCCACACCGGCGGCGAACCGTTCCGGGTCATCGTCGGTGGCATTCCGGAACTGCGCGGGAACACGATTCTCGACCGCAGGCGGTGGGCGCAGGAACACATCGAGCATGTGCGGCGCGGCCTCATGTGGGAGCCACGCGGGCACGCGGACATGTACGGCGCGATCATCACTCCGCCGGTGACCGAGGGCGCCGACTTCGGCATTCTGTTCCTGCACAACGAGGGCTACAGCACGATGTGCGGCCACGGGATCATCGCGATTGCGAAAGTCGCGATCGACACCGGCATGGTCCCCTGTCACGAACCTGAGACTGTGCTGCGCATCGACACGCCGGCCGGGCCGGTGGTCGCGCGTGCTGAGGTTGCCGGCGGCGCGGTGCAGCGGGTCGCGTTTCGCAACGTGCCGTCGTTCGTGGTGGAGCTCGACTGCGTGGTCGATGTGCCCGAACTCGGGCCGGTGCGCTACGACCTGGCGTTCGGCGGCGCCTACTACGCGGTGGTCGAAGCGGACGCCGTCGGCGTCGGCTGCGTATCGGCCGAGGTGCGCGGCCTGATCGAGCGCGGCATCGCGATCAAGCGGGCGATCGCGGCCGAGCGTGAGATCGACCACCCCGAGGGCGGAGACCTGGGATTCCTCTACGGCGTGATCTTCGTCGAGCCGGCGCCGTCGACGTCGGGCGTCCACAGTCGCAACGTCTGTGTTTTTGCCGAAGGCGAGGTCGACCGCAGCCCTACCGGCACCGGCGTCAGCGCGCGCCTCGCCATCCATTACGCTCGCGGTGAGCTCGCGGTCGGCGAGCGCATCGTCGTCGAGAGCCTGATCGGCTCGCGCTTCGGTGGCGTCATCCTCGAGACCACCACCTTCGGCGGCCACCAGGCGATCGTGCCGGAGATCGACGGCACCGCCTTCATCACCGGCCGGCACGAGTTCACATTCGACCCGAGCGATCCGCTCACCGACGGTTTTCTCATCCGCTAGTCGCGTGCGGGATACTGCTCGAACGTGAATCTACTGCTCCTGTCCGCCGACGACCTGCGGCGAGCCTTGCCGATGACGGCCGCGGTGGCGGCGATGAAGGACGCCTTCGCCGATTTCTCATCCGGACGCGCGACCGTGCCGCAGCGGACCGCGATGGATCTCGACGCGCCGGGCGGCTTCCTGCTGGTCAAGCCCGCTCTTCAGCCCGGCAGCGCCCTGGGGGCCAAGCTGCTCAGCTACCTGCCGACCAACCCGGCGCGGGGCGTGCCGCTGATCCATGCCCTGGTCCTGCTCATGGATCCCGAGACCGGCGCCCCGACGGCGATCTGCGAAGGCGGCTTCTTGACCGCCTGGCGCACAGGCGCCGCCTCGGGCGCCGCCACCGACCTGCTGGCTCGCCCCGACGCCTCCCGGCTGGCGATCCTCGGCGCCGGAGCCCAGGCACGCACCCAGCTGCTCGCCGTCGCTGCGGTCCGCGAGCTCGAGCGGGTCCGGGTATTCTCGCCCACCGAGGCGAACCGCGACGACTTCGCCGTCGAGATGAGCGCAGAAACCGGCATCCCGGTTTTTCCGGTCGACAGCCCGGCCGCGGCGGTCGCCGACGCCGACATCATCTGCGCCGCGACCACGGCGACCGACCCCGTGTTCGAGGGCGCCGCCGTTGGTGCGGGGACCCACGTCAACGGAGTCGGCAGTTTCCGGCCCGAGATGCGAGAGCTCGACCTCGAGCTCATCCGGAAGAGCCGCATGTTCGTCGATTCACGCGCGGCCGCCGCTGTCGAGGCGGGCGAGCTGATCGACGCCGAGCGCCGGGGCGGTAGTCGTCGCGAAGACTGGACCGAGCTTGGCGAGCTGATCGAGGGCTCCCGGCCGGGGCGCTCGAACAGTGACGAGATCACGCTCTTCAAGTCGGTCGGGCTCGCCGTTCAGGACGTAGCGGCCGGCGCGCTCGCGGTGACGCGAGCCCGGGAGCTCGGCATCGGAACCGAGGTCGACCTGTGAGTCGGGCCCGCGGGCGCGCCGCCGCGCTGAGCGTGGCGGCGCTACTCATCCATAGCGTTCTCGACGCTCAGAGCGAATCCACCGCCGACCGCTGGCGGCGTCAACTGGCCGAGACCCGACAGCTTCTCCTCGCCGGTCGTTGGGCCGAGGCCGAGCCGGCGAGCCGGATGCTGCTCGAGGAGCTCATGGCCGACCTCAAAGGCGGGCCCCAGGCCGCCGATCTGGTCGCCGTCGGCCTGGCCCAGATCGCCCTGGCCGAGGCCGGAGTCGGCCGCGAACGGGACGCCCGCTGGCATATCCGCAGCGCCGAGATCTTCAATCCGGCGCTCGCGAGTACACCTCTCGCCACCGAGTTCGGTGCGGTGGGCGCCCGACTCGACGAGTGGCGCGCCATGCCAACTCTCAAGAGCACCGGCCTGCCGCCAGCCACCGACTCGACGATCGCGGGGCTCTACCCGCCCAGGATCGTGGCTGGGAACTTCATCGTCCTGCGCGCGAGCGTCGAGCAGCGTCGGCTGCTCGACCCGGAATCGCTGGTCGCCTTCGCGATCGACGATCAGGGGCTGCCGGCCGAACCGGCGATCCACGGCCGCCTCGACAACCCGGCTCCCCTGCTGCTTTCGCTCGAGGTGCTGCGCGAGTTCCGTTTCGAGCCGGCGCGCTACCGGGACCAACCTGTCGCAGTACTCTGGGAGCTGCCGCTGCCACTGACTCAGAGCGTCCTGCGCAAGGCGCTCTGGGAGCTCAAGCGCAGCTCGATCGATAGCCTGCTGCGGGGAGAGCGGTGGCAAGAGGCGCTCGACGAGGCCGAGGCGCTCGAGTCGGCCCTCGCCCGCGGCACCGGCGACGCTGTGATCGCTAAACAGACCATCGTCGCCTACTACATCTCCCGCGCTCGAGCGGGCCTCGCTGCCACGGAGCCCGATTCGTAGTCCGATGTTGCAGCAACTGACCAAGGAGAACCGATGACCCCTCGTTCCCGATCCGCCATCCCGATGCTCTTGACCCTCGCTCTCTCCGCGGTCCCGGCGCTGGCGCAGCGCACCGTGAAGCCGGTGCTCCACGGCCAGCGCTGGGTTGCCATCACCGGTAAGCCGCTGGCGGCAACCGCCGGCGCCATGACGTTCACGCGCGGCGGCAACGCCGTGGACGCAGCGTGCGCGATGCTGGCGGCGACGTCGACGATGTGGGACACGCTCGGCTGGGGCGGCGAGACCCAGGCGCTGATCTACAACCCGGAAACCGGCGAGGTGAAGGGCATCAACGCGCTCGGTGTCGCGCCGACGGGCGCCACCGCCGAGTTCTTTCGTTCGCGCGGCATGCGCTATCCACCCGAGTTCGGCCCACTCGCGGCGGTCACCCCGGGCACGCCGGGCGGCCTGATGGTGATGCTCGCCGAGTTCGGAACCATGAGCCTCGCCGACGTGCTGGCACCGGCGATCGAGATGGCCCGCGGCTACCCGATCGAGGGGTCCCAGGCCGACAACATGGAGCGCCGCGAGGAGATCCTCGCCCAGTGGCCGAGCTCGCGGCGGGTCTTCCTGCCGCACCTGCGCGAGGACGACTCGCAAGAGCGCGCCGCGCCCTATCCGGGCGAGATCTTCCGGCAGCCGGAGCTCGCGGCGACGCTCGAGAAGCTAGTCGAGGCCGAACGCAAAGCGCTCGCCTCGGGAGCGACGCGCGCCGACGCCATCCTGGCGGCCTACGACCGGTTCTACCGTGGCGACATCGCCGCCGAGATCGTTCGCGGCATCCAGGAGGAGGGCGGCCTGATGACGCTCGCCGACCTCGACAACTGGCAGGTCCACATCGAGCAACCGGTGACCACCCGCTACAAGGGGATCGACGTCTACAAGCTCACCCACTGGGTCCAGGGACCGGTCATGCTGCAGGCGCTCAACATCCTCGAACAGGTCGACCTCGCGGCCGCCGGCTACAACAGCGCGAGTTACATCCACGCGCTCTACCAGGCGATGAACCTGTCGTTCGCGGATCGCGACTTCTACTACGGCGACCCCTACGTGCCGCCGGTCGAGCCGATCGACGGCCTGCTCTCCCAGGAGTACGCGCGGCACCGCTTCGAACAGATCGATTGGCAGCGGAACAACCCCGACACCAGGCCCGGCGATCCCTATCCGTTCCAGGGCGGCGTGAACCCGTTCCTCGAGCTGCTCGAGCAGTGGACGCCGATCCCGCCCGCCGGCGACGCCGAGGGCGAAGGAAGCTGGCAGCAATCGCGGCTGATGACCGACGACGAGGCGTTCCACGCCGGGACGACTTCGATCCAGGCCGCCGACGCCGACGGCTGGGTGGTCTCGATCACACCCAGCGGTGGCTGGATCCCCGCCTTCATAGCCGGCGACAGCGGCATCGGGTTGTCGCAGCGCATGCAGAGCTTCGTGCTCGACGAACGGCTCAACCCCTACAACGTGGTCGCGCCCGGCAAGCGGCCGCGCGCCACCTTGACGCCCGGCATGGCGCTCAAGGACGGCAAGCCCTATCTGTCGTTCGCCGTCCAGGGCGGCGACAGCCAGGACCAGAACCTGCTCCAGTTCTTCCTCAACGTGGTCGAGTTCGGAATGAACGCACAGCAGGCCGCCGAAGCCGCCAACGTCAACAGCTACCAGATGCAGTCGTCCTTCGGGGCCCACAACGCCGAGCCCGGTCGGCTGGTGGTGCGCGACGACACGCCGCCCTGGGTGCTGGCCGAGCTGCGCAAGATGGGTTATTCGGTCGAGACGCGAGCACGGACCTCAGGGCCGATCACCGCCATCGAGTTCGACCTCGAACACGGTTCCATGTGGGGCGCGGCGAGCGACTTCGGCGAGGACTACGGCATCGCCTGGTAGGCCTTGTGCTAGTGTTTCCAGCGGCTTCAACCACTCTGATCGGGAGGTTATGGTGCTCACGCGTTTGGCGCTGGTGCTGGCTCTTTGCTGGGTCCTGCCGCGACCCTCGAAAGGCGTGCAGAACGAGCCGGTAGACGCCGCCGCCGAGCCCGCCCCGAGCGACGAGATCGCCCCGGAGGAGGTCGATCTGCGACTCAGGTTCGCTGCCGCGACGATGAACCACCGGCTGCTCGTCTATCAGAGATGCGTCGACGGCAGCTGCTCGAGCGCGACCTACCTGCAGTGGTTCAAGACCGAGTGGAGCGCCGATCTCGACATCGAAGTCGTAGCGCCGACTCGGACGATCCTGGCGAACTGCGCGCTCGCCGAGCTGAGCGGGGATCTGCTGGTCCATCGCGCCTGGTGGGTGACCGAGATCGGCGCCGACCCAGTGCTGCGAGTTGCCACGTCGCCTCCGGCCGAGGCAGAACCGAGCCGGGAGGTGCAGTTGACGCCCGGACGGCCGTGCGACTACCGCTTGGAGAGCGTCGAGACCGGCGGGGAGACGCCCGGCGACCCCGACCCGTAGCCGCGCGGCCAGCAACTCCCCGTCCGGCCAACTAGCCAGGCGGCGACGCCAGGCGCCGATAGTGTCCCGGCGTCAGGCCGGTGTGGCTCTTGAAGACGCGGTTGAGATGGCTCTGGTCGCAAAAGCCGGCGGCGTACGCCACGTCGGCCAGCTGCGCGTCGGCCGCGACCAGCGTTCGCTGGGCCCTCTCGACCCGCAGGCGGCGCAGGAACTCTCCGGGCGAGCAACCGTACGCCCGGCGAAACAGGCGACCGAGGTAGACCGGATGGACGCCGGCCTCGGCAGCGAGCCGTCGTAGATCCGGCGAGCCGTCGCGCAACGCACGCAGCCGCAGCTCGATGTCGCTCAGCCATCGCGGCCCGGGCCGGTTCGCCGGGGACTGACGACCGACCTCGTCAACCAGTTGTTCGACCAGATTCGCGAGGCGGGCCGGCGGCCCCTGCCCCTGGCGCCGGAACTCCGCGAACACGCGAGTGGCGAGGGTTCGGGTCGCGCCGCTCGGCTCGGTCCACGAACGCCCCCCTTCGAGGACTCCCAGCCGCGCCTCCAGCGCCCGGTCGATCTCGATCATGAAGTGCCGGCCGGGGCCTGAATGCCGTTCAGCGTGCCCGACGCCACCCCGGTAGAAGATCAGATCCCCCGGGCTGCGCCCGACCTCGAGGTCGCCAAGCAGCTCGGTGTAGGCGCCGGAGAGCACCAGGCAGAAGTGGGCTCGGGCGTGCGAGTGATGAGGCAGCGCCGAGCTCCGACCGTAGGTCGACTCGGCCAGGTGGAAGTCGGCGGTCCGGTAGGCGAGCGCGCGCCGGCCGAAGAAGCGTCCGGCACGCACGGTCTTCGAGAAATGACTGACCTGGTTCTCCATCGGGCTCACCAGCAAGACTCGCCGGAGGTCCCGACGTTACACGCCGGGCTAGGAGCTAGCGCGGACCGCCCGAATCACGGCGACTCCCTCGATCCACGTCCCGCCGCCATCGTAGCTTCGATCCTTGCGCCAGCTCCAGGAGCTCTCCGAGATGTCATGGAAAGTGTTCCGGTCCACGAACTCTCCGTTCTGGTCCTCGCCTTCGCCGGTCATCACCATGGTGTCGCCAACCTTCTCGGCCTCGAAGTACTTCCACTGGAGATTGCCCGACGACAACCAACGGTTGTCCCACTTGCGGGTCCTGGGATTGAAGGAGCGGATGTTGAAGCCGTGCGAGGTCCCGCCGCCGGGCGGATAGCCGGTCCAGTCGTCCCGGATCGCCCAGCCGGCGAGATCCCAGCGCCCGACCCACTTCGCGTTGGCCGGTGGGCCGAGGGTGCCGCCCGGCCCCATCGAGCGGACGGTGCAGTCCCACTCGCCGATCAGGAAGGCGAACTGCTCGGTCTCGGGTGGAGCGTCGGGGTGGGGGCCGGCGACTTCGGCCGTGGCCGCCGAGGCGAGGAGCAACAACACGGGCAGGAGCCGGCCGGCGGCTCGCTTCTCTCTACGGTGTCTCACGCTTTCTCTTACGGACGTCGAGCGCCAGGGTTCGCGACGACGGGCAGAAAAACGGCCGAGGGCAGCAGCTCTGCTGCCAACCTCGGCCGGGGGGAATGCGTCGAATCAAGCGCTAGCTGGTGGCGGCGTCAGCCGCCCGGGTCAGACCGCGCTCGAGCTCGTTGTAGGCCACCTTGAGCTCCTGCCATGCCTTCGAGGCGCCTTCGCTGGCTTCGTCCCAGGCGTCGCTGCCGCTCTCGCGCAGCTGCGAGAGCCGCTCGCGAGCTTCTTCGCGTTTGCTCTCGACGGCGCCGAGGAGAGAGCGCATCTCGACCTTGGCGTCGGCCTTCTCCTTCGCGAGCTGGGCCTTGGCCAGCTCGACGCGCGCTTCGAGTCGCTGGATTTCGTTCGAGAGTCTCTCTTCCAGGTCGGTCTTTCTAGTTGTCATGAGATCTCCTTTCTCGGTGGTGGATTTCGTGGCTGAGGCGGTCGGGCGTCCGATCAGCCGTTGCCGCCATCTCCGTCGAGCGCGTCTTTGACCTCCTCGGCGCCGTCCTTGATCTCGTCACCGGCGTCCTCGAGCTTGTCGCCGAGGTCATCTCCACCGTCCTTGATCTCGTCCACGGCGTCGTCGATGTTCTCGCCGAGCTCCTCGATGGGGCCTTCCTTGCGATCGCACGCCACGGTGAGCGGCAGGGTGAAAAGGGCGACCAGGGCGAGGGACAGGGTGTATCCGTTGATTTTCTTCATGGTTTCTCCTTGAGAGTTGGAGGTAGCAGTTCAGTTAGATGGAATGGTTGGCTACGGCGCCGGTCAGGCCGCCTGCTCGGCGGCTCGCGGCTGCACGGCCTCCGTCAGCGTCATGCCGCCTTGGATGCCGAAGTCGAGTGTTCGGATCGGGAAGGGGATGCTGATGTCGTTTTCGTCGAAGGCCTTCTTGATGCGCATGATGGCCTCGCTCTGAGCGCGCTTGTACTCGACCTGACGCTCGAAGGGAATCCAGAAGCGCAGCACGAAGTTGATCGAGCTACCGCCGAACTCCTCGTAGAAGAGCTCGACCTCGCTGTCCTCGTACCGACCGTCGAAAGCTTCGACCGCCTCGACGGCGATCCGCTTCACCCGCTCGAGGTCGTCGCCGTAGGAGATACCGACAGAGAGGTCGACGCGACGTCGGCCGAACTCGCTGTAGTTGACCAGCGGCGACTCGAGAATGTCCTTGTTCGGAATCAGGACGATCTGACCGGTCATTGTTCGCAGCCGCGTGATCCGCAGCTCGATCCGATCGACGATGCCGAAATGGTCCGAACTCTCGATCAGATCTCCCTCCTTGAAGGGTCGGCGTAGCGAGATCACGGTGCCCGAGAGAAAGTTGGCGGTCATGTTCTGGGCGGCGAAACCGATCGCCAGGCCGACCACACCGGCACCTGCGAGCAGCGAGGTGACCGTCTTGTCCAGCTCGAGGACGCCGAGCGCCATGAACAGGCCAAAGCCGATCACCGTCAGCGCCGCGACCGTGCCAAGGAGTCGAGCAACCGCGTTGCGAGCGGAGGCCTGTCGCGCCAGCCGCTCCGTCGCGCGACGAGTCAGGTTCGCGATACCCCAGGCGATGACCAGGACCACCAAGGCAACGACGATATTCGGGAGCAGCTCCATGAAGGACTGGCCCCATGCCTGCAATTTGCCGGTCACCGGCTCCAGACTCTCCTTGATATCCATGGCTACTCCTTCCTATAATCGTTCGTGATTAAACGTTCACTCTCACAATGATTCGTACTATAATCATCGGTACAGCATCTGTCAAATGTCAAACTTACTCGAAAGGCCACTATGACCAGAGAATCGCCTGAGAATCCCAACGACGTGAAGGCTCCTTCACCCGAGTTCGCTCGGCGGGATCTGGAGCTGTTGTGGGCGGTCCGCAGGATCATGCAGGGATTCGATGTCCACTCCCGTCGTCTGGCGGGAGCGTCGCAGATCACCCTGCCGCAGCTGCTGTGCTTGACAGCGGTCGTCGCCAACGAGGGAATGACCTCGCGGCAGATCGCCTCCGAGATCTTCGCCAGCGCCAGCACCCTGGTCGGGGTCCTGGATCGGCTCGAGACCAAGCAGCTCATCGATCGGGTACGTGATCCCCGAGATCGGCGGCAGATCCATATCCTGCCGACCCATGCCGGTCGGAAGTTCATCGCCGCCGCGCCTTCGCCGTTCGGCGAGAGCTTCGACTCCGGGTTCGGAGCACTGTCATCGAAGCGGCAGGTCGAACTGGTCGACGCCCTCAGCCAGATGGCGGAGTTGATGGGTACCCCCGAGGCGAGCCACTGACCCCGACCGGTGGCGCATGAGCCCTGGAGGCCAATGATTTCTAGGGCCATGCAGCACGATTCGTCACCAGCACGCCAACGGTTGCGTTCCGATTCGGCAGGCTGACCGGGATCCCGATCGCTCCGAGCCACGAGTTTCCGGACGAATCGTAGGAGCCCGAAGGAACTCGAGACGAATATCATCCAAGAGGCGTGAGATCCATTTCGGCTAAGCGGGCCCTGGCGCTCCTCCTCGGCCTGGTTGCTCTCGAGCTGCTCCTGCGACTGGCCTTCGCCTACCCCCCGCTGGCCCGGCGGCTGGCTACCAACGACGATCTGAGCTACCGCCGAGCATGGGTCGAACAACATCGGCGGGGGATCGACGGGATCGGCGAGGTTGACCGCCACGACCCACTGCTCGGTTGGCGGCCGCGGCCCGATCTCGAGATCCCTTCGAGCTGGAACGGCAAGCGCCTGACGACCAACTCCCAGGGCTTCAGATCCGCACGTGACTTTACGCTCCCGAAGCGGCCATCGGTCACCCGCATGTTGGCGCTCGGAGATTCCTTCACCTTCGGTGAGGAGGTGAGCGACGACGAGACCTGGACCCATCAGCTCGACGCCATGTGCCCGGACCTCGAAGTCTTCAACCTGGGTGTCCACGGCTACGGGCACGACCAGATGCTGCTGCTACTGCGGGAGCTCGGACGCGACTACGCACCCGACGTCGTCCTGCTCGGATACCTGAAGACGGATACCTACCGGAATCTCCTGTCGTTCCGCGACTATGCGAAGCCGCGATTCGAGCTCTCCGGCGGCGAGCTCACTCTTCGGGGCGTTCCGGTCCCCACTCCCGCGGAGTTCCTCGAGCGAGAACGGTGGCGACCGCGCCTGCTCGACTTCGGGGTGATCCTGTCGACCCGCTTCCAGAACCTTTCCGGGATCCGCTCCTACCGCAAGGGCCGGATCACGACCGCGCTGCTCGAGGGGATCGCTCTGGAGAGCCGGGCTCTCGGCGCCCGGTCGGCGTTCGCCTTCTTCCCGGCGGGCAGCGAGCTCACCGATCCGGCCGAGAGCGAGGAGAGCGAATCGTCCTTGAGACAGTCATGCAGCGAGATCGAGGGCGTCGCCTGCACGTCCGTCGCGCCGCCCCTGCTCGCCGCAGAGCAGCGGGAGGAGGGCTGCTGCACCGAACCGGGCGGCTATCACTGGAGTGCGCGCGCACACCAGCTGGCTGCAGAGAGCCTGCTCGACTTCCTGCTCGAGAGCGGCTTGCTGCGGACTTGCGGGGCGGTGCTTCCGGGCCTCAGCCGCGCGAGCTCGTAGCTACGGCCAGCCGACGGCGAAAAACCGCGCCTACTCCACTGCCGCGAACGCGCCCGGAAACACCTGCTCCGGAATCGACTCGGGCACCGGCTCGAGACGCGCGGCGCACACCTTGTACTCGCCGGTGCCGGTGACCGCGTCGCCGGCGTCGGTGGTCAGGTAGTTCGTTCGCACGTCCGGGAAGTGGAACGGCATCCAGATGGCGTTGAAGCGCACCTGACGCGAGTGCATCACGCGCGCGCGCACCCGGCCTCGACGAGTGACCACGTCGACCAACTGGCCGTCCTCGATACCCATGCGCCGGGCGTTCTTCGGGTGCACCTCGACGAAGCCCTCGGGCTGCTTGTGGGCCAGCTGCTCGTTGCGCCGCGTCTGGGTGGCGGCGTTGTAGTGGTAGAGCGTGCGGCCGGTCGAGAGCACCAGGGGGTACTCGATGTCCTCCTGCTCGAACGGCGGCCGGTACTCCACCGGCACAAACAGGCCCTTGCCGCGCAGGATGCCGCCCTTGTGCAGGTACTCGCAGCTCGGCGCATCCGGAGTGGTCACCGGCCACTGCAGGCCACCCTCGTTCTCGATCCGCTCGTGCGAGATGCCGGCGAACTTGGGCGCCAGCGAGGCCATCTCGGTGTAGATCTCGGCGGTGCCCTGGTAGTCGGGCTGCTCGAGCCCCGAGCGCTTCATGATCTCGACCAGAATTTCCCAGTCGGCGCGCGCCTGACCCGGCGGCTCGACCGCCTTGCGCACCCGCTGCACGCGCCGGTCGGAGTTCGTGAAGACGCCTTCCTTCTCGGCGAAGCAGGCGGCCGGCAGGACGACGTCGGCGTAGCGGCACGACTCGTTGAAGAAGATGTCCTGGACCACCACGAAGTCGAGCTCGTTCATCGCCTGCTCGACCCGGCAGACGTTCGGCTCCGAGATGACGATGTCCTCGCCCAGCAGGTAGAGCGCCTTGAGCCGCCCGTCGGACATCGCCTTCATCATCTCGTTCAGGTTGAGACCGGTGGTCTCGCTCTGCGGCACGCCCCAGGCCTCGGAGTACTTGGCGCGCACCGCCGGATCGTCGGCATTCTGGTAGCCCGGGTAGAACACCGGCGTGGCGCCGGAGTCGTTGGCGCCCTGGACGTTGTTCTGACCGCGCAGCGGGTTCATGCCCGCCGAGCGGATCCCCAGGTGCCCGGTCATCAGCACCAGGTTCGACAGCGCGTAGACGTTGTCGGTGCCGGTCGTGTGCTCGGTGATGCCGAGGGTGTAGTAGATCCCCGCCTTCTCGGTGGTCGCGTAGGCGCGCGCCACCTCGCGGATCGTTTCCGCGGGAACGCCCGTGATCTCCTCCGCTTCCTCCGGCGGATAGCGCAGCACGTTTTCGCGCACGCGCTCGAATTCCTCGGTGTTCTGCGCGATGAAGTCGTCCGACTGGAGCCCCTCGGTGACGATCACGTGCGCCATCGCGTTGAGCAGCCAGACATCGCTGCCCGGCTTGAGTTGCATGTGCCAGTCGGCGATCTCGGTCATCCAGATCTTGCGTGGATCGGCGACCGCCAGCTTCGCGCCCCGGAGGATGGCGCGCTTCATTTCCATCGCGATGATGGGATGCGCTTCGCTGGTGTTGGAGCCGGTTACGAACAGGAAGTCGGCGTCACGAATCTCCGGAATGGAGTTCGTCATCGCCCCCGCCCCGTACGTGGCCACCAGACCGGCGACCGTGGGCGCGTGTCACGTGGCAGCGCATTGATGGATGTTGTGGGTGCCGAACCCCGCGCGCGCCAGCTTCTGCATCAGGTAGTTCTCTTCACCCGTGCAGCGGCTCGAGCTGATGAAGGCGAGCGAGTCCTTGCCGTGGCGCGCCGAGGCGGCCTGCAGACCCTTGACCACCCGATCCAGCGCCTCGTCCCAGGTCGCTTCGCGCAGACCGCCGCCGGGCTCGCGCACGAGCGGCGTGGTCAGACGGTCCTCGTGGTGGACGAAGTCGTTCGCGAACCGACCTTTGACACAAAGATTGCCGTCATTGACGGTCGTCCCCGGCGGCGGGCTGGTGACCTTGACGATCCGGTTGGCCTCGGTGTCGATGTTGAGATCGATCTGGCAGCCGACGCCGCAGAAGTTGCAGGTGGTTCGAACCTTCTCGAGCTCGCGCTCCGGCTTGCCGTACTCGACCGCCGCTTTCTCGGTCATTGCCCCGGTCGGGCAGACGTCGACGCAGCCGCCGCACAGCTCGCACGTGGTGTCGGTCAGCGAGCGCTCGTCGGCGGTCGAGATCGTCGTGTGGGCGCCGCGCCCCGCCAGCGTGATCGCGCTCACGGCTTCGACCTGATCGCAGTAGCGCGTGCACAGGCTGCACAGAATGCAGCGGTCGGGACGGAACGAGATGAATTTGTTGACATCGTTCGGCCGGCCGACGCGCTGCTTGGCAACAGGGGTCCAGTCCCCCGCCGTGCCGTAGACCTCGGCCAACTCGTGGATCCGCGAAGGATTGTTGTCTTCCATCACGTCGCGGTCCTGGATCGTGTCCGCCAGGTGCAGCGACAGGATGAACTCCCGGTTGCGCTGGACCCGCGATGTCTGGGTGCGGACGACCTGGTTCGCCGCCGCTTTGTACGAGCACGCCGGCTGCATCAGCCGCGAGCCCTCGATCTCGACCAGACACATCCGGCACGCGCCGGCGGGCTCGAGCCGCGGGTCCCAGCAGAGCGTCGGAATCTCGATCTCGGCGCGCTTGGCCGCCTGGAGCAGGGTCTCGCCCGGCTCGAAGCTGATTTCGTTGCCGTCGATGATCACGAAGTCGGACATGGCGCTTGTTCCTAGTATGCCACGCGCGGGGTCACCCGACCGAGCACCAGGTGAGTGAATCGACCCGCCCCCGCCGCACCAGCTCGCCGGAGGCCTCCAACTCGTCGAGCGCCTTCGCCACGTCGGGAGTATCGCTGTCGTGAAAAGCAACCACGCAACCGGTAGCGAGGTGCGGCCGCCAGGCGCCGAAGTCGCCGGTCACCGCCGCGTAGCTGTGATCGCCATCGAGCCATAGCAGCCCGATGTCGGGGCGCGGCCAGGCTGAGGCAGCCTGCGTCGAGGGCAGGCTCACCACCGCGACCGTTCTTCCGACGCCGGCACGACCGAGGTTGCGGTACAGCGCCGCTTGATCCGCCGGTCCAAACTCGCCGCCGCACACGCCGCGGAACTCCTCGTGCGGGTCGATCGCAAAGATGCGGATCTTCGAATCCCTCCGCAGCCCAGAGGCCAGGGCGACTGCCGATCTTCCGCGGTAGGAACCGATCTCGACGATCGTGTCGCCTTCCCTGACACCGGCCGCCAGCTCGCTCAACTTCCAGGCCTCCGCCGGCGTGATCTGCCCGGCGGTTCTCATCACCTGCCAGGCCCAGACCGGGTGAAGCAACAGGATCTTGAAAGACCGGCTCCTGAGGCGATCGATGATCCGTCCAGCCATCGCCCCATCCTAGCCCGGCGGCCTACCCCGTCCCGACCCCAAACTCCCGCGGAAAGTGCTTCATCGCACTCGTCAACGGCAACGCCGCCGCCTGCCCGAGCCCACAGATGCTCGCCTCGCACATCCCCCAGCTCACGTCGTCGACGATCTCGAGCGTCGACGCATCTCGTCCCGAGGCCAGATAGCGCTCCAGCATCTGGCGCAGGATCTGTGTACCGATCCGGCAGGGAGCGCACTGCCCGCACGACTCGTCCTCGAAGAAGACTGCCTGGTTGAGCGCGGCTTCCACCATGTCGACGGTGTCGTTGAGGACCACGACGCCGGCCGAGCCGAGCATGCTGCCCACCTTGGGCAAAGCGGCGAAGTCCATCGCCACGTCTATCTGATCCGCCGGTAGAAACCCGGACGAGGCGCCGCCCGGAGAGAACGCCTTGAGCGTGCCGACGACGCCGCCGGCCATCTCGAGCAGCTCGGCCATGGTGACGCCCATCGGGGCTTCGTAGACGCCCGGACGAACGACATGCCCGGACATGCAGTAAAGCTTCGAGCCCGGCTGGGTGCGGCCGGCCTCCTGGAACCAGGTGCCGCCCCGGTTCAGAATCGCGGGCACGCAGGCGATCGATTCGACGTTCTGGATCAGGGTCGGCTTGCCGCGGAAGCCCTTCTCGACCGGGAAGGGCGGCTTCATGCGCGGCATGCCGCGGCGGCCTTCGAGCGCTTCGAGCAGGGCGGTCTCCTCGCCGCAGATGTAGGCGCCGTGGCCGTCGACGAGGTGCCATGCGACGCTGTCGTCGAGGACTCCCAGCTCGCGCGCCCGCTCGATCGCTGCCGCCAGCTCGCGTTTGACCCTCCCGAACTCGCCGCGCACGTAGACGTAGATCTCGCGCGCCTCGAGGGCGAAGGCGGCGATCGCCAGCCCCTCGACGACCAGATGAGGCCGCCTGAGGATGACCTCGCGATCCTTGAAGGTGCCGGGCTCGCCCTCGTCGGCGTTGAGCACCACGTAGCGCTCGGTCTCGGCCTGATTGCGCACCGCGCGCCACTTGATGTGCGCGGGAAAGCCGGCGCCGCCGCGCCCGGTGAGGCCCGACGCTTCGAGCTCGTCGATCACCCAGTCGGGACCGCGCTCGGTCGCTCGGGCGAGCGCCTCGTAGCCGGTTCCGTCCGCAGCCGCCAGGTCGATCGCGTGCGCGTCACTTGACGGCGACAGCGCGCACTCGACGAGCGGCGGCTCATCGTCAGGATCCCAGAACGCCGGCGCCATGTCGCAGCGGCCCAGACAGGCGGTGAAGCACGACTTCTTGCCCTCGGCGTCGAACCGCGCCTTGAGACCGTCGCTGTCGGCCAGCTTGCACGAGAGCCCCTGGCAGACGCGTACACCGGCGTCCGGATCCGACAGCAGGTGGTAGAAGGTCCCGACGCCATAGATGTCGGCCTCCGGGACGCCGGTCTCCTGATGCACCTCTTTCGAGACGCCCTCGCGGAGGCCACCCCGGTCGTGCAGGATCTCGAGAATCGCCTCGCGCCGTGCGCCCTTCTTCTCCACTGCTCGAAGTCTATACGTCCGTACGTCCGTCGGCCTCGCCCCTCTCCTGTGTGCAAGAATGACTGCTCCACGCTCAGCCTTGACTTCGGCCGCCGCTGCCCGGAAAGAGCAACCATGCCAACAGCAACGAAGAGGATCGGCATATTCGGCTGGGGTGTAGTAGCGCCCCGCTCGCCGAACATCGACCGCTTCGAGACCAACCTGGCGACCAAGGGGAGTTGGCTGGCGCCGTTCGAAGGCTTCGGCCCGAACAACTTCCTGGTCGGCAAGCCCGAGTTCGATTTCTCGGACTACAAGGAGTGGATCGACGAGCGCTTCGAGCCGCGCAAGTTCGCCCAGTTGGAATCCAAGATGGGCGACATGGTGAAGTACGCGATCGGCGCCTTTGTCCAGTCGCTCGGCCAGAACCCCGGCATCGAGGACGCGCTGCACGAACTCGGTTCCGAAACGCACGTCTACGTCGGCACCGGGCTCGGCGATTTCCCCATGACCTACGAGATCTCCAGGAACTACGATCGCGCCTACCGGCGCTGGAATCGCTTCTGGTGCGGAGACGATCAGAATCCGGCGCTGGCAGCCTACCGTGCGCAGGACGCCCCGGCGCGCGCGGCCCTTCGCGAACAGCTCGGCGCACCGGAAGACCCGTCGGATCTGGATCCCGAGAGCCTCGAGTTCGAGCCGGCGCTCGAAGCCTGGCTGGAGTTCTGGACGGCGCGCTCGCAAGGCCTGGACGCATACCTGAACGACATGCGCGCGATCGAATCCGAAGCGCTGGCCGGCGACATCGACTCCGAGAAGGGCCACCTGATCAAGCGCAAGATGGTCGCGCGCCGCAAGCTCAATCAGCGCTACGGCTGCCCCGAGGAGCCGTGGAACGCGGTCGACGCCAACCTGCTCTGGAACATCCCGAACATCCCGGCGGCCCAGATCTCGATGCTCGGCAAGATCACCGGCACGACCCTGGCGCCGATGGCAGCCTGCTCAGGATTTGGCACCGCCCTGCTGCTGGCCAGCAACGCGATCCAACTCGGCCAGGCGAAGGCGTGCGTCATCGGCATGACCGACCCGGCACCGCATCCGTTGACGGTAGGCGCGTTCTACCGTGCCCGGGTCGTAGCTCAGGATGGTCAGGTGTCCAAGCCGTTCACCGGCATGCGCGGCACCCACGTGTCCGGCGGCGCCTGCATCTGGATCGTCGGCGACGTCGACTATTTCCGCGGCCTGGGGATGAAGCCGTTGGGGCTCGAGATCGTCGGCGTCTCGAACAACTCGGACGCCGACCACATCATCACGCCCTCCCGCGAAGGGCCGCGCGCCGCGATCGGCCAGGCGCTGGAGCGCGCCGGCGTAAAGCCCGAAGAGGTCGCCACCTGGGACATGCACGCGACCGCCACGCCGGGCGACTGGACCGAGCTGCAGAACACGCTCTCGGTGTTCCCGGGCACCACCCGCCTGACCGCCCGCAAGGGATCGTTCGGTCACGGCATGTCGGTCTGCGGCGGCTGGGAGTTGACCGCGCAACACCTCGGATTCGCCCGCGGCTGCCTGCATCCGATCGACCTCGGCGTCGAGGAGATCCACCCCCAGATGCGGGAGCACTCGGGCTCGCTGATCGTCGAAGACGCCACTCAGCTGGACGGCAAGGTTGCCGGCAAGCTGAACATGGGCGTCGGCGGCGTCAACGCCTGCGTGATCAGCCGGCGTTGGGACGACTAGCCGGCCCGGCGCTCACACGCCGTCGCGTCGCGATAGGCCACAGATTGCTGAAGGCCAGGTAGCCCGCCTACTCACAGTACCGGTCGCCCTTGTCGAAGACGATCCGCCATTCGCCCGCAGAGTTCAGACGCCAGATCGACGTGTAGGTCGAGGTTCGCACGCCCTCGGCGTTGAGCACCGGACCGGTGCTGATCCCCAGGCGACCGGACTCGAGTACGGCGACGGTCTCGGGCTCCCAGGAGAACGGCGCCGTGGCGCCCTCGAAGTAGCGGCTCCAGTGCTCGAGGACCGCCTGCCGACCGCGCAGCGCCGTACCGCCGCCCAGAAAGACCGCCTCCTCGGAGACGAGCTCGCGGAACGCGTCGATGTCGCGGTCCGCCATCGACTTGGCGAACGCCCGCTCGACCGCCTCGACCTGGCGTTCGAGCTCCGGTGCCGCACTCTGGGCACGGGCAACCGGCACGATCGCCAGTAGTGTCAGAAGGACGATTGTCGAAAAGAGGTGTGCGCGCATCAGGACTCCCTCGCTCTCGATTCAAGCGATCGCGGCGTCGACAAAGCGCTCGAGGTCGCGCTCGTCATTCGCCAGGTTGGGTGAGACTCGCAGGGCGTCGAGCCCCGGCAACGAGAACGGCCGGACGACGATGCCGTGCCGCTCGAACATCTTGCCCGCGAGCTCCGCGCTCGACCGGTCACGCACCCCGACCGCGATCAGCGAGGCGCCGAGCGCCCAGCTCCGGGGCGAGAGCCAGACCAGCTGATCGTGCGCCTCCACCAGCTCCCGCAGGCGCCGGCGAAGACCCAGGTAGTGCGCCTCGCGCTCGGTGGCGCCGATCGCAGCCTGGAACTCGAGGGCGTCGCCCAGCGCCAGCTCGGTCGCCATCGCGCGCGTGCCGTAGTCCTCGTACACACGCGCGTCGCCCTGCCAAAACTTCTGCCCCCAGGTGACCCACATCGGCCGCAGCTCGGACTGCAGCTCCCGGCGCACGTACGCCAGGCCGAGCCCCTTCGGTGACTGCAGCCACTTGTGACAGCTGGTGGCGAAGAAGTCGGCATCCAGAGCGCGCACGTCCACGGGCACCATGCCCACGGTCTGCGCGCCGTCGACGGCGATCCAGCGCACGCCCCGTGCCCGCGCCGCGGCGGCGATCCGCGCCACCGGATGGCGCAGCCCGACCGTGTTGTCGACGTGCGGCAGGACCAGCACCCGCGTCTTGGGACCGATCGCACGCAGGTGACGCTCGACGATCTCATCCTCGCTCAGGTCGGCCAGGCCGTCGAGCGGAAACTCGAAGTGCCGCACCTCGTAGCCCCGCGTCGCCGCGTGGTGCGACCAGCAGACGCTCGCTCCCGAATGGTTGAGGGAGCTGAACAGCACCTCGTCGCCGGCGCCGAGCGGCAGACCCTGCGCCAGAACATTGAAGAACTCGGTGGTGTTGTGGATGATCGCGAGCTCTTCCCAGTCGCAGCCGAGGAGAGCCGCAGCCCGCTTCCGAACCGCCTCGCGGGGCTCGATCCAGGGCTCGGACCACATATAGAGCCACGGATTGGTCTCGCACAGCCGCAGATAGCTCTCGTGTGCCGTCTGAACCGGAAGCGGTACGGTGCCCACCGAAGCGTGGTTCAGATAGACCAGGTCGGCCTCGAGGCCGTAGTGGCGGCGCCAGGGTGAGCGCGCGGGCCCTTCTGTATTGGTAGCGGTATCGATTTCGGCCACCGCGCTGGTCGCCGCCCGGGCCTGCCGGCGGATCATTCCGATCTGAGCGAGCACGGCGGCGGCGCCCGCGCCCTGAAGAAGCTGGCGTCTGGAGCTGGTCACGGGCCTACTCTACGCTCTCCGCTTCGTCACCCGCGTTGCAAACGCTTCAACAACCTGAACCTGAAGTCTCAGATCCTCGAGAAGAAGGGCGAGACGCAGCAGGCCGCCGAGATCCACGACCGCGCCTTGGAGATCGCCAACGCCGGCCAGCTCCACAACCTCGGTCGCCAGCTGCTCGGCCAGGGTGAGCTCGAGGAAGCGGTGGCGATCTTCGAGCGCAACGTCACCCAGAACCCCGACGCCTGGTTCGTCCAGGTCGGCCTGGCGCGCGGGTACGCCGCCATGGGCAAGTGGGATGACGCCGTCAGGAGCATGAAGATCGCGCACGGCAAGGCGCCGGAGGCTCAGAAGGCCTACATCCAGGGGCTGGTCGACCAGCTGGCGAAGCAGGAGAACATCTAGCGCCCTCCGGCCGACGCAGGGCGTTGCGCTTCCGGCAACGCCCTGCCGACCGGGTCAGTTCGCGGCCGAGAGCTCTTCGGCACTGTAGAGGTAGCGCGCATTGCAGAACGCGCAGGTTGCCTCGCACTTGCCATCGACGTCCAGCAGCGCCTCGAGATCGCGCTCGGCCAGCGGTCGAAGCTTGTCCAGCAGCCCCTCGCGGCTGCACCGACACCGGTACTCGAGCGTCTGGCTGCTCATCACCTCGCGCCCGAGCCCCTCCAGCACGGCGCGCTCGAGCGCCGGCACGCCTCCCGAGTCCATCAGGAAGCTCACCCCTTCCATCGAGCTGATGTTGCGCTCGAGACGATCGATGACCTCGTCCTCGGTGCCCGGCAGCGCCTCGACGATCAAGCCGCCGGCGACCGCGATTCCGGTCGGCTTGGTCAGCACGCCGAGAAGCACCGCGGAGCGGATCTGCTCACTCTGCTGCAGGTAGTGCGTGAGGTCGTCGCCGAGCTCACCGCTGACCAGCTCGACCTCTCCCGAATAGCGGCTACGACCGTGCTCGCGGGTCACGCGCAACAGGCCCTTGCCCACCAGCGACGCGATCCGCATCTGTCCGTCCGCGGGCGTTTCGAGCCGCGGCTCCCCGACCAGCCCGCGCAGCGCACCCTGCTCGTCCGACTCAGCCAGAATCTGGCCGAGCGGGCCGTCGCCGCGCACCTCGAGCAGCAGCCGCGACGGCACCTTCAGGAAGATCCGCCGCAGGAGGGCGGCGCCGGTCAGGGCGCGGCCCAGCGCGATGGCCGAGATCGGAGAGAGATCGAGCCGCAGGCGAGCCTCTTCAAGCGCCGGAGTGATGTCGGCGGCCGCCCAACGCAGCGAGCCGGCGCCGGCGAGGCCGACTTCCAGCCGGCCGGTCTGAGCGTTCGGAACCGGATCGGTCATGCGGCCATCCTACCGGTGGACCGCTCAGGGGCGCTGAGCCCGGGGGCAAGAAAAAGGCCCCACCGCCTCAGCGGTGGGGCCGGATACTTCGAGAACAATCGTCAGGCTACGGACAGGTGACGGTCCGCGCCGGGAAGCAGCCCGCCGGATCCGACAGCGTCACGGTGTGCGTGCCCGGGGCGAAGCCGCCCTGCGCGCCCTGCGCCCTGCCGGTGCCGGTGATCGTCCTGGTGTCGTCGTTGGCGCCGTCCACCTGGAACGTGACCGTCGCACCGTTGTGGCTGGTGTCGGTCATGATCACACGGTACTGCACGAGGCCACCCGGCCGGCAGCGAGCCTGGAAGCGAGCGATGTCGCCGCACGGGATGCCGCCACCCTGGCCGCAGTCCGCCAGCTTGAAGCTGCAGATGCGGGTGGTGAAGTCGAACGAACCGGTGGTCTCGTAGTACTCCTGCGAGTACCAGAAGGTGCAGTCGTCGTCCGGGTCGATGCTCATCGAGGAGTAGTCACCCCAACGATTCGACGAAGCGGTCTGGACGCCGGTACCGAGGTGGCAGTCCTCCT
>JAJCXP010000082.1 GCA_029263375.1 Acidobacteriota bacterium | reverse complement strand
GCGATGGTTTCGAACCTGAAGGACTTCTGGGCGCAGCTCGATCAGGGTACGGGGCCGCTGTTCGCGGTCGGCTCGATTCTGTTGGTGATGGCGGTGTGGTTGGTGGTCGAAGCGGCGCTGGCGTTCTGGCGGGGGCGGGGGCAGGCGCCGGTCGAGAGCTTGGGGATCTCGTTCGAGCAGGACTAGGTGACGCCGCTGCCAACTGGGTTCGATCCGTCGTCCGCCTGCATGCGATTCCAGAGAAGACCCACGCCCGTTCGATTGCACCCCGACGAACGCTGGCTCGCGCCAGCCGACGCACTTTGCGTCCGGCCAGGCTCAGATTCTGTTTGGCTCGCTAGGGGGATCGGTGGTTAACGTCGTTGAGAGCTACCGTGATTGGGCACCCCCAATCGCCGTTGGGCCGGTTGTTCGGCGCCTCTTGAAAGGTACGCCGTCGCGATTTCAGATCGCTCTCGGTTCGGTCGTCCTGACGAATGCTTCGGGACTCAGCCACGATCGCCGTAGGAGAAAGACGGGCTCTCGTGGGCACAAGGTGGCGATCCGCGACTGTCTTGGCCTCTACCACCGGGAGCGGCGCGGAGAACCGGCCTGGATCGAGTTGTTCCTGGATAACATCCTCAGTTCATGGCAACCTTCGTTGCTGCGGATCCCACTGGTTCAGGAAGCTCTCGTCGGCGACGTGCTCTTTCATGAGCTCGGTCATCACCTACACGCTACACAGGCGCCGGAGCACCGTGAGCGAGAGGACGTCGCAGAGAGGTGGCAGCGGAAACTCCTCCGCCGCTATGCCTGGCGGTGCTACTGGTACGTGCTGCCACTCTTGTACCCGATCTTCTTCGCAATGAAGCTCTGGCGGACGGCGCGGAGGCGCCTCCGCCGCCACCAGAACCAACCGCGGTAGATGGAGCACGGCCGGCGCACCCCCTGATGTCATGAGGTGCGATTCGCAGGAGTCCGGTCGGCGGAAGACTGGCACGTGCGCACGACCGCCGGCGCGACACCCCCGGGCTAGTAGAGGTCGAACACCAGGATCCGCGCGTCGAGCGGACCGTTCCTGACCGGCAGCCGCGACGACGGCTTGAGGCCGATGTGCTTGCCGCGATTCGTGTCGCCGGCCAGAACTACCGCGCGCCAGCCTCGGTAGCGTTGCTTCATCAGATCGCCGAGTCGCTTCCACTGCTCCGGGGAGCCTTCGAGCCGCTCGCCGTAGGGGGGATTGAGCATCAGAAGCCCGGGGGAGGCCGGCGGTTCGAAGTCGAACGCGTCGCCACGGGCGAGGGTCGCGAAATCGGCAAGTCGGGCCTCGGTGAGGTTGGCGCGGGCGGCCTCGACGGCGCTGTCTTCGGCGTCGATGCCGTAGAGCTCGAGCTTCGAGCCGGGTGCGATCGCCTCGGGGGGCGTCGCGGGCTCCTCGCTGATCGCCCGGAATCGCTTCTCGTCGTAGTTCGGCAGGCGCTGAAAACTCCAACCGCGCCGGATCGCTCCGGCGGCGCGCCCGAGCTGGAACGACGCCGCCTCGGCCAGCAGCGTCCCCGAGCCGCACATCGGGTCGACCACCGGACCCCTGCCGTCCCAACGGCTCGCGAGCACACAGGCGGCGGCGATGTTCTCGCGCACCGGCGCCTCGGTCGTCTGGACCCGATAGCCGCGCCGGTCGAGCGGCTCGCCCGAGGTGTCGAGCAGGAGGGTCGCCTGGTCGCGGTGGAGCCACACCCGGAGCGCCAGGTCGGGCGACTTCTTGTCGATCGACGAGCGACGGCCGTACTCGCGCCGCTGGGCGTCGACGAGGCCGTCCTTGACCCGCAGAGTCACCCAGCGGACGTCGCGGATCTGCGAGGCGCTGGCGCTGGCTCGCAGCGCCAAGGTGCGATGGGGCTGGAAGAGGGTGGCGCAGTCGAGACCGTCCCAGGCGCGAGTGCGCTGGTCGACGAGCTTGCCGGCGCCGGCGGCGAGCGCGTCACCGTCCTCGGCGGGCCAGCTGTCGAGGGTCACCAGAACGCGATTCGCGGTCCGCAGGCGCCAGTTGGTGCGCCAGACGTCGGTCCAGCCGCCGCGGAAGCCGATCGCGCCGCGGTGGCGGGTGGTCTCGCCTACGCCGAGCGCCGCGAGCTCGGCTTCGAGTAGCTCTTCGAGGCCGAGCGCGCAGGTGGCGATGAGATCCAAGGCGGTCCCGTCAGCTCGACAGTGCGAGATCGCCGACGCCTTCGATCGAGCCGACGAAATCGGCGCCGAAAGCGAGCGAGGGTGTCAGGGCGCCGGAGGGGACGTCGCCCGCGAGCACGCGCGTCGTCGCCTCGACCGCGGAGACCGCGGTGAAGGCGTAGCCCTCGGGCGTGTCGAAGGTGCCGGTCGTGCCGGTGCCGTTCGGGCGCTGGGCGCGTCCCCAGAGGTAGACCCGACCCGTGCGCCGGGTCTCGGCATCCGGACCGGTGACGGTGCGCCCGACCCACCACTTCATGAGCTTCTTGATCGGTGCGAGGCCGGCGACCGGCAGCAGCGGGCGCATCCGCTTCATCCGGCGGATCGCCTTGGGCGGTGTGCCGGTGTAGACGCGGATGTTGGGGATCTTCGTGCTGCGGAAGGCGGTCGAGACGTCGCCCCAGGCGATGGTCATCGCCCAGCGCTCGCCGCAGCCGAACTCGATCTTCTTCGAATCGAAAGCGGCCGGTACCGGGCGGATCTTGCCGTTCTCGCGGATCGCGCCGGCGTGGGGCAGTCCTTCGATCATCGTCTTGAGAGTGCCGGGGCTGATCGAGCCGCCCGCGGAATGGAAGGCCAGCTCCAGGTGGGTCGCGTCTGGGACCTCGGCCGCCAGGGTCGCGGCGAGGCAGTCGGTCGGCACGACGTCGAAGCCGACGCCGGGCAGCAGCACGACGCCCGCGGCCTTGGCGCGCTCATCGAGACGGAAAGCGCCCTCGAACACCGCGATCTCGCCGGTGATGTCGAGGTAGTGCGCGCCGTTCTCGAGGCAGGCGGCGATCATCGGGGCGCTCGTGAGGACGAACGGGCCCGCGCAGTGCAGGACCGCTTCGATGCCGTCGAGGCCCTTTCGCAGGTCCGCTGCGTCGTCGAGCGCGAAGGCGCGGTGCGGCAGATCGAGCTCGCTCGCCAGCTTGCCGATTGCCTCGGCGCGACGTCCGGCGAGCACCGGTTTCAAGCCGCGGCGCACCGCTTCGCGCGCGCACAACTCTCCGGTGTAGCCGTTGGCGCCGTAGATCAGCCAGCTCATCGAGCGACGACCCTGGGACCGCCCTCGGTGACCTGGCCGACGTGCGCGGCCCGATGGCCGGACGCGATCAGAGCGTCGACCAGAGCGGCGGTCTGGTCCGGCGGCACCGACAACAGCAGCCCGCCAGATGTCTGCGGATCGCACAGCAGCTCGAGTTGCGCAGGATCGAGATTCGCGCGATCTTCGAAAAAGCCCTCGACGTTGTCGCGATTGCAGCCGGTGCTGCCGGTCGAGATGCCGCGGCGGACGAGGTCGTAGAAGCCGTCGAGAACCGGCAGCCGCTCGAAGTCGATCTCGATCACGACGCCCGACGCCTTGGCTACTCCCAGGGCGTGGCCGACCAGCCCGAACCCGGTGACGTCGGTGCCGCCGTGAGCGCCGTGCTCGAGGGCCAGTTGGCTAGCGACCCGATTGAGGCGCTCCATCTCGATCAGCGCGGGCTCGAGGCCTTCGGCGTCGATCTTGTCGATCTTGTAGGCATTAATGAGCACGCCGGTGCCGAGCGGCTTGGTCAGCACCAGGTCGTCGCCGGCCAAGGCGCCGGCGTTGGTCAGCATGGTCTCCGGGTCGGCCTTTCCGATGACCGCGAGACCGAACTTCATCTCGTCGTCGCGTACCGAGTGGCCGCCGAGGATCACGGCGCCAGCCTCGGTGACGGCCTCGCTGGCGCCCAGGAGAACCTCCGCCAGCACTCCGTCCGGAACGTCCTTTTCGGGAAAGCAGCACAGGTTGAGTGCGAACAGCGGTGTGCCACCCATGGCGTATACGTCGGAGATCGAGTTCGCCGCCGCGATCCGGCCGTAGCGCCGCGCGTCGTCGCAGACCGGTGTGATGAAGTCAGCCGTGGCGACCAGCGCCAGGCCGTCGGCCATGAACACACCGGCATCGTCTCCGGTGTCCGGGCCCACGAGCACTCGCTCGTCGGCCGCGGCCAGCCGGCTCAAGGGTTCCAGCAGCTCGGAAAGGTCCCCCGGACCTACCTTGGCCGCTCAACCACCGGTCGTTGCGCAGGCGGTCAGCCTGAACTTCTTGCGAAATAGCGCCATCCGCCCGATTGTACGAGGAAAAGGAGGGAAAAAGAGGGTCACTACGCGACCGGTTCATCGGGCCCGGAAGCGGAGCCGTCCGTCCCCTCTCCTCGGGCGAGCTCGCAGTAGAGGAGGCTCGGCAGTCCGAGTCCCAGCACCAGGGCGTAGTGGAGCCCGCGATAGAGGAGAGTGCCGGCCAGCGCGTCGACCTGGTCGACGCCGAAGGCCGCGTAGGCGGCGACCATGGCGGCTTCGGTCGAGCCGATGCCACCGGGGGTCTGGGTGAGCACGGTGGCCAGGACTCCGAGCCCGATCGACACCGCCGCGGTCCAGAAGCCGACCTTGACGTCGAGCGCGTAGAAGAGCGTCCACTGAGCGCTGACGGAAGTCGTCATCCAGACCACGCTCCAGAGCGGCACGCGCCACCACAACGTTCGCCGACCCGCCAGGAGGCGGATCATCGCCGCCAGTCCGCGTCCCCGGTTGACCAGCGAGCCCAGACGGCCGCCCGGCTCCTGCAGGCGGCGCAGGTAGCGGCGGATCATGCCCTCGAGCGGGTCGTCGCGGCGCAGACGGCGGGCGACGTAGGCGAGCAGAGCGCTGCCGGCGACGAGAACGCCGATTGCCGGCAGGTGATAGCCGAGCGCCCAGCAGGCGCCCACCAGGGTCAACCAGGTGAAGATGCCGCTGGTGGCATGGTGCATGGTGGTGTCGAACAGGACGGTGGCGTACGCTTCGCCGAACGCGAGCGGTCCGCGAGCGATGTAGCGAGCCCGGAGCAGGCCGCCGGCCAGGCGCATCGAAGGCACGACGTGGTTGGTCACCACCGAGGCGAGCAGGATCGCCAGCCGACGCGTTGCGGGCGAGTTGTCACCGGCTTCGACCAGGCTCGCCGACCAACGCAGATGCCAGCTCAGCAGGCGGGCGAGCAGCAGCGCCGCGGTCAGAGCGACCAGGGGCCCATCCGCGGTCCGCATGCGGGCGCCCAGCAGAGCCCAGTCGACGCCGGCGGCGAAGCGAGCAATCAGGGCGAGGATCGCCAGGCCGAAGGCGAGCTTCAGCCAGCGCTTGATCCCGCCTCGTCGAGGTCTACCCGGTTCGGTCGTCATCGGCCCGCGAGATTGTAGCTGCACCTCTGGTACATTCCGTCGGCCATGAGAGGTTGGAGGATAACGATTCTGCTCGTCGCCGCGCTGACGCCGTATGCCGCACCGTCATCGGCGGGCGCCGCGTCACAGCCGCACGTGCTGCTGGTTTCGATCGACACGCTGCGCGGAATGAACCTCTCGAGCTACGGTTACCCTCGCAACACCAGCCCCAACATCGACCGGCTCATGGCCGGCGGCGCGCGCTTCGACAATGCCCGAACGGTCGAGCCGCTCACCGCTCCGGCGCTGGCCTCGATGCTGACGTCGCTCTATCCGCACGAGCACGGCTCGACCCGCAACGGACTCCGGGTCCGCCCGAATCTGTTCTCGTTCACCAAGAGTCTCGGCCGCCGGGGCTACGAGACGGCCGCCTTTGTCGGCAACTGGACGCTCAAGGACGAGCTCTCGGGTCTCGCAGAGCACTTCGAGACCTACGAAGCGGTGCTGACTCGCAAGCGCTGGTTCGGCCTGGCCAAGAGCGAGGCCACTGCCGACGACCTGGTCGACGAAGGCCTGCAATGGCTCGACGGTCACCTGGCAGGCAGCGACAAGCCGTTTCTGCTCTGGGTCCACATGATCGAGCCGCACGCTCCGTACCGGCTGCGCGGGGACTTCCTCCAGCAGATCGGCGTCAAGCGCGCGGGCACGTTCTTCTCGGCCCAGAAGCGCTACGACTCGGAGATCGCTTTCGCCGACGATCGCACCGGCCGCCTGCTCGACGAGGTGTTCAAGCGCGTCGACCGCGAGGACGTCCTGGTGGTGTTCTTCTCCGATCACGGGGAGAGCCTCGGCGAGCACGGCTATCTCGGCCACGGTCGCCACCTGTACGAGTACTCGCTCTACATTCCGCTGGGCTTCTCCTGGCCGGGCAGGATCGCGCCGCGCGTGGTCGGCGAGCCGGCCCTGATCGTCGATCTTCCGAGGACGATCCTCGGCCTGCTGGGCGCCGAAGTGCCCGAGTTCGTGAATGGTCACGACTGGTCGGGCGTTCTGCTGCGCGGCGAGCCCGGGCCGGCCGACCGCGTCAGCCTGTTCCAGGCGCACCGCAGCTCGGTCGAACCGAAGGAGGAGCAGACCCGCCTGCGGGCCCGGGGCCTGTTGGAGGTGGCCCGGCTGGATGCCGGCAGCAAGGAGATCTACCGGGTGGTGAACGGTCGCCACAAGCAGTTCGATCTGGCGACCGACGAGACCGAGTTGGAGGATTTGTCGCCCGAGGGCGCCAAGCCCTCCGCCGAGCTCGCGGCCTGGCTCGAAACCGTGCGCGCGGGGCTGGCAGTGGCCGACGATCTGCCGCCGCCAAACCTGACCAGCGAAGATCTCGACGCCCTGAGGGCGCTCGGCTACATCGACTAGCCGGGAATTCTTCCACCGTCGCGTAGCGAGAGGCCCAGGTCGCGCGTCCCCGAACGAGGACGCGATCCGACCCGCGAGACGTCAAACCGCGCTGCCGCCCCTCGTTCGCCCGCCATTCGTGTGGCACCGTAGCGGCTGGCCGCGCCGCGTCTGCCCGCCATGCGTGTGGCACCGTACCTGCTTAAGTACGCTCCGACGAGATGACCGGACCACGACCGCGCATCGCGGTGGCCGCCCCGTGGGTTCTGCTCAGCCAGCTGATGTTCATCGGCGCGGTCGCGGCGCAGCCGATGCCGCCCGGCAGCCGCCTGGACGGGTTCTGGGACGCCTGGCTCGAGCGCGCAGGGCCGCTGTTGAGCGAGGAGGAGCGCCTCTACTTTCAGATCCTCGAAGAGGATCGGGCACGCGAGCTGTTTGTCGAAGCGCTCTGGCGCAGCCGCGGACCCGATGCCCTCGAGCGCTGGCGCCGTAATCTCGAGGACGCTCGCCGGCTGCGTTCGAGGTCGCCTGGTCGCGAGCGCGCGGTGGTCCTGGTGGGCAAGCCGGGGTCGATCGAGATGTTCCAGCGTTGCGGCTCGCTGCGTCGGCTCGAAGTGTGGAGCTGGGAGCCGTGGCAGCTCGCCTTCCAGGGCGCGCAGGTCGCGGAAGCGCAGTACCTGGTGTTCGTCGAATCCACCACCCTCGCCCTGGGCAGCTTCGAACCGTGGGCGCCGGGCGACGTCGCGGGGTTGACCCGCGGTCTGACCTCGTACGGCTCGGTCGACGAGTTGATCTCCGGGCTCGACACCGGCGCCTGCCTCGACGGCGCCGGACTCGGGCGGTTGCGTCGGGCGCTCGAGCAAGCCCGGTCGTTCGATGACCTGCGCGCCGCCACCGGATGGCCGCAGCCTCCGGCCGACTGGTTGCACGACCTGCCCCAGAGGACCGACTTCGCCGCCGCCCTGGAGATCGACTTCCCCGGAGCATTCACCCGCTACACCATCCTACGAGGTCGGCTCGAAGTGCCGCTCGATCGGCTGGCCCAGCTCGCGCCCGGCCAGATCTTCGATCGCGTCACGATCGTCGGCGACGTCTTTCACGGCAGCCGGCTGGTCGATTCCTTCGAGATCGCACACCACATCGCCGGCACGGCGCCGGGGAAGTCGGTCGAGCTCGCCTTCTATCGACGCCTGCCCCCGGGTCGCTACCGGCTGCGCCTCCGGGCGGCGGATCGCTATCAACTGGCGCTCCTGCGCGAGGATCGCGAGATCGAGGTACCGGAGCCGGCCTCCGACGCGCCCGAGCCAGCGGGTCACGCCGAGGGCTTCTCGCGCCTGACCCGCACCGACCTGGTGCAGCTCAACACCTTCCCGAGCGTCGAGATTCTGCCGCCGACGATGGACGCGCGCGGCCGCTCGGTGGCGAAGGCGATCACCAACGGCGGTCCGATCGCCGCGGTCGAGTTCCGGCTCGACGGCGCCCCCGGCGAGATCGACGACCGGCCGCCCTTCTTGTACCGGCTACCGGAGATCGATTCCGAAGCGACCCTGGTGGCGATCGCTCTCGATCCCTCACGCCGCCATCTGGCCGAGGACCGGCGCACCCTGACGCCGCCGAACCGTCCGTTCCAGGTACGCTTCGGAGGGCGCCTTTCCGACCCGGCTCGGGTCGCGGTGCAGGTAACTCTGCCGGAGGGGGCTCTGGTGGAGAGCTTCGAGTGCCGGTACGCCCGCCGGACGCTCCATCAGGCGACCGGACCGCCGTTCGAGTGTCCGTTGCCCAACCGGCCGGCCTCTGCTGCAGAGTACCTGTCGGCGAGAGTGCGGCTGGTGGGGGGCGAGGAGCAGGATGACGTCCTGTTTCTCGGTCCCGGGGCGCCGGAGCGGGTCGACGTTCAATTGGGCGAGCTCTACCTGACGGTGCTCGACGGAGCTGGTAGACCGGCCAGCGGGATCCGGCAGGATGACCTTCGGGTCTGGGAGGCCGGCGATGCCCGACCGGTGGTGCGGGTGGAGCCGCTCGTCAATCTGCCGCTCAACATCGCCGTCCTGATGGACATCTCGAGCTCGATGGGACGGAGGCTCGAGACCGCCGCCGACAGCGCCCACGACTTCTTTGAGCGCGTCCTGAGGGAGGGCGATCTGGCGAGTCTGCTCGCCTTCAACCACGACCTCCACACGCTGGTACCGTTCACCGGTGACTCCGAGGCGCTGCGCTTCGGGGCCGTTGGTCTGCGCGCCTGGGGGGCCACCCGGCTCCACGACGCGATCATTCATGCGCTCTTCCAATTCACCGGTCGCAGCAGCAGGCGGGCGCTGATCGTCCTGTCGGACGGCAGCGACGTCGGCAGCGACTTTCCTATCGAACAGGTCGTGGATCTGGCGGTCCAGGCCGGGGTAACGGTGTACACGATCTCGCTCGGCCGGGTCCTCGGAGCGCCTGTCGAGGACTCGGGTCGGCTGGCCAACGCTACCGGCGGCCGGGCGTTCAGCGTCGCGAGCCCGAAGGATCTACCCGCCGTATACCGGCGCATCGAGCAGGAGCTCCGAGCTCAGTATCTTCTGGTCTACGAGCCGGCCGCACGCGACGACCTCACTCTGCCCCAGATCGAGGTCGAGGTCATGCGCGAAGGTCACCGAGCACGCGAGGTGAGGCGGTACCAGCCATGAGCGGCAGATCGACGCGACTCGGTGGACTGGCGGTGGCGGTCCTGGCTCTGATGGCCGGCGCGGTCTTACCGGCGCATGCCGGCGAGGTCGTCCGCCTCCTGCCCCCTGACCCCGGTGAGCTGAGCGGCCGGGTCATGTTCGAGGCGCTGGTGATCGAGCCCGAGCCCTGGTCGGTGGTGTTCCTCGTGGACGGCGTCGAGGCGGACAGCCGGAAGCTGCCGCCTTGGCAGGCTCGCGTTCGGCTCGACGAGCCGCCGCGCGAGCAGACCGTCCGGGTCGAGGTCCGAAACCGGTCCGGAGCGGTCCTCGGCGGCGACGAGCTGATCGTCAACCGGCCGCGACGCGCGCTGCGGGTGACGATCGAAGCGCTCGAGCCGCTCGGTGCGAGCGGCGTCTCGGTGCGTGCCCGGGTCTCGGTGCCGGAGTCGGTGGAGCTCGAGTCGGTCACCGTCTATTTGAACGAGACCGAGGCCGGCAGGTATGGCGCCGGGGAGCTTCTGGAAGGTGTCCTCACGGTCGGGGTTCCGCGTGCCGAGGCGCAGCCGAGCGACTTCGTCCGCGTCGAGGCGCGCCTCGGCGACGGTCGGACGATCGAAGATGTCGAACTGGTGAACGCTCCTGGGTTCACCGATGAAGTCGACGTTCGCCTGGTGCAGCTCCAGGTGCTGGTGACTGACAAACGCGGTGCGCCGATCCTGGGTCTCGAGCGCCAGCACTTCCGAGTGCGGGACGGAAAGAAGCTCGAAGAGCCGGCGGGCCTGTTCCTCGCTCCGGATGTCTCGTTGCTGCTGGGCCTGGCGCTCGACTCTTCGGGCAGCATGGAGCAGCTCTGGCCGGAGACGAGGCTGGCTGCCTCCACCTTTCTGACCGAAACCCTCACCGACCGTGATCAGGCCTTCCTGGTCGACTTCGATACCCGGCTGACCCTGGTGCGATCGCGCACCGGCGACGTTCCCGATCTAGTCTCCGGTCTCGACGAGCTCGAACCCGAGGGCGGCACCGCGCTCTACGACTCGATTCTCTACTCGCTGATCCAGTTCGAGCGCCAGCAGGGACGGCGGGGCCTGGTGGTGCTGACCGACGG
>JAJCXP010000081.1 GCA_029263375.1 Acidobacteriota bacterium | reverse complement strand
CTCGACGGATCTCGCTAATGAGTCGCCGAACGCACGCCTCGCGCTCCGGCACACTCAGGTCCTCCCAGCAGGGCAGCGGGGCCAACTCTAGGGTCTCGACTGAGGCGAACTGCCCCTCGCGGAGGGTCTCTTTGCTCTGGCGAGCGCGGTACATGGCTGTTCGGTCGATCCAGACCCCTCTCAACGGCTTGCCGACGGCTAGGCAATCCGCGGAATGCGCGCCCGGCCAGTGGCGCGGCGACTCGACCAGGCCCTCTTTGACGCCCTGTTGGAGTATGTACTTCAGTCTTCGCACCTGCGCCTCGGGCTCATGGCTGATGACGACCTCCGTGTACCGACGTCCCCAGAAGCGCTCGCCCCATGAGTGCAGTCGCCCGGCCTCACGAGCAACGTTCGAGTTGACGTAGCGCATGAAGTCGGAGAGCTGTTCTGCGTCAGTAGCCCAAAGCAGCAGGTGGCAGTGATTCGACATGTAGGCCAACGCGCACACGCCGATCCCGGTCATTCTCTGAGCTCTGGCCAGGACTCCGATGACGAGTTCTTTGAGAGCCCGGGAGGGTCTGAGGAGATATCGGCCGTGGATCGTTCGGCAAGTCACTTCCACGAGGCAGGGCTCTGGGATGAACCGGAGTTTGCGCGGCACACCTCTAAGGACGCGATCGCAGACACACGTCTTGCAACACTCGTGTGGAACCTTGCTAACCTCGTGGCCGCATGGAGCCTGAGGAGCACGCCACCGACGCCGGCGATCGCTGGACTGCCAGGCACATGCGTCGCGCCCTGGCCCGCCGGCTTCCCAGGACCCACCGGCTCTACAACTGGACCCGCATCCAGGGCGTGCACTACGTGAAAGTCGCGCTCGGAATGTTCCGGCCGCGGCGGGCGGTCGCAACCTTCGCCTGGCTGCGCACGCTCGGCCGCCGTTTCGGAGACCGGAGCCCGGATCCACGCCTGACCGTGGGGGTAGAGATCGCCGCCCTCTGGGAACCCCTGACCGGCGTCGGTTGGTACCTGCACCGCCTCCTCGAGGCGGTGGCCGATCGCCCTGACCTTCGGCTCCGCCTCTATGGACCGACTGTCGTCGACAGCCCCGACCGGGTCGAGCCGCAGGTCCCGCTGCCCACCGGACCGGCACTCGAGTGGGTCCTACACGACGTGCCGGAGGATCTGATCGTTCCGCGCGGCCTCCTGATCCGCCTCCTACGCCGACTCGAGCCGCTGTTGATCGCGGCGGACGCCAACGACGTGATCTTCGGACCGAACTACTTCCTGCCGCGCCGTTTCCGACTCGCGCGCGGCTCCCGTGTCGTCACCGTGCACGACCTCGGTTTTCGTACCGTCCCCTGGACCCTTCAGGAAGAGACCCTGAGTGAGCTGACCGGCAAGCTCGAACACTCGATCTTCGAAGCCGGGCGCATCATCACTGTGAGCCAGGCGATCAAGGACGAGCTAGCTGCCTACGGCTATGCCGAGCCCGCACGGGTACAAGTTGTACATCACGGCCCCGGACATCTCAGCGAGATCACCGAGGGCACGCCACCGGCGGCGACACCGGACAAATTCGCTCTTCATGTGGGAACGCTCGAGCCACGCAAGAACATCCTGATGCTCCTCGAGGCCTGGCGCCACCTCAGGCTGCGTTCCGTACCAGTTCCCGACCTCGTGTTCGTCGGCCGTTTCGGCTGGAAAGCCGAGGCCATCCGCTCGGCAATCGCGACCGCTCAGCGCGAGGGGTGGGCCCACCACCTCGGTTACGTCAGCGAAGGGGAGTTGGCGGCGCTCTACCGCCGTGCGTCGGTGGTCGTGTTCCCGTCGCTCTACGAGGGCTTCGGCTTGCCTGCGGTAGAGGCGTTCTGGGCAGGAACGCCGTTGGTCTGCAGCGACATCGCCGCGCTGCACGAGGTCGCCGGCGCGGCTGCGCTCTACGCGCCGACTGATCGACCCGACCTGTTCGCAGAGCGGGTCGAGGAGGCGATCAACTCGCGCGCGACCCGCGAACGCCTCGCCAGAGCCGGCGCGCAGCGAGCCTCGGCACTCAGTTGGAAGCGCTCGGGCGAGATCACGGTCGACGTTTGGAGACGTGCTGCAGGTCGGCGCGCTACGACCACGGGGCCGCGACCGTGAACGAGACCACTGATCGCCCCACGATCGCCGTCGACCTGCGCGCGCTCGTCGGGCCTCCGGCCGGCATCGGCTTCTACACCCTCGAGATTCTGCGGGAGCTCAACCACTCGCCTGGCACCTTCGGCGGCACCCTCGGCGGACTCGAGACCGAACATTCGTGTGGCACCCGCTACATCGGGATGGCGCACGCGCCGCTTTCGGTCGAGGCCGAGCTGCGGCGGGCGGGCGTCGAGCTCGAGTGCCACCCCGCGCCGCTCGGTGTCTGGTGGCAGCAGATCGTGCTCCCCCGGCGGGTCAGCCGGCCGGATATCGACCTCCTCTGGTCGCCTCTGATCACCCTGCCGCTCAGGCTCACGAAACCGGCCGTCGTCACCGTGCACGACCTGACGGCGATGCTCTATCCCGAATCGCACAAGCTCAAGCTGCGGCTCTCGATCCTGCCCTTCCTGGGGCACACGCTCGACACCGCTCGCACCGTAGTCACCGATTCGCGTTCCACCGCCGACGATCTTCGGTTTCACTTTCCCGAGTGCGCCGACCGCGTCCGGGTCGTCTACCCCGGAGTCGGCACCGAGTTCGAGCCGGCAACGACCAAGGCGATCGCCGAGACGCGCGCGGAGCTGGGCTGCCCCGACGGCTACATCCTTCACGTTGGCACTCTCGAGCCGCGCAAAAACGTCCAGCTCCTGATCGACGTCTGGGAATCGCTACGCCGCGACGACCGGTCGACGCCACCGCTCGTGCTCTCCGGCGCCGCCGGCTGGCACTCTCGTCGGCTGCGACGCCGGATCGAGGAGCTCGCCGAGCTCGGCCTGATCTGGCTCGGTCATACCGAACGCACTCGCCTGGTGCGAATCTTCCAAGCCGCGACCCTGTTCGCCTACCCCTCCTTCTACGAGGGCTTCGGGCTGCCGCCGCTCGAGGCGATGGCATGCGGCGTCCCGACGGTCACCTCGAATCGTTCGAGCCTGCCCGAAGTGGCGGGCGAGGCGGCACTCCAGATCGACCCCGACGACCCCGACGACCTGGCGCGCGCCCTGCGCCGGGTGCTGTCGAATCCCGGCCTCCGCCGCGAGCTCGGCGAGCGCGGCGTCGAACGCGCCGCGACATTCACCTGGCACCGCGCAGCGAGAGAGATGGAGCAGATCTTCCTGAGATCTCTACAATAGGGCCGGAGCGAGACACATTTTGGCGCACAACATCGGCATCGACGCCCGCAAGCTGAACGACTTCGGCATCGGCACGTATATCCAGAATCTGGTGCGGTCGATCGGCGAGATCGATCACACGAACAACTACGTCCTGTTCGTCGGCGCCTCCCACGACGGTCTGCTGGCCGACCTGCCCGACAACTTCCGCTTGGTCGTCGAGCGCTCGCCGGTCTACTCCGTGCGCGAGCTCTTCGCCCTCTCATGGCGACTCTTCCGGATGCGCCTCGACCTCTACCACGCGACCCACTACGTGCTGCCGGCGATGGTGCCGTGCAAAGCGGTCGTCACGATCCACGACATCATCCATCTGCTCTACCCGCAGTTCCTGCCCGGACCGCTCGCCTTTCTCTACGCCCAGCGCATGATCCGCCGCAGCCTGGTGCGCGGCGACCGCATCATCGCTGGATCGCAGAACACCAAGGCCGACCTGATGGAGTACTTCGAGGTCGACGGCCGCAAAATCGAAGTCGTCTATTACGGCGTCTCCAAGGGCTTCTCGGAGCGACTGCCGGACGCCGCGCTCCGCGAGCGGCTGGCGGCCTTCGGGCTCGAGCCCGGCTACACCCTGTTCGTCGGCAACCCCAAGCCGCACAAGAACCTCGACAGCGTCGTCAAGGCGTTTGCCCGGGCGCTCGACATCGGTTTGACCGACGGTCGGCTCGTCTGTGTCGGCAATCGCGAGACTCGCGACTTCAAGATCCGCACGCGCGCTGAGCAACTCGGCATCGGCGACCGGGTGAGTCTGCTCGGCCACGTCCCCGACGCCGATCTGAAGGCGCTCTATCAGGGCGCAGCGCTCTTTCTCTACCCCACCCTCTACGAGGGTTTCGGACTGCCCGTGATCGAGGCGATGGCGAGCGGCGTGCCGGTCATCACCTCCAACAGCTCGGCGCTCAAGGAGGTCGCCGAGGGGTACGCGCAGCTGGTCGACCCGCTCGACATCGAACAGATGGCCAAGGCGATCGCCCAGTGCCTGGGCGACCCGCAGCACCGGGAGGCGCTAGCCAAGCTCGGTCTCAAGCGCGCCGAGGATTTCCGCTGGAGCCGCACCGCCGAGCGCACCCTCGAGATCTACGACCGGGTGCTCGCCGGCAACGGCTCATAGACCGCCCTCGACCTAGCCATGCGAGTCGCACTGGCACACGACTGGTTGACCGGCATGCGCGGCGGAGAGAGCGTCCTCGAGGAGATCGCAGCGCTCTTCCCGAGCGCGCCGATCTACACCCTCTTCCACTTCCCTGGCACCATCAGCCCGGCGCTCGAGAGTCATCGAATCCACACCAGCGGTCTCCAGAACGCACCCTTCGTCCGCCGCTACTACCGGCACTACCTGCCGTTCTTCCCGACCGCGATCGAAGAGCTCGACCTGTCGAGCTACGACCTGATCGTCAGCGTCAGCCATGCGGTCGCCAAGTCGGTGATCCCGCGGCCCGGCGCCTACCACCTCTGCTACTGCAACACGCCGATGCGTTGGGCCTGGGACCAGCAGCTGACCTACTTCCCCAACCAGACCGGTCCGGTCGCCCGCTTGCGCTCGACGATCCTCGCTCACCTGCGCGAGTGGGATGTCGCCACCCTCGACCGCGTCAGCCGCTTCGTCGGCAACTCCAATTTCGTCGCCGACCGCATTCGCCGCTTCTACGGTCGCCCGGCCGGCGTCCTCCATCCGCCAGTCGACGTCGAGTTCTACACCCCGGGGGAGGTCGACCGAGGCGACTACTGCCTGATGGTCCAGGCGCTCGCGCCCTACAAGCGGGTCGACCTGGCGATCGAAGCGTGCGCTCGCCTCGGCCTCGAGCTGCGAATCGTCGGCACCGGCCCCGAGCAGAGCCGTCTGGAGCGCCTCGGCGACGGCCGGGCCCGGCTGCTCGGGCGCGTCGACGCCGAGACCCTGCGCGACCTCTACCGCGGAGCCCGTTGTGTGCTCCAGCCGGGTGTGGAAGACTTCGGCATCTCGAGCGTCGAAGCGCTCGCCTGCGGCACCCCGATGGTGGCCACAGGCCGGGGAGGAATCCTGGACATCGTGGACGACGGCGTTCACGGAACGCTGTACACCGAGGAAGACAGTGCCGAGGCACTCGCCGAAGCGATTGACAAAACGCTCAACCTGCGTTTCAATAAATTGGATCTCAGGAAACGCGCGGAGACCTTCTCCACCAAGCGCTTCGTAGAGGGAATGCGCGGTCTGCTCGACGAGAGGATAGAAACCTGATCCACCGCCGCAATCGGTTGACCCAGGCGACCTACTTCGGTAGCGACCTGGTCTGCACTCTGGTGGCCTTCTTCGCCGCCTGGTATTTCCGCTTCGAAGTTGCGGTCTTGCCGTCGGCGTTCGTCAAGTCCCACCTGCCGGAGTTCGATCGCTACCTCGCACTTCTGCCGTTCATCATCCTGCTCTGGCCGGTGGTGTTCTACTTCCACGGGCTCTATCAAGTCCGGCGCGGCAGATCGCGTGTCGACGAGGCGCTCAACGTCCTGGTCGCCACTCTGCTCGCCACCGTCCTGCTGTCGGTGGTCATCACCTGGTGGCGACCCGAGTACCAGCAGCCCGACGGCACCAACGGCCCGTTCACCTACAGTCGCTCGTTTCTGGCCCTGTTCGCCGCGCTCGACCTGTTCCTGGTGATCGGCGGCCGCTCGATCATTCGCAACCTCCTGTCGCGACTCCGGCGCAGCGGCCACAACCTGCGGCGCATCCTGGTGGTCGGCGCCGGCTCGCTGGGCAAGGAAGTGACCCGCAAGATCCGCCACCACGAGGAGCTCGGCTTCCAGGTGGTCGGATTCCTCGACGACGACCCCGGCAAGGCGCAGGCGTCGTTCGTCGACGTGCCCGTGCTCGGCACCCTGTCCGACATCGGCGACATCCTGATCGAACAGAACGTCGACCAGGTGCTCATCACGCTGCCGCTCGACGCGCACAAGAAGACCCTCCGGGTGCTGGAAGCCGTGGCGCGCGAGTGCGTCGAGGTCAAGCTGGTGCCCGACATCCTCCAGTTTGCGACCCTGCGCGCGACCATGGAGGACCTCGACGGCACCCCCGTCATCAACCTCTCCCAGGTGCCGCTCCAGGGCTGGCACAGCATGGTCAAGCGCGGCATGGACATCCTGATGGCCGCCGCCGCGCTGCTCCTGCTGCTGCCCTTCCTACCGCTCGTCGCCCTATTGATCTGGCTCGAGGACCACGGGCCGATCTTCTACAAGCAGGAGCGGATGGGCCTCGACGGCCGTCCGTTCATGATCTGGAAGCTACGCTCGATGCGGGTCAACGCCGAATCGAGCACCGGCCCGGTGTGGGCGGTCAAGGACGATCCGCGCCGGACCCTCTTCGGCAGCTTCCTCCGCCGCTGGTCGCTCGACGAGCTGCCTCAGCTCTGGAACGTCCTCAAAGGCGAGATGTCCATCGTCGGCCCGCGCCCTGAGCGCCCGGCCTTCGTCAGCGAGTTCAAGAACCGCATGCCGCAGTACATGCACCGCCACCGCGTCAAGGCCGGCATCACCGGCTGGGCCCAGGTCCACGGCTGGCGCGGCAACACGTCGATCAAGAAGCGTCTCCAGTACGACCTCTATTACATCGAGAACTGGTCGCTGAAGCTCGACGTGAAGATCCTCTGGATGACCGTGCGGCACGGGTTGAAGATCAACGCGTACTAGGCGACGCCCGGGCACGAGAGCTCAGGGCGCTCCGAGGAAGCGGAGGATCTCGTCCATCAACCGCTCCCCCTGCTCGGTCCCGAAGATCCACTGCGCGTGCGCGCTCCCCTCGAGAACGAGCAGCTCCTTGGGCTCGGGTGCGCGCTCGAACTGATCCCGGAACGCCGGCAGTCGCAGTGCGCCGCCGCCCTGCGGATCGTCGCGGGCGATGATGAACAGCTTGCGACCCTTCATCCGCTCCGGGTGCTCGATCGAGCCGTGGGCGAGCAGCACCAGCCGATCGATCTCACCCGGCTCCGACGCCGCCGAGGCGTTTGCCGCCGCCCAACCGCCGAAGCTGCCGCCGACCACCGAGACCTCCTCGGCGCCGTGCTCGCGCAGGTAGCTGACCGCGGCGAGCACGTCGTAGTGGCAGCCCTCGTAGCGATCGGTGACGCCCGAAGGCGGGCGGGACTCGCCGTAGCCCCGAAAGTTGATCGCCAGGACCTGGAACCCGGCTTCGGCCAGCGCCCGAGCCTCATCCACCCAGCTTTCCTTGTCGAAGCGACCGCCGTGGGCGAGTACGACTCCATGAGATCCTTCACCGTAGAGGTCGGCCTCGACCAGGCCGCCGTCCTGAGTCGAGAACGTGACGGCTTGCTGAGCGAAGGCCGTCGACGCGAGGATCAACACGAATGGGACCGAGAGGCAGCGTGCCGGGCTCACCGAAAGAGCCTAGCCCATCCGGCGAGCGAGGCTCGCTGGGACCCAACCGAAGGCGACGGACCCGCCGGGGTGCACCGTCGAATTAGGCGACTTTGCGCAGCGCCTGCCGGACCACACCAAGAACATCGCGCAGCTCGGCCAGCTCGGAGTCCGAGAGCTGCCGCTCGGCGAAGCTCTCTTCCAGGTAGAGCCCGACGATTCGGCGGGTCTCGGATGCGGCCGCCGGACAGGAGGCGACCAGCCGGCGCTCGACTTCGGTCGGGCCGAGCGTCTCGGGCTCACGATCGAGCTGCTCGGCGCGCCGGACCAGATCCGAGCGCAACGCGCGGTAGGCGACCGTGGCGTTCCACGGTGCTCGCGCCCGCCAGAGCCAGAGCACCCCGAGCAGGGCGATAAGAGCGCTGAGGAGCCAGCGCCAGACAGGTGACGGTTGCTCGTCGATCACGCCGGTCACCGCGGACTCCGTACCGTCGGCGGCAGTACCGATCGCGTCCGCGGGATCGCTGCCCTCCCCGGCGAACCAGTCCATCAGACTCTGAAAGAAGTCCCGCGCCCGGACCGCGAAGTCGAGCTGATCGAAGAACCCGTAGGTCAACACGTACCGATCCCAGCGAAAGAGCACATAGTCG
>JAJCXP010000080.1 GCA_029263375.1 Acidobacteriota bacterium | reverse complement strand
ATCGCCGGCGTCGGTGGCGTGCTCCTCAGGCTCCATGCGGCCACGAGGTTAGCAAGGTTCCACACGAGTGTTGCAAGACGTGTGTCTGCGATCGCGTCCCTAGAGGTGTGCCACGCAAACTCCGCTTCATCCCAGAGCCCTGCCTCGTGGAAGTGACTTGCCGAACGATCCACGGCCGATATCTCCTCAGACCCTCCCGGGCTCTCAAAGAGCTCGTCATCGGAGTTCTGGCCAGAGCTCAAAGAATGACCGGGATCGGCGTGTGCGCGTTGGCCTACATGTCGAATCACTGCCACCTGTTGCTTTGGGTTACTGACGCAGAACAGCTCTCCGACTTCATGCGCTACGTCAACTCGAACGTTGCACGTGAGGCCGGGCGATTGCACTCATGGGGCGAGCGGTTCTGGGGACGTCGGTACACGGAGGTCGTCGTCAGCCATGAGCCCGAGGCACAGGTGCGAAGACTGAAGTACATCCTCCAACAGGGCGTCAAGGAAGGCCTGGTCGAGTCGCCGCGCCACTGGCCGGGCGCGCAATCCGCCGATTGCCTAGCCGTGGGCGAGCCGTTGAGAGGGGTTTGGATTGACCGAACCGCCATGTACCGCGCTCGCCGAAGCAAAGAGCCCATCCGCGAGGAGCAGTTCGCCTCAGTCGAGACCCTAGAGTTGGCCCCGCTACCTTGCTGGGAGGACCTGAGTGTGCCGGAGCGCGAGGCGTGCGTTCGGCGACTCATCAGCGAGATCCGTCGAGAGGAGGGTCTGCGTCGCGCAGGTCGTGCGGTCTTGGGGCGGAAGCGGATTCTCGAGCTGGATCCGCAGTCGCGTCCTGAGAGGAGCGAACGCTCGCCGGCTCCTCGGTTTCACGCTGTCGATCCGAGGGTGCGACGAGCCCTCGAGTCTTCCTACAAGCTGTTCCTGGCGGCCTACCGCCAGGCGGCGAAGGAGATCAAGGCCGGACTGCCCAGCAGCTTTCCGGCCGGCTGCTTCCCTGGGCCTGGGCAGTTCGTGCCGCTTCGGATCTAGTAGCCGCGTCTGGCCTCGACTGGACAGTGCTGCAATGAACCGCAGCTCGGGGGGGCTGCAGGCCTTGGCTCGCAGGACTCGCGGAGCGCGCTCGTTCCAGAGCGCTTCTGGTTGGCCTAGGTGGAGTAGGGCGCCGAGCAGCGTCGTCCGCCGTGAGCGATTCGTGGGGTGTCGCTCAGCTTCGCTCAAAGTTCGGGCGATTCGAGCATTCGTGTGGAACCTTCGTGTGAACCCTCGTCTCGGCCCGGGAAGTCTTACCGGCTGCCTGGCAGATCGTACAGTTGGGCGGCCTTTGCCCGCGCCTTGAACCTACTCGGCGGGAAGCCTTATAAGCGATTGCAAAGAAAGAGCTTATCTTCCGTAGGAGACTGCGCGCTAGCACTCTGGCATGCCTCCTGCTCTTCAGTAGGAGGTATGGAAACCACCGATCAGGGCAGTGCCGCTTCGCCCTCTGGGCAGCGCGGGACGGCGTGGATCTGGCTTGTCGTGCTTGGTTTGAGCATTCTCGCCGACAGCTCGAGCGCCCTGGCGGCGACGCCTGACGAACCCCTCGGTGAAGGCTTCTCCGAAGCGTTCAGGCGGTCGCTCGACGAGGCGCGCCAGATCGAGCCCGCCTACGTTCCGAGCGGAGATGTCGGTTCGAGTCTCGAGGAGCGGTTGAGCAACGTGCTCGGCGTCGATGTCGAGCTCGCCTTCGCACCTGTCGACTCGCGCTACATGATCGATCACGGTGATCGCTGGGTGCAGAGTTCCGAGGACGTTGCTCTCAGGGTGAGGAGCTACGGACCGGATTTCGAGAGAGCGGCGGGCCCGGGACCTGAGCAGTACCGTGGGCCGATTGTGGGCTACCAGGTCGTCGGCTCGAACGGCTACTACCTGCTGGAGGAGAGACCCCGGCCGGATCTCGAAGAAGACTTCGTTTGGAGCGGCGTGCTCGAAATGCGCATCCCACTGGCGGGCTCCGAGCACTGGAGCTTCCAGGCCGGGCTGCGCTACATGACGTTCCAGGTCCCCTTCGTAAGCCAGAGGGAGGTTCGGTTCACCTTCGGGCCGGAGACCGCCTTGATCGGCCTCGGCCTCCGCTTCTAGACAAGGGCTGACCCGGGCCAGCGCCTGGCGATTCACGCCTGTGCACCTCGGTCCCAGGCTCACGATCCCGTCAATATTCGCTTGACTCCAGGCAGCCTCTCCCTTAGCCTCATCCGGTCGCAGAGGGGCGCTGTATGCGAGTCCATTTGGATCGAATCGGCGATGAGCCCTTCCGGTGGCAGGAGGAGCGGCAGATCGAGCCGTCAATCCTGGATCGCCCGGAGGTGGTTCACCTCGGCGATGTCGCCTGGAGAGGAACGATCACCGATACAGGAGCCGGGCACCTTCTCAAGGGCAAGCTCGACTATCAGCAAACGCTCACCTGTCAGCGCTGCCTGGTAGATTCTCCGAAACCGGTCTCTGTCGAGCTCGAGCTACTCCTCCTTCCAGAACGCGACGAACCCACCGAAGGCGAATTCGAGCTCGAAGCGGAAGATCTGGACGTTCACTACGTCACCGAAGGCATCCTGGACACAGAACCTCTCCTGTTCGAGCAACTGCTACTCAACGTACCCATGAGACCACTTTGCCGTGAAGCTTGCGCCGGGCTCTGCCCCGAGTGTGGAATCGACCGGAACCAGGAGTCGTGTGACTGCCTGGAGCCTGCGGTCGATCCGCGCTGGTCGGCGCTGCGCGATCTGCGCGGATTGGAGGACTAACAATGGCCAACCCGAAACGACGACACTCCAAGGCACGCCGCAATCGACGCAGGGCTCACGATGCACTGCCTCAGCCGGCGAGTTCGACCTGCTCGAACTGCGGCGAAGCGAAGCTACCGCACCGAGCCTGCCCCCACTGCGGCCACTATCGGGGCCGCGAAGTAGTGGAAGCGAAAGAGATCTAGCGACGCCTCAGGAGGTCGGCTGCCGCAGTCTCCGGAGGGGCCGTGAGCCCGGCTCCGGTGGCTTGCGATCTCGGTGCCGAGCTGCGCCACAGGGGCCCAGGACAAGCGTCTGGCACCTACCCGCTCGCAGTGCGGTCGGTGGTCGGCCCTCCAGACAAACTAGAATCAGCCCTTCGGGATGAAGATAGCTGTCGACGCCATGGGCGGTGACTTCGCGCCTCGCTCTGCCGTGGAAGGTGCCAGGCGAATGGCGCTGGAAGCCGGTACCGAGATTCTTCTCGTGGGCGACCAGCGCGTGATCGAGGCCGAGCTCGAGCGTCTGGGTGGGCCCGTCCCCTCGCTCGAGATCGTGCACGCCGACCAGACGGTCGGTATGGACGAGCCGCCGATCACGCCGATCCGCAAGAAGCGCCGGTCATCGATCCGGATCTGCACCGAGCTTGTGCGCGACCAGGCCGCCCAGGCGGTGGTCACCGCGGGCAACACCGGCGCCGCGATGATCGCCGCCAAGCTGATCATCGGCACGATCCCCGGTGTCGACCGACCAGCGCTGGCTGCGGTCTTTCCCACCCGCACGGGCCGCACCGTGGTTCTCGACGTGGGGGCCAATGTTGGCACCCGGCCGGCGCAGCTGCGCCAGTTCGCGGTCATGGGGCACGCCTACGCCCAGCGCCTGCTCGGCACCGCGGCGCCGCGCGTCGGGCTGATGTCGATCGGTGAGGAGGAGACCAAGGGGACCGACCTCACTCGTGCCGTCTTCAACGAGATGAAGGCGAGTGGGCTCAACTTTGTCGGCAACGTCGAGGGCCGAGATGTGTTCCGAGGCTCGGTCGATGTCATCGTCTGCGACGGGTTCGTCGGCAACGTCATCCTCAAGAGCGCAGAATCGTTGGCGTCGCTGATGGCGTCAATGCTACGCGAGGAGATGGGCCGCACGTGGCGCACACGCCTCGGCTACCTCCTGGCGCGCCCCGCGTTCGACAACCTCAGCCGGCGGACCGACTATCGCGAGCACGGCGCCGCACCGCTCCTCGGCGTTCAGGGCGGCTGCTTCATTGGTCACGGTCGGTCCAGCCCGCGAGCGATCGAGAGCGCCATCCGTCGTGCGGTCGAGTTCGTGCGCGCCGACCTGCACACGCACATTGAGGAAGAGGTCGCCGAACTGCACGAACAGGAGAACCGTCTCTTGAAGCAGGGAATGGTCGAGGAGGTCTAATGAGCCGCGCTGTCGCCTTCATCTTTCCGGGTCAGGGATCACAGAAGGTCGGCATGGGGCGATCCTGGGCCGAAGCGCACCCCGAGTGTCGCGAGGCATTCGAGGAGGCCGAGGCGGCCCTACCTGGCCTGACCGCACTTTGCTGGGAGGGTCCGGCCGAGGATCTCCAGCTGACCGCGAACACCCAGCCTGCGATTCTGGCGACATCGGTGGCGATACATCGAGCTGCGGCCGCGAGACATCCGGCACCGGCCCTGGTCGCTGGCCACAGTCTCGGCGAGTACTCGGCTCTGGTGGCTGCCGGCGCGCTGGATTTTGGTGATGCGCTTCGCCTGGTGCGGCGCCGCGGCGAGCTGATGCAGGAAGCGGTGCCGGTGGGAGAGGGCGGCATGGCCGCGATCCTCGGCCTCGACGCTGTGGCAGTCGAAGAGCTGGCTGAGGAAGCCGCCGGCGAATCGGAGCACTGCGGCGTTGCCAACTACAACGAACCGCGCCAAACAGTCGTTGCCGGCCACCGTGCGGCGGTCGAGCGGGCCGCGGAGTTGGCCCGCGAGCGCGGCGCCAAGCGAGCTCTGATCCTGCCGGTCTCGGCGCCTTTTCATTCGAAATTGATGGCACCGGCGCGGCTCGGACTGGCGCCGCTCTTGGAGTCGACCCAGTTCCTGGACCCACGCATGCCGGTGATGACCAACGTCGACGCACGGCCGGTGACCACCGGCGCCGAGGCGCGCGCAGCACTCATACGCCAAGTCGACAGCCCGGTGCGCTGGGTCGAGTCGGTGGAATGGATGGCGGGCGAGGGCGGCATCACCAACTTCGTCGAGGTAGGCCCTGGGACTGTGCTCGCCGGCCTTGTCCGCCGGATCGCGAGCGATGCCAGAACGCTTAGCCTGACCGAGCCGGACAAGCTCGCTGAGCTCTTGGAGCAGGAAGACGAGGTGAACGCTTGAGCAGTTTTCGATTGGATGGAAAGACCGCGCTGGTCACGGGTGCGTCTCAAGGGATCGGCGAAGCGATCGCGCGCCGCCTCGCGGCGCAGGGGGCTCGGGTCGTGCTCGCTGCACGCAGCGTCGACAAGCTCGAGGCGCTCGCAGGATCTCTGACCCAGGAGGGCGGACAAGCCGCGGTGCTTGCGCTGGACCTCTCGGCGAGCGAGGCGGTCGCCGATCGCCTCGGCGAGCTGCCGGAGGAGTTCGCCGCGATCGACATCCTGGTCAACAACGCCGGCATCACAGCCGACAACCTACTGGTCCGGATGAGCCTGGAGGATTGGGACCGAGTGCTGCGCACCAACCTGACCGGCACGTTCGCGGTGACCAAGGCGCTCGCCCGCGGCATGATGCGCCGCAAGTACGGCCGGATCATCTCGATTTCGTCGGTGGTCGGGCTGATGGGCAACGCCGGGCAGGCGAACTACGCGGCGGCCAAGGCCGGCCTGATCGGCTTCTCGAAGAGCCTCGCCAAGGAGCTCGCGAGCCGCAACGTCACCGTCAACGTGGTGGCGCCGGGGTTCATCCAAACCGCCATGACCGAAGCCCTGCCCGAAAGCGCGAAGGCCGAGCTCTCGACCGCGATTCCCTTGAAACGGTTGGGAACCGGCGAAGACATCGCCTGGGCAGTGGGATACCTGGCGAGCGACGAAGCCAGCTACGTGACCGGGCACGTCCTGAACGTCTCCGGCGGCCTGTACATCTAGCTCGGCGGGAGTCGGTCTCGCACTCAGGGGTGCAGCACATTCGTGTGGCACCTCTTCGGCACCTCTTGGGCGGCGCCGTAGTTCGCGCCGTACACTCGTGTGGCACCTCCCTCCAGCACCGTACACTCGTGTGGCACCTCCCTCAGCACCTCCCTCAGCGCCGTAGTTCGCGCCGTACACTCGTGTGGCACCTCCCTCAGCACCTCCCTCAGGCGGGCGCCGCAGATGTGTGCCATACATTCGTGTGGCACCTTTGCAGTGAGGCACCTTTGCAGGCACCTTTGCAGTGAGAAGAGAACAAGTCAATTCGCTTGTAATTCACAGTTACAAGTGTTATAACTTGTAATCGAGATCGATCGCGATGCAGATTGAGAGAGACAAACCGTACGCCGTTCTGACGGGGGACGTCGTGGGTTCGTCGCGCCTGTCGAGCTCTGACCGGCGAGCGATGCAGGCTGCGATGCTCCTGACATCCCGGGCGATCTCGGAGGAGCTCGGCGACGTTGTTGCGGCGCCGCCCGAGATCTTCCGCGGTGACGGATGGCAGATCCTGGTCGAAAAACCCGCGGCCGCGCTCCGGGTCGCGCTCTACTTCCGCGCCGATCTGCGGTCGCGGATGGAGTCCCATCAGTTCGACACCCGAGTGGCGATCGCAATCGGCCGGGTCGACTTCGTGCCCGAGGCCGGCATTCTTCAGGGAGATGGCGAGGCCTTTCGGCTGTCGGGAGGGACCCTCGAGTCGATGAAGAAGCGCGGCGGGATGCGCCTGGTCGCGGCGGATCGACCGGCGGAGCGCGGACTCGACGTGGTTGTGCAACTCATCGATGCGCTGGCGTCCAAGTGGAGCGACAAACAGGCGCGGGCGATCACGGGGGCTCTACGTGGGCTGAAGCAGGCCGAGATCGCCGAGAGCTGGTCGCCGAAACCGATCAGCCAGCAGGCGGTGGCTCAGCACCTCGACCGGTCCTCCTGGGCCAGCATCGAGGTTGGTCTCGCTTACTTTGAAGGCGTCGTCGCGACCCTGAACGACGGCGAACAAGCGAAATGACCTGTTCCCAGCAGGAACAGGCTCAGAGGCTTGTACGATCCCTGCCATGAGCCCATTGGCGCTTCAGATCCTGATCTGCCTGGCGAGTGCCCACCTCCTGGGCGATTTCCTGCTCCAGTCGGACCGGATCGCCGGCGAGAAACATCGGCTTGGAGCCCTCTTTCAGCACTCGCTCCTGCACGCCGGCCTGGCCTACGTGCTCTGCGGTGCGTGGCGCAGCTGGCTCGTGCCGCTCGCCGTGTTCGTGGCCCATGCGTCGATCGATGCGATCAAGGCGCGAGCGGGGTCTAGAAGCCTTCGGTCCTTCCTGCTCGACCAGGTCGCCCACGCGGCCAGTCTGGTGGCGATCGCGGCGCTCGTTGCGGAGACTCGGCCGTTGCTTTTCGGTCTGACGTTGTGGGGGTCGAGGTTCCTGGACGGACTGATTCTCGCATCGGGCGTTGTGCTCACCGTGTTCGCCGGTGGGGTGGTGGTCGGTCTGGCGGTGAGGCCGTTGCAACGCGAGATCGGCTCTTTCGAAGCCCGGGGCTTGAAGGGTGGCGGCCGGATCATCGGCCAGCTCGAGCGCGCGCTCATCCTGCTCTTCGTTCTGACCGCTCAGCCGTCCAGCATCGGCTTTCTGATCGCTGCCAAGTCGATCTTCCGGTTCGGAGAGCTCAAGGAGACGAAAAATCGTATGGAAGCCGAGTACATTCTCATCGGCACCATGCTGAGCTTCGGCTTCGCGCTGCTCTCCGCCTACTCGACGAAGGCCCTACTCGGCTATTCCTGGTGAGAAGATCGACGGCGCTGAACTGGCTTTCGCCTCCGCAATTGTGCTAGAAAACCGAAGCTCGTTTGTAGAGGGGACCGGGAAAACCGAATTCTCGGTAGGATGACAGTCGGGCCAATCACTCAAGGAGGATCGATCCATGGCAGTGGCCGAGAAGGTGAATAGCATTATCGTCGACCAG
>JAJCXP010000079.1 GCA_029263375.1 Acidobacteriota bacterium | reverse complement strand
GGTCTGTTCGCGATGCTCGACCGCTCGTCCTACAACACGGGCAAGGGCGTCGTCCTGGCGCAGCCGATCCCGTTCAGCCACGATCACCACACCGCCGCGCTCGGCATCAGCTGCCTCTACTGCCACACCAGCGTCGAGGATTCGGCCTTCGCCGGCGTGCCGCCGACCGCGACCTGCATGAACTGCCACAAGCAGATCTGGGCGCAGAGCCCGATGCTCGCGGGGGTCCGGGACAGCTACCGCACCGGCAGACCGATCGAGTGGACGCGCGTCCACGATCTGCCTGATTACGTCTACTTCAACCACGGCATCCACGTGTCCAAGGGGATCGGCTGCGAGAGCTGCCACGGCCGGGTCGACAAGATGCCGCTGATCATGCGCGCCGAGTCGCTGCAGATGGAGTGGTGCTTGGAGTGCCATCGCAACCCGGAGCGTCAAGTGAGACCCCTGTCAGAGGTGTACACGATGGGCTGGGTGCCCGAAGATGACCAGCAGGGAGCCCGGCTGGTCGCCGAACACGACATCAACAGCAAGGTGACCTGCTCGACGTGCCATCGATGACCGACCAACCTAGTGGGACCGACGCCGGGCGACTCGAGCTCGACGACTTGCGGCGCAAGCTCGACCGCGAACGCGGCCAGGAGCTGTGGCGCAGCCTCGACGAGCTCGCCGGCAGCGCCGAGTTCGAGGAGCTGATCCACCGCGAGTTTCCACGCGAAGCGGCGAGCTGGCCCGAGGGCGTCGACCGGCGACGCTTCCTGCAGCTGGCGGGCGCTTCGATGGCGCTCGGCGGCCTCACCGCCTGCACCAAGCAGCCGCTCGAGAAGATCGTCCCCTACGTCGACCAACCCGAGAACTTGATCCCCGGCCAGCCGGTCCACTTCGCGACCAGCTTCGTGCACGGGGGCTACGCCCTTCCGATCCTGGCCGAGAGCCACATGGGCCGCCCGACCAAGGTCGAGGGCAACGCCGAGCATCCGGCCGGCACCGGCGCCACCGACCTGTTCGCCCAGGCGTCGATCCTGGGCCTCTACGACCCGGATCGTTCGCAGGTGGTGCGCGAGCTGGGCCGGATTCGGACCTGGGAGGGCTTCTTCGCCCAGACCCAGAAGGCGATTCGCGCCCTCGGATCGCTCGGCGGCGCGCGCCTGCGAATCCTGACCGGAACGGTCACCTCCCCGACCCTCGGGGCGATGATCCGGCGGGTCCTCGAACAGCACCCGCGCGCCCGCTGGCATCAGTACGAAGCCGCCGGCCGCCACACGGCGCGTGCCGGAGCTCAGGCGGCGTTCGGTCAAGCGGTGGAGACTCGGTACGACCTCTCCAACGCCGAGATCGTGGTGGCGCTCGACGCCGACTTCCTGACCGACGGCCCCGGACATCTCACCTGTGCGCGGGACTTCGCACGCCTGCGTCGGATCCGCGACGGCAAGCGCTCGATGAATCGCCTCTACTCGGTCGAGAGCACGCCGACTCTGACTGGCACCCTGGCCGATCATCGGCTGCCGGTGCGCGGCGTCGAAGTCGCCGCCGTGGCGGCGGCGCTCGCTTCGCGCCTCGGAGTGGCGGGAGCCGGCGGCGCGGCCGAACCGGGTGAGGGTCGGGGTGCGTGGCTGGACGTCGCCGCGGCCGATCTTCGAAGCCACGCCGGACGCTCGGCGGTGATCGCCGGTGAGCACGCGAGCGCCGAGGTGCACACGCTCTGTCACGCGATCAACGAAGCCCTGAACAACGTCGGCTCGACGGTCTTCCATGCGCCGTCTGTCGAGGTCGAGCCGGTCGACCAGCTCGCGTCGATCACCGAGCTCACCGAGGACATGAAGGCGGGAGAGGTCGACCTGCTACTCATCCTGGGCGGCAACCCGGTGTTCGACGCGCCCACGGATCTCGGTTTCACCGAGGCGATGCTCAACGTGGGCCGCCGGATCCGGCTGTCGCTGTACGAGGACGAAACCTCCGAGTACTGCCAGTGGCACCTCCCCGAGGCGCACTTCCTCGAGAGCTGGGGTGACGCCCGCACGCACGACGGCACGGTGAGCATGATCCAGCCGCTGATCGAGCCGCTCTACGGCGGCCGCACGGCGACCGAGGTGCTCTCGAGCCTGACCGAGGCGGGCCCGATGCCCGGCTACGAGCTGGTGCGTGATCACTGGCGAAACAGCTCCGGTGACGGCGGCTTCGACAAGCGCTGGCGGCGCTGGCTCCACGACGGGTTCGTCGAGGGCAGCGCGCCGGCCGGCGCGCCGGTAACCGTAGTTCCGGAAGCGGTTGCCGGCGCGGTCGCCGAGGCGAGCGCGGGTGGCCCGGAGCTCGAGCTGATCTTCCGGCCCGATCCCACCGTCTGGGACGGCCGCTACGCCAACAACGGTTGGCTCCAGGAGTGCCCGAAGCCGCTCACCAAGCTGACCTGGGACAACGCCGCCTTGATCTCGCCGGCTCTGGCCGCGCGCCTGGGCATCACCAACGAACAGCGGGTCGAGCTCACCTCGGACGGCCGGACGCTCGAGACGGCGGCGTGGATCCAGCCCGGCCTGCCCGACAACTCGATCACCCTGCACCTCGGCTACGGCCGCCGCCGTGCCGGCAAGGTCGCCGAAGGCACCGGCTTCGACGCCTACGCCCTGCGCACGTCGCAGGCGCCCTGGCTCGCCACCGGAGTCGCGCTCGCACCGCTCGAGGGGAGCTATCAGCTCGCCTCGACCCAGCTCCACAGCAACATCGAGCTCGAAGGCCGGGAGGCCGAGAAGCGCCACCTGGTGCGCACCGGCACGCTCGACGAGTATCTGGAGCACCCCGAGTTCGTGGCCCATATGGGGCACAAGCCGACGTCCGACCAGACGCTCTACCCGCCGTTCGAGTACGAGGGCTACGCCTGGGGGCTGGCGGTCGACCTCGGCTCCTGTACCGGCTGCAACGCCTGCGTGATCGCATGTCAGTCGGAGAACAACATCCCGATCGTCGGCAAGGACCAGGTCGCTCGCGGACGCGAGATGCACTGGATCCGCATCGATCGCTACTACCAGAACTCGGTCGATGATCCCGAGGTGCATCACCAGCCGGTGATGTGCATGCACTGCGAGCAGGCGCCCTGCGAGGTGGTCTGTCCGGTGGCCGCCACTGTCCATAGCGACGAAGGCCTCAACGACATGGTCTACAACCGCTGTGTCGGCACCCGCTACTGCGCCAACAACTGCCCCTACAAGGTTCGGCGGTTCAACTTCCTGCTCTACAACGACTTCGAGACTCCGGTCCTGAAGATGATGCGCAATCCGGACGTCAGCGTGCGCAGCCGCGGCGTCATGGAGAAGTGCTCCTACTGCGTGCAGCGAATCAATCATGTGCGCATCGAGTCGCGCAAGGAGCGCCGCCAGATTCGCGACGGCGAGATCCGCACCGCCTGCCAGCAGGTGTGCCCGACCGAGGCGATCGTCTTCGGCGACGTCAACGATCCCGAGTCCGAGGTCTCGCGCTGGAAGGCCGAGCAGCTCAACTACGGCATCCTCGAAGAGCTCAACACCAAGCCACGGACAACCTACCTGGCGAAGCTGACCAACCCAAATCCAGGAGCCGATCGGGCGGGCTCGAAAGCCCACGGCGACGGCGGTGACGACCACGGGAGCGACCATGTCGGTTGACGACCGGGCGCTGCCGGTCAAGCCGCAGATCATCGCGCCCGGGCACACCTCGGCGACGGTGAGCGACCACATCGGCGAGATCGTCTTCCGCAAGACGCCGCGCTGGTGGTACTTCGGGTTCGCCGTCTCGCTCGCCCTGGTCATGTTGCTCCTGATGGCGCTGACCAAGTTGATCGTCAACGGCACCGGCATCTGGGGTCTGAACAATCCGGTCGGGTGGGGCTTCGCGATCATCAACTTCGTCTGGTGGATCGGTATCGGTCACGCCGGCACCCTGATCTCGGCGATCCTCCTGCTGCTGCGCCAGGAGTGGCGCACTTCGATCAACCGTTTCGCCGAGGCGATGACGCTGTTCGCGGTCGCCTGCGCCGGGCTCTATCCGCTGATTCATGTCGGCAGACCGTGGCTCGCCTACTGGCTGCTCCCCTACCCGAACACGATGGGCATGTGGCCGCAGTTCCGCAGCCCGCTGGTCTGGGACGTGTTCGCGGTCTCGACCTACGCGAGCGTCTCGCTGCTGTTCTGGTACGTCGGCCTGATCCCCGACCTCGCGACCCTGCGCGATCGCTCGCGCTCGATGCTCAAGCAGAAGATCTACGGCATCCTGGCGATGGGGTGGCGCGGCTCGGCGGCGCACTGGCACAACTACGAGACCGCCTATCTGCTGCTCGCCGGACTGGCGACACCGCTGGTGATCTCGGTGCACACCGTGGTCAGCTTCGACTTCGCGGTCGGCCAGATCCCCGGCTGGCACGCGACCATCTTCCCGCCCTACTTCGTCGCCGGCGCGATCTTCGCCGGCTTCGCGATGGTGCTGACACTCACCATTCCGCTGCGCGCGATCTTCAAGCTCCAGGACTTCATAACCACCCGCCACATCGAGAACATGTGCAAGGTGATGCTGGCGACCGGACTGATCGTCGCCTACGGCTATCTGATCGAGATCTTCATGGCCTGGTACAGCGGCCACTGGTACGAGAAGTTCATGATCCTCAACCGGATCACTGGACCGTACAAGTACCACTGGTGGGCGCTGATCCTGTGCAACATCCTGGCGGTCCAGGCGCTCTGGTTCCGTAAGGTGCGCGCGAGCGCGATCGGCGCCTTCATCGTGGCGATGTTCGTCAACGTCGGCATGTGGCTGGAGCGCTTCGTGATCGTCGTGACCAGTCTGCATCGCGACTTCCTACCCTCGTCGTGGGGCATGTACTCGGGCACCTTCTGGGACTGGGCCACGTTCATCGGCTCGATCGGCCTGTTCCTGGCGCTGCTGTTCCTGTTCCTGCGCTTCCTGCCGATGATCTCGATCTTCGAGATGCGCACCATCCTGCCCAAGACCGAGGAGAAGGGCTGATGGAGCCGCGCAGACACGTCGGTCTGTACGGCCTGATGGCCGAGTTCGACAACTCGGAGCAGCTCATACGGGCCTCTCACGAGGCGCGCGCCAAGGGCTATCGCAAGCTCGACGCGTTTACGCCCTATCCGATCGAGGAGGTCTCCGAGGCGCTCGGCCACCACGGCTCGAAGCTGCCGTTGATCGTTCTGATCGGCGGCATTCTGGGCGCGCTCGGCGGCTTCGGGTTGCAGTACTGGGTGTCGGTGATCGAGTACCCGCTCAATGTCGGCGGCCGACCGCTCAACAGCTGGATCGCGTTCATCCCGGTGACCTTCGAGACCACGATCCTGCTGGCCTCCCTGAGCGCGGTGCTGGGGATGCTCGCCCTGAACGGTCTGCCGAAGCCGTATCACCCGGTATTCAACGCCGAGCGCTTCGCGCTCGCGTCGCGTGACCGCTACTTCCTTTGCATCGAGACGGCGGACCCTGGGTTCGACCGCCAGGGGACCGAGTCGTTTGTTAAGGGTTTAGACCCCGGTGGGGTGTATGAAGTTGAGAATTGATCGCATCACCCCCCTCTCCCTCGATCCCTCTCCCACCCTCCAGGTGGGAAAGGGCGCGGTTGATCGGATCACCCCCCTCTCCCTCGATCCCTCTCCCACCCTCCAGGTGGGAAAGGGACGCCGCCGCCCGGGGCTGGGAGTGTCGGGATTGATGAGATGGGTCGGTTTGGCGCTGGTGGCGATCGTTTTCGTCTCATGCCGCCAGGACATGCACGACCAGCCGAGGTACGAGCCGCTCGAAGCGAGTGAGATCTTTGCCGACGGCGCGGCTTCGCGGCAGTTCGTCGAAGGGACGGTCGCCCGCGGGTTTCTGGGCGAGGACGTCGGCTTCGAGACCGGTCTGGACGAGAGTGGAGTGTTCGTGGCCGAGTTTCCGGTGCCGGTCGACCTGGCGCTGCTCGAGCGCGGCCGCTCGCGCTACGACGTCTTCTGCTCGCCCTGTCACGACCGCCTCGGCGAGGGCCGCGGCATGATCGTCCGGCGCGGCTTCAAGCAGCCCGCCTCGTTCCACGAGGAGCGCCTGCTCGAGGCCCAACCCGGCTACTTCGTGAACATCATGACCAACGGCTTCGGCCAGATGTCGAGCTATGCGCCTCAGCTGCGACCCGACGACCGCTGGGCGGTGGCCGCCTACATTCAGGCGCTGCAACTGAGCCGGCAGGTTCCGGCGGCGGCGCTTTCGGACGATGATCGCGCCCGACTGGCCGGGCCCGAGGCCGATCAGGACGAAGCCGCGGAAGCTGCCGAGGGAGGGCACTCATGAGCGAGCGCCCGAGCTGGAGTGCACCCGCGGAGCTCGCCGGGCTGGAGCGCCGCGCCTGGCTGGTCGGTGGCTGCGGTCTCGCGATCTCGGTCTTCGGCGCGTTTCTGAATCGCGCCCAGTTCACCCAGTCGTACCTCGTGGCCTGGCTGCTCTGGACCGGCATCGCATTCGGCTGCTTCGCGGTCATGGCTCTCCATCACCTGTCGGGCGGCGCGTGGGGCCTGATGGTGCGCCGGGTCTTGGAGTCGGCCACCAGAACCATCCCGATCCTGGCGCTGCTGTTCGTGCCGGTCCTGATCGGCCTGAGCGACGTCTACAGCTGGGCCGATCCCGAGGCGGTCGCGGCCAACGAGTACCTGCAGCAGAAGACCGGCTACCTGAACGCCGGCTTCTACATCGCCCGCTTCGCCGGCTACTTCCTGATCGTGGGCGGCCTCGCCTGGCTGATCCGCCGACGGTCGCTGCGCCAGGACGAGACCGGCGACCCGATGCACTCCCGGCGCATGCAGAACCTGGCTGGCCCGAGCCTGGGCATCTACGTGCTGGTTGCGACCCTCGCTTCGGTCGACTGGATCATGTCCGCCGATCCACTCTGGTACTCGAGTCTCTTCGGCGTCTACTTCGTCGGTGGACACGCCGTGTCGGCGTTCGCCTTCATCATTCCGGTGGCGCTCTGGCTGCGCGAGCGCGAGCCGATGTCGCGCGCTCTGACGGACCGGCACTTCCACGACTACGGCAAGCTGCTGTTCGCGTTCGTCATGCTGTGGGGCTACTTCGCGCTCTCTCAGCTCCTGATCATCTGGTCCGGCAATCTGGCTGAAGAGGTCACCTGGTACGTCGAGCGCACCGCCGGCGGCTGGAAGACTCTCAGCCTCCTGCTCGCCCTGCTCCACTTCGCGCTGCCGTTCCTGATGCTCCTGTCGCGCGGCCTCAAGCGCAACGCCCGCCGGCTGGCGACGATTGCGATCCTGCTGCTGGCGATGCGCTGGGTCGATCTCTACTGGCAGCTCGGTCCGACCTTCCACCACGACGGTTTCAGCCTGCACTGGCTCGATCTGACGACGGTCGTCGGTCTCGGCGGAATCTGGCTGGCGCTGTTCTTCAAGTTCCTCGGTCAGCAACCGCTGCTGCCGATCCACGATCCCGATCTCGAAGAGGCGCTTGCCGGTGAGTGACGGACACAACCGGGACTACGAGAGCGGCGTCGATCGCGAGATCGATCTCAAGGCGATCGCCTACAGCGGCGCCGGACTGGCGCTGGTCGTCGTGCTCTTCGCGGCGTTGATGTGGGCGTTGTCGGTGGGGTTGCGCTCGAGGCTCGAGTCGGCCGATCCGGCGCCGCCGGTGCTACTCGAGGCCCGGGAGCAGGAGCAACCGCCGGAGCCGCGGCTCCAGACCCAGCCCGAGGAGGACCTGCGAAGACTGCGGCGCGCCGAGGACGCGGTTCTCGATGGCTACGCCTGGGTCGACGAGACCGCCGGCGTTGCCCGGGTGCCGATCGAGCGAGCGATGGAGATGAAGGCCGAAGCGGAGGGCGGCTCGTGAAGGTTCCGCACTTCCTGCTCTCGGCCTTGCTCGCAACGGGCGCGTTCGCGCAGACCGAGCTGCCCAAGGGGCTCGAAACCGTCGGGCTCGATCAGCGGGTCGGCGAGTCTGTCGATCTCGAGCTCCCATTCAAGGATCACACGGGTGCGCCAGTCCAGCTGGCGGACTATTTCGGAGAGCGGCCGGTGCTGCTCGCTCCGGTCTACTACGACTGCCCGATGCTCTGCACGCTGACCATGGAGGGCCTGATCCAGAGCCTGCGCGCGGTGTCGCTCGAGCCGGGCGACGACTTCACGGTGCTGGCGGTCAGTTTCGATCCGCGCGAGACGACCGAGCAGGCGGCCGCGAGGCGGGCGACGACGCTCGATCGCTACGGCCGTGACGCCGGCGCCGATGGCGTCCACTTTCTGACCGGCGCGGAGCCGGCGGTCGCCGCGCTGATGAAGCAGGTCGGTTTCGGCTACCGCTTCGACGAGGAGACCGGCGAGTTCGCGCACGTCTCGACCCTGGTCGTCCTGACCCCCGAGGGCGTGGTGTCGCGCTACTTCCCGGGCATCGAGTATCCGCCGCGCGATCTGCGCCTGTCGCTGATCGAGGCCGCCGACGAGCAGATCGGAACGGTCATCGACAAGGTGCTGCTCTACTGCTTTCGCTACGACCCGACGACCGGCCAGTACACCGCCGCCACCATGAATCTGGTCCGAGGCGGCGGCATCCTGACGATCCTACTGATGGGCGCGTTTGTGATCCTGAACCTGCTGAGAGAGAAGAGCCGCCGCGCGGCGGCCGGAGTGAGAGCTTGAGTATCTGGCCCGAGCAGTTCCCCCTGTTTCCGGACCGGGCGACCGCGATCGCCCGCGACATCGACGCGATCTATTTCTTCGGCCTCGGCGTCGCGACGGTCTTCTCGCTGCTGATCGCCGGCCTGATCGTGTTCTTCGCGGTGCGCTACCGGCGTACCAGCCCGGACGAGGTCGGTCAGCGCGAGCAGGCGCCGGCGTGGCTCGAGCTGGTCTGGTCGATCATCCCGCTCGGGATCCTGCTCTTCATGTTCGCCTGGGGCGCCCAGGTCTTCTTCGATGCACGGCGGGCGCCCGCCGACGCGGTCGAGTACTACGTCACCGGCAAGCAGTGGATGTGGAAGTTCCAGCATCCTTCCGGCAACCGGGAGATCAACGAGCTGCACGTCCCGGTGGGCGTGCCGATCAAACTGATCATGACCTCCGAGGACGTCATCCACTCGTTCTGGGTGCCCGAGTTCCGGGTCAAGATGGACGTCCTGCCGGGCCGCTACACCGACCTCTGGTTCGAGGTCGACAAGGTCGGCGTGTACCGACTTTTCTGCAACGAGTACTGCGGCGTCGAGCACTCGCTGATGGGCGGCCGCGTGATCGCCATGGAGCCCGCCGACTACGAGGAGTGGCTCGGCAGCGGCCAGCCGCAGACCACGCTCACCAAGAGCGGCGAGCAGCTCTTCGAGGAGAAGACGTGCAACACCTGCCACCTCGGCAGATCGTTCGCGCTCGGCCCGTCGCTCAACGACATCTTCGGCACCGAGGTCACGTTCGCCGACGGCTCGACCGCGATCGTCGACGAGAACTACCTGCGCGAATCGATCCTCGACCCGCGCGCGCGTCTGGTCCAGGGGTATCAAGCGTTGATGCCGACATTCCAGGGACAGGTCGACGAAGAGGAGCTGGTGCTCCTGATCGACTACATCAAGTCCCTTTCCGAAGGGACGGGCGCGAGCTCGACAGGGAACTGAGATGAGCGAAAGCGTAGACACCTTCGGCAGGCGGCTGCACTACCTGAACGCCGACTTCGGCGTGAAGTCGTGGCTGCTGACCCGGGATCACAAGCGGATCGCGCTGCTCTACCTGATCTCGATAACGATCTTTTTCGCGCTCGGCGGGCTGATGGCGGTCGGCATCCGCCTCGAGCTGGCCACCCCACAGGGCGACCTGGTCCAGCCGGACACCTACAACCGGCTGTTCACGATGCACGGCGTCCTGATGATCTTCTTCTTCCTGATCCCGTCGATTCCGGCGGTGCTCGGGAACTTCCTGATCCCGCTGATGATCGGCGCCAAGGATCTCGCCTTCCCCAAGCTCAATCTGGCGAGCTGGTACATCTACAACATCGCCGGCTTCTTCACACTGTGGGCGGTCGCCCAGGGCGGCGTCGACACCGGCTGGACGTTCTACACCCCTTACAGCACGACCTACTCGAACTCGTACGTGATCGCGACTGCGCTCGGCGTGTTCATCAGCGGCTTCTCGTCGATCCTGACCGCGGTCAACTTCATCGTCACGATTCACCGGATGCGCGCGCCGGGGCTCACCTGGTTCCGGCTGCCGCTGTTCATCTGGGCGCACTACGCCACCAGCCTGGTGATCATCCTCGGCACGCCCGTGATCGCGGTGACCATCCTGATGGTGGCCGCCGAGCGGCTGCTCCACATTGGCATCTTCGACCCGGCGCTCGGTGGCGATCCGGTGCTGTTTCAGCACCTGTTCTGGTTCTACTCCCACCCGGCGGTCTACATCATGATCCTGCCATCGATGGGTGTCGTCAGCGAGCTGATCGCCGCCTTCACCCGCAAGCGGATCTTCGGCTACAAGTTCATCGCCGGCGCCTCGGTGGCGATCGCCGTGCTCGGCTTCCTGGTCTGGGGACATCACATGTTCCTCTCCAGCCAGTCGGTCTACGCCGGCATGGTGTTCTCGGTCCTGAGCATGCTGGTGGCGGTTCCGTCGGCGATCAAGGTATTCAACTGGATCGCCACCATGTACAAGGGCAGCGTCTCCTGGGATACGCCGATGCTCTACGCCATGGGCTTCATCGGCCTGTTCACGATCGGCGGTCTGACCGGCGTCATGCTCGCCACCCTGGGCATCGACATCCACGTCCACGACACCTACTTCGTGGTCGCGCATTTCCACTACGTGATGGTCGGCGGAGCCATCATGGGGTACCTGGGCGGCCTGCATTTCTGGTGGCCGAAGATGACCGGCCGGCTCTACCCGGTGTTCTGGTCGAAGTTCGCGGCGATCATCATCTTCGTCGGCTTCAACCTGACCTTCTTCCCGCAGTTCCTGCTCGGGTATCTCGGCATGCCGCGCCGCTACCACGTCTACCCGGCGGACTTTCAGGTCCTGAACGTGATGTCGTCGGCCGGCGCGACGGTCCTCGGCGTCGGCTACCTGATTCCGCTGGTCTACTTCGTCTGGTCGATGCGCTACGGCAAGCGCGCGGATCGCAACCCGTGGGGCGCCATCGGCCTGGAATGGAACACCGGCTCGCCACCGCCGCAGCACAACTTCCACGAGATCCCGACCGTCGACTGGGACGCCTACGGCTACCTGCCCGACACGCCGGCGGGCACCGGCGAGTCGTGGGGCATCGCGGTACCGACGCAACGTCAAGACAGGACTCAGGACGATGGCTGATACGCACGCGCCCGGCCTGCAGCACCACTTCGACTCCTATGAGCAGCAGCAGGAGGCCTCGTTCTTCGGCATGTGGGTCTTCCTCGCCACCGAGGTACTGTTCTTCGGCGGCCTGTTCTGCGTCTATCTGATCTACCGCACCGCCAACCCGGTCGCGTTCGCCGCCGGCAGCCGCGAGCTCGACATCCTGCTCGGCGGCATCAACACGGCGGTCCTGATCGGCAGCAGTCTGACGATGGCGCTGGCGGTCCACGCCGCCCAGGTCGGCAAGCACAAGATGATCGCCATCTGGATGGCCCTGACCGGCATCCTGGGCGGCACGTTCCTCGGCATCAAGGCGGTCGAGTACTCGCACAAGATCCACGAGGGGCACTTCCCGGGGCCGCACTTCGTCTGGCACGGACCGGAAGTGAACGTCGAGATGTTCTTCAACATCTACTTCATGATGACCGGCCTGCACGCGCTCCACATGATCATCGGCATGGGCATCATGCTGGTGCTGATCCCGCTGGCGTGGAAGGGCCGCTTCACTCCGGACAGCCACAACTACATCGAAGGCTTCGGCCTCTACTGGCACTTCGTCGACATCGTCTGGATCTTCCTCTTCCCGCTGCTCTACCTGCTCGGAGTCACCTCCCATGTCTGAGCACGTGACTTCGATCACGACCTACCTGGTGATCTTCTTCGCCCTGTTGGTGCTGACCGGGGTCACGGTCGGCGTCGCCTACGTCGACCTCGGGCCGCTCAACGACGTGGTAGCGATGGCGATCGCGGTGTTCAAGGCGAGCCTGGTGGTGCTGTTCTTCATGCATGTGAAGAACAGCCGCCGGATGACCAAGATCACGGTGGTGTCGAGTTTGTTCTGGTTGTTGATCCTGTTCGGGTTGACGTTGAGCGACTACTGGACGCGCGGGTTTCTGGGGTAGGCCGAGCCCGGCTCGGCGCGCCAGTCCACTTCCGGGCTCCTACGGCGGCAGTCGCAGGTCGGCCGTATAGGACTATGGGAGTCCTTTGGGTTTCGTACGACTCCTACAATGACCACCGATGGAGGCCCTCCTCACCGCCCTCGCTCTCGGCTTCACCGCCGGCATCACGCCCGGTCCGCTACTGACGCTGGTCATCAGCTCGACGCTCGAGCGCGGCTTCGGCGCGGGCGTCCGGGTGTCGATCGCGCCGGCGCTCACCGACGGGCCGATCATCGCGCTCTGCCTGCTGCTGCTCAAAGATCTGCCGGCCACCTGGCTCGCGGGGATCACCCTGGCCGGCGGGCTGTTCCTGGTCTGGGTGGGTGTGCAGACGATCCGCTCCGCCGGGACCGAGGTGCGGATCGATGGGTCGGCCGGCGGCGGCATGGTGGACCTCCGGCGCGGCATTCTGGTCAACGTACTCAACCCGAACCCGTGGATCTTCTGGGTGAGCGTCGGCGGTCCGATTCTGATCGACGCCTGGCGTGACGCGCCGATCTGGGCGGTCGGCTTCCTGGTGATCTTCTACGGGCTGATCGTTGGGTCGAAGATCGTTCTCGCCTGGATTACGGCGCGCGGCAGCCGGTTTCTGAAGGGCGTCTGGTACCAGCGCGCTCTGGCGGCTTCCGGCTTGCTGGTCGTCGGGTTGGGCACCTACGTTCTCTGGCAGGGCGCCCAGAGGTTGATGGGCTAGGCTCGCGCTAGAGCTCAGCGCGCAGACGAGCCCACCGAGATCGAGCTCGCCTCCCGGGCCCTAACGGAGGTTCGTGGACGCCCCAGGACCTGAGCGACCCGCTCGCGGTATCTACGGCCGACGTTGAGACGCTGTCCCGACTTCGTGACGATCAGATGCTCGCCGAACGAACGTTTGCGGACCTCCCGGATGGCGGCGAGGTTGACGATCGTCGAGCGGTGGACACGGACGAACGTGCTCGGATCGAGCCGTTGCTCGAAGGCCGTCATCGTCTCGCGCACCTTGTGGCGGTCGCCCGACGCATGGATCAGGAGGTAGTTGCCGGCAGCGTCGATCCAATCGATCGAGGAGACGTCGAGCAAGCCGAAGCCACCGCGCGACGCGGGCACCGCCACCCGCCTCAGATACCGCTCTGAGGACGGAGTCTCGCGCAGGTCACGCATCAGCCGGACGTTCAGTGCCTGAGCGGCCAGTGCCGCGCGATAGGAGCGGAAACGCAACAGGCTGCGTCGCACCCTCGAGGCGCAGAACGGCTTGATCAGATAGTCCAGAGCGCGAAGCTCGAAGGCCTCGAGTGCACGTATCTCGGACTGTGAAGTGACCACGAGCGCCGGTGCGTAGCCCGGGGCACCGGCACCGACGAGATCCAGCGCATCGTCGCCGGCCTGATCGAGGTCGAGGAACACAAGATCCGGGAACGATTCACTCAGTTGAATCAAGCCGTCGGAGATTCGCGCATGCGCACCGATCACGGACGCGCCGGGATCTCCCTCGATCAGCGATATCAATTGATCCCTGGAGCCGGGATCGCTTTCGAAAACGAGGATTCGGGTGGTTTCCGCAACGGTATCGTTGGTCATACCGGCTCTTTACATGCGAATCACATACCAACACCGTGACTAACCATCGATTCGTCACTGAACGTGCCGAAACCTTGTCGAATCGACACACCGAGAGGACACACCTGGCCGTTCATGACGACAACAGGCCATCCGAGCCAGGCTCGAGGCGTCCTACCCCGGGGTCAGCCGTCGTCGTCCGTGGGCGGTGAGAACGGCCGCTCGAGGAACGTGTCGAGCACGATCGCGGTGTCGGTCGCGGCAGCCGCGCTGCTGCTGCCCAGACTCTCGAGCACGCGCGCCAGAGACTCGGTCTCCGCCACCCGGACCTTGATCAGGAAGTCGCGACTGCCGGTGATGGCATGGACCTCCTCGACCCCAGGGACGCGACTCAGCTCCCGTCCGGTCTCGCGGCGGGCGGCCGGGCTGACGTCGGAGATGAACACGAAGGCCAGGATCGGTCGCCCGAGGGCCCGAGGGTCCAGACGGACCGTGTAGCCGGCGATCACCCCCTGGGCTTCCAGCTTCCGGATCCGCTCATGAACCGCGGTCGGCGTGAGCTGGACCTGCCTGCCGATCTCAGCTTTCGACGCACGCGCATCGTCAAGCAGGATCCGCAGTATCTTGGCGTCAATCGCATCCACGAGTTCGGAACGCATCATAGTGACTTGCTCGGGCAGGGCGCAATGGGGCTACGGTGAGAGTCGTGGGTGGGACGGACAGAAAAGAAAAAGGCCGGGGGGCATCGCCCCCCGGCCGCCTCCGGGACGGAGGAGGAGAGTTCTACTTCCAGTTGATACGGGCGCTCAGGCGGAAGATCCGCGGGCTGAGGGTTTCCCGGAGGAAATCCGAAGTGCCACGGGACAGGCCGCGCTCGCGCTGCATCGTGTAGTTCTCGTTGAGCAGGTTGAAGACATCGGCACCCAGCGT
>JAJCXP010000078.1 GCA_029263375.1 Acidobacteriota bacterium | reverse complement strand
TCGATCAGGCGGTGGGCGACGCCGCCAAGCGGCCCGAAGCGCGCCAGGCGCAACGGCTGCTCGCGGCCGAGCTCACCCGCATGGTGCACGGCGATCAGGCGCTGGCGCGGGTCGAGCAGATGACCAAGGTGCTGTTCGGCGGCGGCGAGCTGCGTCAGCTCGATGCCGCCGGTCTGCGCGAAGCCTTCCGGACTTCACCCAGGATCCGGATCGACCGCGCCGAGATATCCACCGGGGTGGCATTGACCGAGGCGCTGGTGCGCGCCTCACTGGCGCCCTCCAAGGGTCGCGCCCGCAGGGACGTCGAGAGTGGCGCCATCTCGCCCCACCACGAGGTCGAGAGCGACGTCCACCGCGAGCTCGGGGCGGGCGATCTGCTGCCCGGCGGCTTCATCGTGCTCCGGCGCGGCAAGAAGACCTACTGTCTCATCGAGACGGCCGGTTGACTCGCAAGCTCCTGATCGACACCGACACCGCCTCGGACGACGCCGTGGCGCTGATCATGGCGCTGCGCGAGCCCGAGGTCGACGTGGTCGCCATCACGGTCGTCTCGGGCAACGTGCCGGTCGATCTCGGCGTCCGCAACGCGCTCTACACCGTCGAGCTGTGCGGCGCCGCGACGCCGGTCTTCCGCGGCTCAGAAGCTCCCCTGCTGCGACCGATCTACCACTCGTGGGCGTTTCACGGCCGCGACGGGCTCGGCAACATGAACTACCCGGCGCCGGCCAGCGAGCCGGCGCCCGGAGACGCCGTCGACGCGCTGATCGACGCGGTGCGCGCCAACCCAGGTATCACCCTGGTCACCCTCGGCCCCCTCACCAACGTCGCGCTCGCTCTCCAGCGCGCACCCGAGATCGCGCAGCGGGTCGAGCGCTGCGTGGTGATGGGCGGCGTCGCTTGCACGGTCGGCAACATCACGCCCGCCGCCGAGTTCAACATCTGGTGCGACCCGGACGCCGCACGCGCGGTGTTCCACTCCGGAATGCCGGTCGAGATGGTGGGCTGGGAGCTGAGCCGGTTCGCCGCGGCCCTCGACCCGGACGACATCGCCAGGATTCGTGCGCTCGGCACGCCGCTCGCCGACTTTGCCCTCGACTGCAATCGGATCACTCTCGAGGCGCACGAGCGGCTCACCGGTGCGCGGGCGCTCGATCTGCCCGATCCGGTGGCGATGGCGGTGGCGCTCGAGCCCGAGATCTGCACCCGCAGGCGCTCTCACTACGTCGACGTCGAGACCGAGAGCGATCTCACCCGCGGCATGGTGGTGATCGACGCGCTCGACAGCGGCGACCAGGCTGATGATTGGCCGGAGGGCGGCCCGCTCATCAGTCGCACGACCAAGATCGGGGTCTGCTGGCGGATCGATGCGGCAGCGTTCAAGCGACGGCTCGTTAGTGCCCTGAGCTGACCGCTAGGGCGGCACTCGCCAGGTTCCGACGCTGTCGGAGGATCTCCTGGGGTCGCGCATCCAAGTGAGCGAACCTGCTCGCGCGGACACGGGAGGGCCCCTGCGGGAGCACACCTCAAAAGGAGGATGTGTTGTGTTGATGAGCAAGAATCTGATGGCAGCAGTAGCGATCCTGGCGCTCACCTTCGTGTCCCTCGCAGCGCCGCCGAGCGCGCGAGCGGGCGACGAGATCCCGATCGGCGCGGCGGTGGTGATCATCGAGCTGACCGATAACGACATCGAGCTCCAGGTCTTCGCCGACGCGTTCGACTGGGTCCGACTCGAAGTCGAGGATCCGTCGGGGCGCAAGCTCTTCGACACCCGGGCGCGCGGACGGCTCGTCCGCCAGGACGGCATGAGCGAGATGTTCTGGGCCTCGGAGCCGACTCACTATCTCGAGGACGAGCCCGACTTCGACGGCCCGATCGCAGAGTTCCTGCAGACCTTCCCCGCCGGGGTGTACGACTTCGAGGCGACCCGGCTGGACGGCGTCGAGATCGTCGGCGAAGCGACCCTGTCGCACGTCCTGCCGGCGCTGCCCGAGATCGTTTCGCCGGTCTCGGAGACCGAAGATCCGCCGGTGATCGACCCCAACGATGTCCTGGTGATCGACTGGGAGCCGGTGACGACCCGCTTCGACGGTCCTGGCCCGGTCGAGATCATCGAGTACCAGGTGATCATCGATCAGGTCGACCCCGAGCGCGACCAACCCTGGGTGGACGGCGGCACCCGCCGCGCCCTGATCAATCTGCCTCCGGAGATCACCGAGCTGACCGTGTCGCCGGAGTTCCTGCTGCCGGGCTCCTCGTATGAGTTCGAGATCCTGGCGATCGAAGAGAGCGGCAACTCGACCATCTCGGTGGGAGAGTTCGACACCAGCGAGTAGCACGCCGGTCGCAACGACGAGGCCCGCGAAGTGGCGCCGGTCCGCTCCGAGGGGAACGGGTCGGCGCCGCCCGCGGCCAGACCTACAGATCCGCGCCGAGCTTCTTCCTCATCGCCTCGATCGCCAACCCCGGCGCATCGAATGGACCGACCTTGTCGCCGCCTGCCGGGGTCACTCCCTTGCGGAAGAAGTCGCATTCGAAACCGTGATTGCTGTGCCGGCAGGACGTCGGCGCCATTACGTTCCCGGGCTTGGAAAAGAACTCCGCCTGCTCGTACTCGAAGTCGCTCAGGGAACCGGCGGTGCCGTGGCGGCGGCCGCCGGCATCGACATAGGCCTCGAACGCCGCGACCCCGCTGTCCCCCTCGCCGATCACCTTCTCCTTGTTGTCTTCGACCACGAACGGACCACCGTTGAAGCGCGGATCGTTCGGGTTGACGACGGCGATCTGGACCCCGGTCGCGCCGCTCATCACCGCGGACCACGCGGACTCGAAAGCCGCGTCGCGGTTCGGGGTGCCGGTCTCGATCGGAGCCACCGGAGTGATCGGCTCGTCCGGATCCACCGGGTCGACCGGGTCGACCGGCGCGGACTCGAGAGCTGCGACTCTCGCTTCCAGATCGCTCAGCCTAGCCAGGACCCCCGCGCGCTCATCCTTCCATTTCTCAGGCATTTCTCCTCCTCTCCGCGTCGGACGACCGCTATCCACCGCCGATCCGGACGGTGGCGACCGAGCGCTGCTCCGTTGTTGAGAAAGCTCTGCGGCATCCTACGCGCCAGGGCTAGAGGTGGCAACTGGCCGGCGCTGAGTGGCGATGCAGGGATGCCCGAACTTCTAGACGTCAACAGCCACGCTCGGGGCCTACTTGGTCGCGGTCAATGCGAGTCAGCCCCAGTCACATGAAGTGCAGTCAGGACAGGGCGCAACCTGCCCTTGGTCCATTCGGGTGCCCCTTCCTGGAGTCTCTCAATCTGTGCAACCCACCTAGAAGCCCAAGCGCTAAAGGCAGCCTCCCCGACCTCCTCACGCAACCTCGCCAGCCCGCTCGTAGTGTTTGTAGCGATCGATGCCATCACGAGAAAGGCGAACAGAACCTCAGCTTGCTCCTCATCCACAGATGAAGCCTGCAACGCGGAAGCGATCGTGTGGGGAAGTGCCACTCTCCACTCATCTCCTTTCTGTGCCTGAAGCTCGAGCAAGGCATCTAGTAGGGTCTCAAGCGCCCAGGGCTTTGCCAGGCCCAGAAAGGGGGTCAGCCACTCCTCACTCTGGAGGTTCGTCCATGTCACCTCCGACGTTTCCGGCTCCGTGTAAGCAGCGAACCTAAACGCATGGAGCAACTGGGGAAGGGCTTCAGGTTCAGTCTTTGGGATTCGCCGAAGAAGCTCTGGAAGCCACTGAACACCGAAGAGGCCCTCGGCGAACTCCCAGAGATCGGCGGCGGTCGCGCCCCCCTCGAAGTCCCCGAAGGAGGACGGCCACTCCTCTACCAACGGTTCCCAGCTCTTTGCAAAAGCGTACTTGTTTGTCATGTGTGTAGAGGCCTTCGCCAGCGGCAGGCCGAAAAGCGAGACAGCGACGAATGCCCGGGCGAGGAAAGGACTTGGTCGATCCAAGAATCCACTAGGGCCAAGCCGCTTCAGCTTTCCACCAAGGCCATTCAAAATCGACAGTGACCAGAGCGGCCGACAATGCAGAGTAGCGTACCGAAGAAGGCTCTGACCAACCGGTGGATGACCGAGGGTGCGGTAGCGATGAGATCGCTCACAGACGGGAGTCAAGGTCTCCTGGCGGAGTTGAGCAATTCGCGCTTGGTCCGCTCCAAACACCTCGGCTACCCGATCACCCAACCACCACGCTAGACCTGCGAGTCTGCCACTGTCATAGCCTGGAAGTTCACATTCGAAGTAGGCGCAGTAGTGTTGGGCCAGGTCGATTCGGATCCGCCACGATTCACCCCACTCAAGGTTCTCCGCCTCAGCATCAGGTGCGAGAACGATCTCCTCTATTTCCTTCCAGAAACGTTCCCTCATACCAGCTGGAATCAAAGACTGATCAGCGAGGAAGAACTGACAGGCGTGGTACCGAGCTAGCGGCGAGCCTAGCTCGTCAGCCCATTCCCAAACCGTCTCCCACACATCCTCGGCGTCTCTATGCAGCCCAAGGTGTTGAATCGCTGTGCCAAGCTGGTCGGGATCGATTGGGAGGTGGCCAATTGAAGAAAAGAAACGACTCAGGAACGACCGAAGGTCACTTGACTCTCTCGCCCAATTTCGGATCTCAGCTCCTAGATCTCGCGGCTCACTTTCCAAGCTCCAGAACTGCAGTTGAATCGACTCCAGTGAGGGAATCGATGGCCGAAGAACTCTCTCAAGCCAACTGGGGAGTTCTCGCCAGGAACCTATCTGATAGAGCTGCTTCACTCCGGCCAGGTTGCACAAGAAATCCCCATGCAGAGCCGAGTTGATTCTCAATGCAGCCGATCTCCAACGTACTCGCCGGCCCGCCGCTGATGCATCCTCTCCTAGGACCCGTGACGTTCTGGGCGTGAGCAAGGTCGCTTCTTGTCGCTCAAGATCCCGAAAATGAGACAGCGCCGCCAGCCGCACTTCTCTGTTCGGAGCGAGTACGAGATCGGAAACACAAACTAGCTCACCAGCAGCCTCTTGGCTTTCGAGGACCAAGTGTGGTCCAGGTGGAATCTCGATCGGGGACGCCTCCGTGCTGCTCCTCAGAAGCGCAGTCAGCTTCTCGTAATCTCCGTCGGGAAGGGCCTTCTCGAGCAGGCCAATATGTTGGAGTACCGCGAGCGTCCGCGCGTCGACCTCCCTAAGATGTGCGAACGCGTTCTGAGCTGAACGCCGTGCGAAGAACCGATCGAGCTCAGCCTCGTCTCTAGGCCTTGGGTCCGTACTCATGGATAACCTCCGCTACGAGTTCGACGTACTCTCGATCACTTAGGCCCAAGCTAGCGCCGAGGCTCCGAAGACCCCGATTGGCCCTCTCCTGGTTATCAGTCGAGAGACACCGAACGAGCGCTCTGCCCATGATGTACTTCTTGAGGTGGGGAAGCAGCCTTGCGGTAGCATTCTCGGCAGTCAAGGGGACTGCCGGCAAGAACTCTCTCGTCGCCCACAAAGTGAGGGTCTCAGCTGTTTCGACCTTGAAACCACCGTCACTCCAGATGTCCATGAGGAAATCGGCTACTCGAGAGGTCCAAGCTAGAAAGAACGTCTGAGCTAGTGAGATCGGTGGAGCCGTTCCCGGTTCGGGGCCGCCGAGAAGACCCGGCGAGGCGATACACATCTGGACGTAACTCGCCACGCATCTGAGGTCTCTCCCAGGAGGGTGCTCTCTATAGCGGCGGGCAAACTCAACGAGTACCTCTACCGGCACGACCAGGTAACAGTAGCGCCATTCCAGAAGCTTCCTGTACGCATCGGCTGCCTCACGCAGATTCAGAAGGCCAGCGTCCAGCAAACCATTGATCAACCGATCCGTTCCGAAGGCTGCGCCAGCTTCACCAGCGCGTTCGTTGAGCACGACAGTCTGGAGAGCCCGGTCGTCGATCAAGAGTGGAGTCTTAGTGCTCAGGGCGAGCTGTACCGCTGCAAGATGAACATCTCTTGCTGCAGCCTTCTCACTGTCTGTTATCAATGCCTCTTCAGGACTGGGGTTTACAAAGCAAAAGGCCTCGTGCCGGGGGAGTCGAGTCCACAGATCTCTGTGCCAGTTCCACAGCTCCTCTTGGTACTCAGTTCCTTTCAGCCCAGCCCTAAGTTCGACGAGATCCCTCTCTGGGATCATGATGCGGAGAGCTTCCAGGGCCGGTTCAAGCAACCCCCTCGTGGCCAATGACCTAAGCGTATTCAGGCTCGCGACGACAGGCTCGCCCAGTACTAGTGGAGGCTTCTCAGGGCCTGAGACAGGTTGACCAAGATCGAACTCATCCAGCCGCTGGTAATCTGGGTCACTAATGTGGCCGTAACGGTGAAGGAATCTGGCCAAGTCCAAAATTCGATAGACATCTGACCGCTCTTTAATGGGCGAGTACTCGTCAATCTGCTTCAGACTCGTTTCGTCTTCTTGGCTAGCAACTGTTAGTTCACCGAGGTCCAAGGCTGCTTTCACTTTTCGCAATGCCGTCACTCGCGAGGGTTGATGATGGAGGAGTCTTGCTCGCTCGTCAGCGACGATCCCACGGTACGCAGACGGTACCAAGACTCTCCCCGCGTACCCAGCCGCCAGATCAAGCAAGCCAAGTCTGTCCAAGGTCAGGAGGGCGGACAGATCGGCCACAACAGGGACGCCGGGATCGGAGGTGGCCAATTCGACAAGCGAACTAGCCCGGCCCCCCTTGCCCTCTAGAGTGAAGCTGTTCGTTGAGAACACCAAGTGCGCAGCGTGCGACTCCTTGTGTTCGCTAAGCCACGGGAGGCTCTGCGTCCTTAGGCGCCAGCTCCAGAACGAGACATTGCCTAGCGCCTCGTCCACGAGCAGCCATGGCGCTCGACAGCGGATGAGTTGGCTGTAGAGGTGGGTTCTTTTCTCGGTGAACTCCTCCATGTGGGTGGCAAGATCTTCGAGCGTCTTGGGTTCAAAGACGGCCGGCTCGACCTTGCCCGTCCGTTGGAGTTCCATGAGACGCACAAAGGCCTCGTGCGCTGCCCGCTCCTTCTCGGCCGCGTACGCCATCATCATGTAATTGACCAAGTAGGCCGGTTCTGTCCAGAACTCTCCCCTACGCTCATCTAGAAGGGAGAAAGACTCCTTCGCACGGCCCATCGCGTGCAGAAGCTTGCTTTTCTGGATTAACGCGTCTTGTTGCTGCGGGCCCTCCGAAGCCAAGTGGGTATCGAGAAGCTCAAGAGACTTGTCAAGGTCACCGAGCTTTAGGTAGCAAACGGCTTCGTTCAACAAGTGCAGATTGACATCTGGCTCGAGTAGTTGCAGCTTGTTGAACTGAGATGCAGCGCCTTCGAAGTCTTCAAGGTCTACTAGGACGCCTGCTAGATTGCGCCTAGCTTCTGCGTCGCGAGGTAACCAGGTCACGAGCCGTTCGAGTGACGCGCGACAAACTTCGAGCTGCCCCGCCTCGTAGGCCATCATCGCTGTCTTTCTCTGTAGTCTCGGGTCCGGCAAAATCTCAGCAGCTCTGGCGACGAACCTGACCGCTTCGACTAGTTCGCCTCTCGCAACCAGGTATCCCGCATAGACTTGGAGCCACTCAGGGCTAGCCTCGTTGCGAACGCTGTCCAGGACGGCACCGGCTGCATCGAGATCGCCCGCGTTTAGGAGGCCCAGAGCATCCAACACTGCGTCAATAGCGGTGTCATCAGAGGGTAGGAGGGCTCCGATCTCCGCAAGTTCGCGCCGCGCGTCATCCCCGAGATGCTGCGCGATTAGCCGAATCACTCTCCCAAGGCCCTGGCGTTCTTCCTCAGACTGAGCTTCGGCAACTCTACCCAGAGCGTTCTTGAAGGCCTCTTCGGGACGGCCAAGAAGTTCGCTCTCTGCTTGGAGCGCCAGCAAGTGCGCAATTGGCAGCTCCGAGTGCTCGGCGCGGAGCCGATGGACGAGATCCGGGGGCGCTGGCACGACACCGAGAAGCGCTGCCGAAGCCAGCTTCAGCGAGAAGGGATGTTTCGTCTCAAGGAGCGAAGCAATCTCCTCGATCTCACTTGCGTTGCCCAGCATGTGGTGAATGTCGAACGCAACTTCCGCCGTCCGGAGCTCTAGCAGATTGTGATCCTCGATCCGTCGATTCGCCTTAATGCTGGCAAGCAATGGCTCAACGGCCTCCAAGGCCAGGTGCAAGAACTCCTCGTCCGCCGCTGAGATTCCTGGCGGGACGAGCTCGTGAGTCACTTCATCTCCAGCAACGCTTTGGCGCACTGCTTCTGCGAAAGCCAGCGCCACCCTCTGCCCGAAAGCGACGTCCCCACTCTCGGTCGCCCACTCAACCAAGCGCCTTGCAGAGTGGGTATCGCCGTTTCGGACTAGAACCCTCACTCCGGTCTCGGCCCAGGCTCGATGACGTGGGCTACGCTTCACAAGCTCGGCGGCCTCCGCGAGTCGGGCACCTCCCTCGAGAAGTGAGAGTCTCCTCTCGATCACTACCGGATCGGTGCTCGAGGCAAGTTTCTTGAGTGCTTCGTCAGCGCTGCTGTCGAAGGACTCCAGGTAGGCCCTCATGGACGAGAGCTCTAACGGACGGTGATCGGCATCTCTCTTATCCGGCATCCTCAATCTTCGATAGCAAGCGCCGCAATTTTGACAGATCAGGTTTCGAACCGGAGCGGCTCTCAAGCTTGGTCTGTTGATAGGCTACATCGACAAGGAGGTCATAGCAGTCCTTCACTAGGTCCTCTTTCAAATGAGCTGTCCTGAGTTCGAGCCACGCTTCGAGATCATCCGCTTTCTCACTAGCGGCCCCGAAGTCAAGGACGTCTAGATGACGGCGGAGTTCAGCTGCTTTCGCACGGCCAACGGCCTCGAAATCGTCGTAGCCAAGGACCGCCGCTGATGCCTGCCCTAGCGGTTCAACGACAGCACCGCCTGCGTCAACTCCAGCAGCAGGAACTTCAGAGAGCAAAGCAGCTGTGTAGGCTGCAGCGATCAGCGCAGCGTACTTGTGCCAACTGTCGTCCTTGTCCTGATTCCCGTAGTCGCACGTACCCCTAACAACTTGATAGCCGACGCTGAGATCACGAGCGGCCTCCGCTACGCCTGATCCCTCCATCTCAAGGGCGCGAGCTCCGAAAGTATCCCGAACCCAATTCCTCCTAGCCGGATCAGCCACTACGGTATTTCCAGACGCGATGGGGCCAAGGAAGAGTCGGGGGCGCCCTTCTCGCCGAGCAGGGTCCACCGGATGGTCAATCGGCCCAGTCGCGTCACTGTCCTTCAGTTCGTCAGCGGACTCAGGGGGCCGGACCCATTCCGGACCCAGGCGGGCCTCTAGGGCCTCAATTCTTTCTTCCCACGGTCGAGTACCGAGGGCTTGGAGTCTGAGCGTCGCTTCTAGTAGCTCGGCTGATGGAGGATATCGGAGAGGTCGAGGTTCCATCCTCCCGACATGCTCCTTGCCTCGGTCATGCTGGACGACACCGTTTGAGTCGCACACAACAATGTCACCGAGCCTTACGTGTGTTTCGGCATTCTGTGGGTTTGGTAGCGCGCACGCAATGCCGCACATGACCACATACTGTAGGTTCGGAAAGTCCCTAGCGAGACTAACGACGCGAACGGCGGCTTGCTGGATGCCAGCAGAACCAAGAAGGGTGACTGCAACAAGGTGATGCCCGCCACAGCAGGAAGTGACCCTGGCCAAACGAAAGACTCTGCCCCGCCTTACCTTGCTCGGCAGAAGCTCGCCACAGTCCAATGCCTCGCAGACTGCGCGAAACTCGTCGGGCAATGCTGTCACTATTGCGATGGTTACCTCTTCGTGAACCGAGGCCTTCCTATCATCAGCGGTTTCGACAGCTATCCGTGCCTGATCGCGAGGTTGCCTCGTCGCGCTGTTTTCTTGCCGAACCTTCCACTTCTCGACGAAGAACAGCACTGCAGCGACTCCTCCAAGGATGGTCGCAGCGGCTAGAATCCACTCCATCTCGTCTACTTTGGGCGAGGGGAGGAAGAAATCCCCCGCCCAGTCGGGCAAGTCCGTATTGGGGCGAGCCTAAGCTCGCAGCAGCGTTCGCACTCTGACTGCCAGCGGGCTTCCAGTTGTACCGAATTCGCTGCCCACGAAGATTTCAAGGGGCAAGAAGAATTCTAATCCCAGGTCAGGACGCCGCCGGTCTGGTACTCGGTCACCCGGGTCTCGAAGAAGTTCTTCTCCTTCGACAGATCGGTGGCCTGAGACATCCAGGCGAACGGGTTCTTGCGACCGTAGACCTTGGGCAGGTCGAGGCGCTCGAGCCGGCGGTCGGCGACGAACTCGACGTACTGGCTGAACTGCTCGGCGTTGATGCCCAGCAGGCCCTCGGGGCAGGCGTCGTGAGCGTAGCGCTTCTCGAGATCGACCGCCTTCTTGACCAGATCGATGATCTCGTCCTGGAAAGCCTGGGTCCAGATCCCCGGGTTCTCGTCGCGGATGGTCTTGATCAGGTCGCAGCCGAAGGCGAGGTGGAGGCTCTCGTCGCGCATGATGTACTCGAACTGCTCGCCGATGCCGATCATCTTGTTCTGTCGCTTGAGCGCCAGCATCATGGCGAACCCGGCGTAGAAGAAGATTCCTTCCATGATCACGTAGTAGCCGATCAGGTCGCGAACGAACTTGCGCGTGTTCTCCTCGCCGTCGGTGGTGAAGGTCGGATCGAACACGCTCTTGGTGAGCTCGACCACGAAGTTGTCCTTCTCCTCGATCGACGGGATCGTGTTGTACATGTTGTAGATCTCGTCGGGGTCGAGGCCGAGCGTGTCGCAGCAGTAGATGAAGGTATCGGTGTGGATCGCCTCTTCGAACCCCTGCCGTAGCAGGTACTGGCGCGCCTCGGGATTGGTGACGTGGTTGTAGACCGCGAGCACGATGTTGTTCGCGGTGAGCGACTCGGCGGTCGAGAAGAAGCCCAGGTTCCAGAGGATCAACCGGCGCTCGGTGCTCGACAAGAAACCGGGAGCCTTCCACTGCTCCACGTCCTTCTGCATCGAGACCTCTTCCGGCGTCCAGTTGTTGGCCACCCCAGCCTTGTAGTAATCCCGCGCCCACGGGTAGGTGATCGGCAGGATCTTGTTGGGGTCGGTCTTCGAATTATTGATGATGCTCACTTACCGTCCCCCTACTGACAGGATTCGCATTCGGGATCGTCGATGCGGCACAGTGCCGGTTCGACCGCTGTGGCGGGCACGGCGCCGACACCCGGTGAAGCGGCGACCTCGGCCGGCGCTTCGCGCGCCCCGACAGCTGCCGCGGATTCGTACTCGCGCTTCTGGGTGTAACCGTACTTCGAGGCGTTGACGGTCGACTTCTCGATCTGGCTGGCCGCCAGCGAGCGCAGGTAATAGGTGGTCTTCAACCCCGAGCGCCAGGCCGCCATGTAGATGTCGGCCAGCAGCTTGCCGGACGTGCCCTTGGCGAACACGTTGTGCGACTGGCTCTGATCGATCCACTTGCCGCGCGCCGCCGTCAGCTTGATGCACCAGAGGGGGTCGATCTCGAACGCCTCCCGGTACTTCTCCTGGAGATGGTCGGGCACCTCGTCGATCAGGCTGACGTTGCCGTCGCAGTACTTGATGCGCTCGAGCATCTCGTCGTTCCAGAGCCCCAGCTGCTTGAGATCCTCGACCAGATAGGAGTTCACCACGGTGAACTCACCGCTGATGTTCGCCTTGACGTAGATGTTCTTGTAGATCGGCTCGATGCACGGGAAGCAACCGGCGATGTTCGAGATGGTTGCGGTCGGTGCGATCGCCATCGTGTTCGAGTTGCGCATGCCGTGCTCGCGCACGTGTTCGCGCACCGGCGTCCAGTCGAGCTGCTGCGACCGCGAGACCTCCACCGGAACGCCGCGCTCGGCTTCGAGCAGATCGACGGTGTCGAGCGGGAAGAGGCCCCGGTCCCACTTCGAGCCTTCGAAGGAAGGGTAGGCACCGCGCTCCGCGGCCAGCTTCGACGACGCCAGGATCGCGTTGTAGGAGATGACCTCGTGGGTGCGGTCGGCCAGGTCGAGCGCCTGCGTCGACTCGAACGGCACGTTCATCCTGAACAGCGCGTCCTGGAAGCCCATCAGACCGAGTCCGATCGGTCGATGCCGAAGATTCGAGTTGCGCGCCTCGTCGGTCGGATAGAAATTGATGTCGACGACGTTGTCGAGCATGCGGATCGCGATCTGCACCGTCTCGCCCAGGCGCTCGGAGTCGAGCGAGCCGTCTTCCTTCAGGTGTCGCGCCAGGTTGATCGAGCCCAGATTGCACACCGCGGTCTCCGCCGCCGAGGTGTTGAGCGTGATCTCGGTGCAAAGGTTCGAGCTGTGCACGACACCGACGTGATCCTGCGGCGAGCGCACATTGCACGGATCCTTGAAGGTGATCCAGGGGTGGCCGGTCTCGAACAGCATGGTCAGCATCTTGCGCCACAGGTTGCGCGCCTGAACGATCTTGTGCAGCTCGAGCTCGCCGGCGCGTGCCTTCGCCTCGTAGGCGAGGTAGCGCTCTTCGAAGGCGCGGCCGTAGAGATCGTGCAGATCCGGCGCCTCGTCGGGCGACAGCAGCGTCCACTCGCCGTCATCCGCGACCCGCTTCATGAACATGTCGGGGATCCAGTTGGCGGTGTTCATGTCGTGGGTGCGCCGCCGCTCGTCGCCGGTGTTGCGCCGCAAGTCGAGGAAGTCCTCGATGTCGTAGTGCCAGGTCTCGAGGTAGGCGCAGGTCGCGCCGCGCCGCTTGCCGCTGCGATTGATCGCCATCGTCACGTCGTTGGCGATCTTCAGGAACGGCACCACACCCTGGCTCTCGACGTTCGTGCTGTTGATGCGTGCGCCGGTGGCGCGAATGTTGGACCAGTCGTTGCCGAGACCGCCCGACCACTTCGAGAGCTGCGCGTTCTGGCCCAGCGACTTGAAGATGTGATCGAGGTCGTCGTTGATGGTGGTCAGGTAGCACGAGCTGAGCTGAGGATGCGAAGTGCCAGCGTGGAACAGCGTCGGCGTCGAGGCCACGTAGTAGAGGTTCGAGAGCAGCTCGTAGAACTGGAGAGCGCGCTCGTCGCGCTCGGGCTCGGCGACCGCGAGGCCCATCGCCACCCGCATCCAGAACGCCTGCGGCGTCTCGACGCTGCGGCCGTCACTGCGAATGAAGTAGCGGTCATAGAGCGTCTGCACGCCCAGGTACTGAAACAGCTGGTCGCGCTCCGGTCGGATGCTCGCCGCCATCAAACCGAGATCGAACTCGCCCATGCGCGGGTCGAGCGAGCCGTCGCGCACTCCGTTACGAATCCCGGATTGAAACGCCTCGCGATAGGCAACGTCCAGATCGTCGCCGCGAATCGAGCGACCGATCACTTCCTTATAGAGCTGCTGCAACAGGAAGCGCGCCGCCAGGTAGTTGTAGGCCGGGTCGCGCTCGATGAACGAGGCCGTGGCGAGCACCAGCGCCTTCTGGATCTTCTCGGTGTCGATGCCGTCGTAGACGTTGTTGACAACCTCGCGAACCAGCAGGTCGATGTCGACGTCATCGGCCAGCTCGCCGCCCACGCGACGAATGTGCTCGACGATCTTCTTGACGTTGAACAGGACCGTCCGGTTGTCGCGCTTGGTGACGGTGAGTTTGCCCAGGCGGGCATCCTCGATCGCGCGGTCGCGCGCCTGCTGCCGGATCTTTCGCCGCTCGGCTCTATAGAGGATGTACGCCTTGGCGATCTCGTAGTGGTCGGCGATGACCAGGTGCTTCTCGACCAGATCCTGGATGTTCTCGACGTTCGGGAAGAACTCGCGGAACCGTCCCTGGATCTCGTTGACGACGCTCAGAACGACGCCGTCGACGTCTCCCGGCGAAAGCTCATTGCCGGTGGCCTCGACCGCCTTGAGAATGGCAGTGCGGATCCGCTCTTCGTCGAAGTCTGCGATCTCACC
>JAJCXP010000077.1 GCA_029263375.1 Acidobacteriota bacterium | reverse complement strand
CCTTCGGCGCCCTTCTTGTCGGTCTGGATGCCAGCGGTCGCGGGCTCGGGCAGATTGGTCACGATCCCGCCTCCTGGGCCTTGAAGCCATAGAGCAGGCCATCGAGGGTGCCGATGACCAGATAACCGTCAGAGATCGCCGCCGAAGCGGTGATCGCCGAGCCGGTGTCGAAGTTCCAGGCGATCTCGCCCGAGCCGAGATCCAGCGCCTGAAGATCGCCGTCTTTCGAGGCGATGAACACCCGGTTGCCGGCGATCACCGGCGAAGCGTCGATGCGGGCGCGGGTCGAGTGGGTCCAGCGACCCTCGCCGGTCTTGGCGTCGATGGCATGCACCAGCTTGTCGCGGCCGCCGATGATGACGTGCGTAGCGGTCACCGCGGGCGATGAGTAGAACGGAAACTCGCGGTCGGAGTGCTGGTAGCGCCAGGCGATCTCGGCTTTCTCGGTGTCGACCGCGAGCACGGTGTTCTCGAAGGTGCCGACGAACGCGTGCTTGCCGAGGACGGCGGCACTGCCGGCGACGTAGCCGTCGAGCTGAACGCTCGCGACCTCGACGCCGTCGGTCAGCCGGACCTTACGGAACAAGCCGTCGCAGCCTGCGAAGTAGGTGAAGCCGTCGACGACCGCCGGGGTGGCGTGGACGTAGTTGTCGGTCTCGATCTTCCAGGCGAGTGAGCCGTCGGCGGTCTCGAGCGCGTAGAGGAAGTTGTCGTAGGAGCCGAAGATCACCCTACTGTCGAAGAAGTTGGCCGACGAGATGATGCCGGCGTCGGTCTGGAACGTCCACTTGACCTCGCCGGTGGCGGCGTCGAGCGCGTGGAAGACTCCGCCCTCGTCGCCGAAATAGACCACGCCCCCTTGGACCGACGGTGAGCTCTTGATCTCGTCCTCGCTGGTATGGGTCCAGCGTACGTTGCCGGTCTCGAGGTCGAGAGCGTGGAGCTTGCCATCGAGCGAGGCGACGTAGACGCTGCCGCCGACGATCGCCGCCGTCGACTCGATCGCGTCGCCGGCCTCGTACGTCCAGACCGGCATGAGCTTGCCAGGAAGCGGTTTGCTCACGCCGGTGAGACCCGAGTCGCCGCGGAACGAGGGCCAGTCGGCGAGCGTCGGGGCCGTGAAGGGCAGCAGGAGAGCGGCGCCGACCACCAGGGCGGTCCGCCAACGGATAGGGGAGGGATGAATCATTGATCTAGTAGGCGGCTTCATAAAGGTCCAGGAAGTCCTGCTCACTCAGCGAGCGCGGGTTGTGGTCGCCGGTCCACTCGTCGGTGGCGAGTCTAGCTAGTTCGGATAACGAGCCGCGGGGTACGCCGCATTCCCCGAGGGTCGCCGGCAGGCCCGCGAGAGTGCGCAGCTCCTCGACCCTGGCGGCGAGCGACTCGGCGCCAGCGGGCCAGAGCTCTCGGTACTCCATTTCGACCTCGGCGGCGTTGAATCGGATGACGTGCGGCAGCATCAGCCCCACCGCGACGCCGTGGATCACGTTGTGACGCGCGGTCAGCGGGTTGGCGCCGGCGTGGGCGGCGCCAAGCATCGACGCCTCGATTGCGGCGCCGGCGAGGTGGGCGCCAATCAGCATCCGGCCGCGCGTTCGCACCATCTCGTCGAGCTCCCGGTCGCCGGTCAGGCTGGCTTCGAAGCTGGTCTCGAGCAACCGCCAAGCTTCGCTCGAGAGCGCCTTGGAGGCGTCCGACCGACCCTTGGTGACGTGACTCTCGAGCGCGTGCGAGATCGCGTCGATCCCCGCGGCGGCTTTGGTCTCGCGGGGCGCGGAGAGCGTCAGGTGCGCATCGAGGATCACCTTCTTGAACGCCGCCCCCGGAGCGCCGCAGGCCATCTTGCGCCCGCTCTCGGCCTGGGTGATCAGCGTGTAGGACTGAGCCTCGCTGCCGGTGCCGGCGGTCGTCGGCACGCCGATCGAAGGCAGCATCGGCCGGGACGTCTTGCCGTAGCCCCAGTAGTCCTCCATCCGGCCGCCGTTGGTGAGCAGGAAGTTGACCGCCTTGGCGCAATCCATTGCGCTGCCGCCGCCCATGCCGACGATCAGGTCGACCTCGTGCTGCCGGGCGATCTCGGTCGCCCGTGCGACCAGCTCGGTCGTCGGGTTGGGGAAGATCTCGTCGAAGGTCGTGACCTCGAGGGTTGCGCCCGCGAGGGCCGCCTCCGCGCGCTCGATGTGACGGTCGGCACGCAGACCGCCGTCAGCGACCAGGAGGACTCGCGTCGCGCCCAGGTCGCGAGCCAGCTCGCCGAGGTCGTCGAGCCTGCCCGGACCGTAGGTCAGATCGATGCCGCCGAGCTCCGTCCGCCAACGGTCGCCGGTCGGTATTGCCGTCTCGATCTTGGGGGTAGGCGCCATCGGTTCAACCTGACTCTTGTACGGCATCTTGCCGCCCAGAGTTCGCGGCCGGTTTCGGCCTAGGCGGCGATCCCGGGGCCCGCGATCGCGCGCTGTCGGTAGAGATGCTCGAACAGGTTGCCCTCGTGAGGCTGATCCCACGAGACGTGACTGGTGGGCATCGAGCCCAGGTTCAGGCGCTCGACGTTGGTTGCGGTCAGGATCTCCTGCATGAGCTCCCGATCGTCGGTGACAGCGCTGACCACGAGGCTCGGCCCCATTCGCTCGAGCAGCGCGTCACGCTCGACCTCGACCACCGAGACGAACGGGAAGAGAAACTCGGCGTGGGCCAGCTCGTGACTCGAATCGGCGCAATGGATGACCGTCGGCAGGACAAAGGCGCAGCCGCCCGCTTCTGCGACCCGACCCTCGGGCCGGAACCGAGCGGTGACGTCCTCGGCACCGGCGCCGAGTCGGGCGTCGATGTAGTCGGAGAGCTTCTGTGCCGCCTCCAGGCTGGGCATCGCCGCGAGCTTGGCGTCCGGATGGTCGAGTGGCAGGGCCTCGATCTGCGCCAGACGTTCGGCGAGCGCCTCGGCGATCGCGCGACCGTTCGAAGTCGTCCAGACGCCCGAGGCGTTGACGCAGGAACGGCCGCCGTTGTCGGCCACCGAGGCGGCCATGATCTCGAGATGATCCTGCCAGCGCTCGGCCTCACCGCCGGCGACGACGACCTTGCTCCAGCCCGGTCCGTGGATCTGCACTCCCGGCTTGGCACGCCATTTCGAGACCGTGGTGGTGTCGCCATAGAGCAGGCAGCGATCGGTGCGCTGGAGGATTTCGCCGGCGCCGGCGTAGTCGGTCGGGTAGAAGCCGAACGCTGAGCGTGGACAGCCGGCGGCGATGAACGCCTGCGCGATGCGGTGCGGCGTCCACGGCTCCTGGCGGCCGGGTTTGAGCGCCAGCGTCACCTTGAGCGGGATCGCCGGCAGCCAGAGCGCGTGCACTCCCGGCGAGTTGCTGGGCAGCACCGCGCCCAGGACGTCGGTTTCGCGCCGGTAGGAGACGCGGCGCCCTTGCTGCGAGCCCCATCCGCGATCCAGGATCTCGAGATCGAGGCCGCGGGTCAGGCCGCCGAGCACGGTCTCCATTTCGTCCAGCACGTAGTGCGACTTGGTCATGTTCTTGCGCGCCAGCGCCTCGGGCAGGCCGGTGGTCGCCGACAGCCCGCGCACGTAGTCGTCCGGACTCTGGCTGTCGTCGCCGACCGGCAGGTCACCGTTGAGGAACAGGTCGGCGGCGCGCTTGCAGATCTCGAGCAGTTCGGCGACCGAGAACGCTTCGAGCTCGCGCCGGGCTTCGCCGACCCGAGCGAGGTCGCGCACGATCAGGCCCGGGTTCGCCTGGCTGACCTCGGTCACCGGCTCGCCCGTGCGGATGTCCTTGAGCACGTTGACGTTCAAGCTGCGATACGGCTCGCCGCGGCGCAGGACCGGAATGTGAAGCATCAGTACACTCCTACGACGACGCTGTCCGAGAGCTGGGTCAGCAGACCGAGGTTGGTCACGCCGTCCCACGGGTAGGGCTCGATCGGCCGGGCGCGCACGCCCTCGTCCCGCTCGAGGAAGCGCGGCATGAAGAACTCCTTGGTGAGCGTCGTGAGCATGACCCTGCCGACCTCGTCGTAGTCGACCAGGCGCTCCGGGTCGTCGGGATCGACGATCTCGAAGATCGCCCGCGGCGCCGGCGCGTAGTAGGTGATCGCGTAGTTGTCGGCCGGGTCGTACGGCTTGCAGCAGGCGAGGCCCATCAGCGTGTTGCCGTAGGTCGGGATGAAGTCGACGCCCGGCACCAGCTCCTCGCGCGCAAAGCGGTTGAACTGAGCGTTCATCTCGGTGCCGCCGCAGAAGATGCCCTTGATGCCGAGCTTCGACAGCGACACTTTCTCGCAGAGTGCTTCGAGCAGCTTCGGGGTCGTGAACAGGCACTGGACGTTGTCGTGACCGCGCAGGATCTTGAGCCCCTGGTCGGTCACGTGATCTTTGTAGTCCTGGAGCCCCTGGTGGTTGCCGGCCTTGATCATCCGGTTGACCCATCGCGGGTCGAGGTCGACGTGGAACGCGATGCCGCCGCGATGCTGCGCCAGATGCTCGATCGCTAACCTGAGACGCCGCGGGCCGGTCGGTCCGAGCATCAGCCAGTCGGCGCCCCTGGGGAAGGTCTCGTCAGAGAGCGTGTCGCTGAAGAGCTCGTAGTCGGTCTGAAAATCGCGGATGTTGACCCGGCTCTTGGGCAGCCCGGTCGAGCCGCCGGTTTCGAACACGTAGAGCGGCTGGTCGGCGAGCGCCTTGGGCACCCACCGGCGCACCGGTCCGCCACGCAGCCACTCGTCCTCGAAGTGTCCGAGGATCCTCAGATCGTCGTAACCATGGATCTTCTCGCGCGGATCGAAGTCGAGCTTCGCGGCATGGTCGAGCCAGAACTTGCAGCCGCTCTCGGGATTGAAATGCCACTCGACCATCTCCCTGACGTGCGCGTCGAGGCGCTCGCGGGCGGCTTGGACCTTCTCGTCGAGACCCACCCGCCTACTTCTCCGTGGCGCCCTGGGCGAGCGCGAACAGGGTGTTGCGGCTCATGATGTAGAGCACGCCGTCGCGCGCCACCGGCGTGGTGTAGACCGAGCTGCCCATGTTGAACTCCGAGATCAACTCGGCCTCGCCGTCCTTGCCCTTGCCGGCCTTGAGCACCGCGACGTCGCCGTCCTCGTCACCGATGTAGATCTTGCCGTCGGCGACGTAGGCCGAGCCCCAGACTGCGGCGAAGAGGTCGTAGGTCCAGAAGTGCTCACCGGAGTTCGCGTCCAGCGCGTAGAGAAACCCGGACAGGTCAGCGATATACACGATGTCGTCTGCGATCGCGGCGGTCGAGATGGTGCGGTGGAAGGCGTCCGAATCGCCGAAGTCGCCTTCGCTGATGTGCCAGACGGCTCCACCCTCGCTGATGTCGCCACGCTTGGTGGCGTCGATCGCGTAGAAGTGTCCGACGCCCTCACCGTGCTCGGGATCCTGACCGACGCCGATGTAGACGCGGTCCTTGTAGACCACCGGCGTCGACACGATGTTGTTACGCGAGCCCTGGCCGCCGAGCGACCACTTCGAGTCCTTCGGGTTGCAGTCGAAGCGCCACAGCTCCTTTCCGGTCTTGGGCTCGAACGAATAGAGCCAGCCGTCGCCGCCCGGGAAGATGATCTGCGGCACGCCGCCGATCACGCCGTACGCCGGGTTCGACCAGGAGCCGTGAAGGATCTTGGTTCCGGGCGCGGCGCTCTCCCACACCAGCTCACCGGTCTTCTTGTTGACGGCGATGAAGCTGGGCGCGAACGGCGCCGGGATCGTGACGTGACCTTCGTCGACGCCGTTGCCGGTGACGGTGAAGATCAGGTCGTCGACCACCACCGGGCTACCGACCGCCAGGTTGTGGGGGAAGACGTCGAGCTCGTCGATCATGTCGAGCTTCCAGATGATGTCCTCGTCGATTTTGGTGGCGTGCTCCTCGGCCGTGAACGGACCGTCGTTCTCGCCGTCGAGGAAGCCCTCGGTGTCGGAGGCGATCAGCTCGGCCTGATTGGAGACGTAGTAGAGGCGATCGCCTTCCACGTAGGGCGCCGCGCAGACACCCTGGAGCGGCCAATCGTGGACACGCCCGGACGAGAGCTTGGCGTGCGCGGCCTGCCAGAGGAACTTACCGGTTTCGACCTCGAACGCCATGACGTTGCCGCGGTCGCCGGTGATTGCGGGGTTGCGCGCGCCTTCGTTGTTGGTGCCGGCGTATACCTTACCCCCGGCGATCACCGGGCCGCCGTACGACTGCGATCCGAGCGGCTGGCGCCACTTGACGTTCTCACCGGTGGAGAGGTTCCAGGTCGAGGGCAGCCCGGTCTCGTCCGAGACCATGTTGCGCGACGGCGTGCCGCCGTACATGCCGACGTCGTCGGGGATCTTCTCGGCGACGGCGCCCGACAGGGCGACCGCGGCCAGCAGCGGAATCAGGAAAACGAATTTCAAAGGTCTCTGTGTCATTTATCGATTACTCGTAATGGAAATGTTGTCGTAGTAGATCGGCGCCGGCGAGAAGCCGGACAGCCCCGGGGCACCCTGCTCGATCGGCAGGGGGTCTTCGACGGTGATCGACCAGGCGTCAGGCTCGGCCTCACCCTTGGGCCAAACCTTGCCCTTGATGATCGCCTTGCCGTCCTGCTGTTCCACCCTCATCTTCATGGTGTACCAGGCGCCGAACTCGAACGGGAAATCGATCTGCTGCATCATGCGCAGCTCCGACTGCCAGGAGCGCACCTGGATCATCTGGTAGGCGCCGAGCAGCTCCATGGTGTAGCCGCTGTTGATGAAGCCGATATCGCCTGCCTTGCGGCCGTCACGAGTCGCCATCACATCTCCCTGAACGGTGTAGTCCGAAAGGTCGGGACGTCCGAGGAACGTGATGTGGCGGTGGATCTTGATCGGCGACGGGCCCTTGGCCATTACATGGTTGCCATCGAGATCCTCGACCTCGAAGCGCGCACCGTACGCCATCTCGTAGTTCGGGCGACCACCGGGGTCGACGCCCTCGAAGTCCTCGAGGATCGGCAGGTTCTGAAGCACACGCACGCGAGCGTTGGCCGACAGGTCGCCGGCCTTGGCGGTCACCAGACCCGAGAACGAAGAGCGGAACGGCGCTGTGTACTGGCCGTTCGCGAGCTCGCCTTCGAGAGCAGTCGCCCATTCGACCGCCGGCGCCGTGACTTCGCGGCCCTTGGCGTCGAACGCACGTACTCGGAAGTCGACGGTGCTTCCCGGGTGGACGATCAGGTCCCCCGGAATGACCTGGAGGCGCGCCACCGGGCCTGGCGTGCCCTCGTCGGGGAGCGCCGGAGCTTCGCTGGCGGTCACCGAGAACTCCCGGTTCTTGTCGCCGAGGCAGTAGATGCCCTCTTCGGTCGCGAAGTAGATCCGGCCGTAGGCGATCGCCACCGAGCCGTAGATCTCGGCGTCCCGTCCGTCCGGTGTCTTGACGACGTCGGCGTCGAGGATCTTGCCTTCGGTCTCGCCGAGCTCGATGATCACCACCCTGCCGTTGACCTCGGTGACGTAGATCTTGCCGTCGGCCACAACCGGCGACGCCTTGCCGACGCGCCCGTAGTTGACCTCCCAGATCTGCTTGCCGCTCTGGGCATCGATGGCGTGCAGGTTCGCGGAGTTGTCGGCGACGTAGAGGCGACCGTTGTGAAGCGCCGGCGACGGATAGCCCGAGCCGATCGGCAACCTCCATGCCTCCTTCGAAGCGGTCACGTCGCCCGTGCCGTCGGCGTCGATGGCAACCACCCGGCCCATCTGGGCCTCGTCGACGTTCTCTTCACTGTGGCCGCCGTAGACACGCTTGCCGTCGGTGACCACCGAGACGTTGATGCCCCGCTTGGAGAGCTGGAAGCCCCACACGGGCACGCCGGTGCGCGCCTGGACGGCGTAGATGCCGCCGCCGCCGTTGCCGGCGACGATCAGGCGCTGGCCGTCGACCACCATCACGTTGGGCGTCGACTGCGTGTTCTTGTCAGCCTGGGAATCGGCCGGCGATGACACCCAGAACTGCTCGCCGGTGCGCTTGTCGAAGGCGCGAATCCGGTGCAACGGCCTGCCCTCAGGCCCCCAACTGGTGTTCGAGAAGGTGATGATCACCCGATCCTCGTCGATCAGGGCGGTCTGGGTGCGACCGCCGTACCCTTCCATGAAGCCGTACTCTTCGAGGAACGAGCGCTTCCAGACGATCTCGCCGGTCCTGCTGTCGAAGCAGTGGAACCAGCCGCCCACGCCCTGGTGGTAGACATAGCCGGTCTCGGGATCGCCGGTGACGCTGCCCCAGCCCACGCGGTTCCAAGGCACCGACGTGTGGTAGACGTTGAACTTGTACTCCCAGAGCTTCGCGCCGGTCTCGGCGTCGAAGCAGGCGACCATCTCCTGGCGGGTGATGCCTTCGCCCGAGCGGCCGCTCGCGCAGACGCGGCCGTCGAGGACGACCGGCGTCGAACGGCCGACGAAGTCCTGACGCCAGACCAGGTTCTCGCCCTCGGGTGACCAACTCGAGATCAGACCGGTCTCCTTTGAGGTTCCGTCGTGGGCCGGTCCGCGCCAGGCGGGCCAGTCCTCGGCCGATGCCGGGACGGTACAGACCAGGGCCGCAAGCACAAGCCCGATGATCGATGTGACAGCTATTCTCACGCCGATTCTCCTTATCTACTATCAATCGCTAGTGGTGTTGGCGGGATGGCGCTCACCGCGGCGCAGGACGCCAATCCTATCTGATTGGCCGCCAACACCTTGTTCTGACGCTATGAGTCTCGATTCCTATCCGGCCGCGCTTCGATCAGGCCCTGAACGTGGTCGATGGTCTCGACGACCAGATTGCGGGCGAGCGCCGAGATCCTGCGTTTCCGGTCCTCGGCGATCTGCTCCATCAGCTCGGATTCCCGGCGCACGAATTCGTCGAAGCGGCCCGCACCGGCAGGACTTCCAGGACCTTCGCCGGGTCCGCCCGGAGGGGTACTTCTGCCCTCGTCGGCTGGCATGGCGGTACGTTAACCTGAGTCGATGAAGGCGGTCACCTTTCAAGAACCCTACGTTCTCAAGTATGGCGAGGTTGCAGATCCGGTTGTCCGGGAGCCGGGCGACGTGGTCGTCCGGGTCGCAGTGGCCGCCGTGTGTGGCTCCGACCTGCACGTCTACCGGGGCCACGAGACCGGCCTCGACGTGGGCACCGTGATGGGCCACGAGTTCGTGGGCAAGGTGGTCGAGCGGGGATCGGCCGCATCAGCGCTCGAGATCGGGAGCCTGGTGGTGAGTCCGTTCACCACCAGCTGCGGCGAGTGCTTCTACTGTCGCCGAGAGCTCACGGCCCGGTGCACTCAAGGCGCGCTGTTCGGCTGGGTCGAGGGCGGAGTGGGGCTGCACGGAGCGCAGGCCGAGCTGGTGCGGGTGCCGCTAGCGGCCTCGACGCTCGGCCGGGTCCCCGACGGGCTCGACGCCGAATCGGCGCTGCTTGCCGGCGACGTCCTGGCCACCGGGTTCTACTGTGCGGAGTCGGGCGGGGTGGAATCGGGCAGCGTCGTAGCGGTGCTCGGCTGCGGCCCGGTCGGAATCATGGCGATCGTCGGCGCTCGCGAGCTCGGTGCCGACGTGATCTACGCGATCGACGGAGTCGCCGAGCGGCTGGAGCTGGCGCGCGAGTTCGGAGCGGTTCCGGTGAATCTGTCCGACGAGCCGGTTGCGACGCTGATCGATGCGACCGAAGGCAGGGGCGTCGACGTGGTGCTCGAGGCGGTGGGCTCGCCGCAGGCCTCGCGCCTGGCGCTCGACCTGGTGCGCCCCGGCGGCACGATCGCGGCCGTCGGAGTTCACACCGAGGAGCACTTCGCGTTCTCACCGGTCGAGGCCTACGACAAGAATCTGACGTATCGCGCCGGTCGCTGTCCGGTGCGGCCGCGGCTCGAGCGGATGCTCGATCTGATCGCCAGTGGGCGCTACGACTTCGGAAAGATCATCTCGCACCGCATGCCGCTGTCTGAGGGCGTACGGGCGTACGAGATCTTCGATCAGAAGCTCGACGGGTGCACCAAAGTCGTCCTTGCCGGCTAGATCGGGGCTACCTACGCACGACGGCGTAGCCGTCGGGATCGCCCCACGGCTGCCACTCTTCGTCGCGCATCTGCTCGGTCACGCAGTGCAGACGGTCGGGGCTCTCGAGCGTGCAGCGGTCGCGGTAGTGAATCCAGCCCCGCTCCCGGTCCTGTTCATTGCGGAACTGCTGCTCGGGAGGGTAAGTCACCTTGTAGTCGCGGATGAAGCCGTCGCTCTGCGGCTGGAAGGTGGACTCGTAGAGGAAATCGTTGTGCAGCTGGTAGCCCAGGGCGACCACTTCCTCCGTACGTGGATTGAAGGTGACCAGCTTCTCGAGGATGCGAGTGTCGAGGTCGCCGTCCGGAATCCCCTCGTAGAAGCGCAGAATCTTGCGCTGGGGGTCCGCCCACTCGAATCGGAAGGCCACGAAGTCGGCGCGGCTGGGGTCGCTCTTCACGAAGTCGCTCTCGGGGTCCATCTTCCAACTGCCGATGAACGGCTCCAGGAAGGAGAGCGGGTTCCCGGGCTGCCCTAGATCCGCCACCAGGCTCGCGAGCGCCCGCTCGGCCCGACCGTTCCCCGGATCCAGCTCGAGCGCGCGCTCATACTGCCGTCGGGCGCGGGCACGCTGGTCGGCGGTCTCGTAGGCGCGACCGAGGCCGAACGCCGACGTCGACGAGTCCGGGTAGTCGCGGGCATTGGCCTCGAGCAGCGCGATCGCCGCATCGAAGTCACCCATCTTGAGCATCTGATAGCCGATGGTCTCGATCCCCTCGCGGGTGTCGATCTCGGGGCGGGCGCGGCGAAAATCGGTGTAGCTCCACATCACCGCGCTCCTGTCGGCGCGCTCGCCGTAGAGCGCTTCCAGGAACGCCTGCAGCGACGTGCGCTCGAACACCGGCGGCGAGAACCAGGAGGTCGGCAGCTCTCGATTCGCCTCGACCTTGCCCCACTGCATCTGCGTCAGCGGCTCGCCGGTGGCGATCACGGTCTCGACGAACGAGTGGGGAAAGAGCACGCTCGCTGCTTCGCGGTAGTCGCCGACCCGGGTCTCGCTGGTGACCGGGTCACCGAAGGCGTGAAAAGGCGCGGTCATCCGCTCAGCCGTCACCAGGAAGGACTCCTGGTCGATGAAGTACTCCTTCTGAAAGCCGTCGCGGAGAGTCACGATCAGGTGATAGGCCGGGCGGCCGTCGATCTCCTCTGGATCGCCGAGCTCGATCCTCGTTCCCTTGGCGCGATAGTCCAGGAACGGGCCGGCGAGGTGGGCGCCGTGTCGGCTGGCCGCCGAGGCGGCGCCCACGGTGCGGACGACGATTCCCGGGTCGGCCAGCCACTCCCAAGCGGACTCGTCCCAGCCTTCCATGTAGCCACCGGGCGCCACGGGGTTGCCGACCACGCGGTGGTAGGGGCGCTTGAACGCCATGAAGGCGTTGCCCGAGCCCGTGTAGTCGGCTTCCGAGTAGAGACCGTTGCTGTAGACCACGGTCTCCAGGGCGCGCAGCTTCTCGGCGCCGCCGCGGGCTTCGATATGGCGCGCAACGATTTCGTCGACCGAAGTCGCATCGCGTTCGGCCGCTGCGACCGAAGAGCCGGCGAGCACGAGGGCGCAGATCAGCAGGAGTCGTCCAGTCATGTCGTCTTGATACGTGATGGGTCCGGCTAGGTTGGCAAGACGAAGGGCCAGCTCAGGGGAGAAGCGCCATGCTCAGCGCCGAAGCAGCCTCCCTCTGACGCCTGTCGAAGGTGGCGATGGTTCGCGCCTAGCACGCAGCCCAGTGGGGCAATCGACAGTTAGCGCGGACTCATCAACGCCAGCACCTCGTCGAGCTCCTTGGGCACCGCCGAGCTCAGGATCTCCGGACCGTCCGCGGTGATCAGCACCGTGTCCTCGATCCGCACGTGCAGATCGTCCTCGACGATCTCGATGATCGGCTCGACGGCGATCACCATTCCGACCTGGAAGGGCAGCGAGTAGTCGCCGACGTCGTGGACCGCCATGCCGACGAAATGGCCGGCGCCGTAGGCGGCCTGGTCCTCGAAGCCCCACTTGTCGAAGATCCGCCGGTTGATGTCGCGGGTCTCCTGCCGGGTGGCGCCGGGCACCATCGCGGTGATGATCGCCTTCTGTGCTTCGAGCGTCGCACGGTAGGCACGCTCCTGAAGTTCGGTGAACTTGCCGGAGACCGGCCAGGTGCGGGTGATGTCCATCGTCTGGTAGGCGAACGAGGCCCCGTAGTCCATGACGATCAGCTCGCCGTCGCGGAGCTCCTTGCCGTTCGAGTTGTAGTGCCACACGTTGACGTTCGGGCCCGAGCCGACGATCGCCGGATAGGCGGCGTGCTCGGCGCCGTTCGAGAACATGTGGTGCGAGGCGACCGCTTCGAGCTCATACTCGAAGCGCCCGGGTGCGGTGAGCTCGATCGACTTCTGGATCGCCTCGGCGCTGATTCGGCCGTTGTAGCGCAGCACTTCGATCTCGCGCGGGGTCTTGATCATGCGCTGGGCGTCGATCAGCGGGCTCACGTCGTGGAGCTCGTAGTACGGATAGCGCAGTCGCAGCTGTTCGATCCGCCAGGCGTCCTCGGTCGGCTGGCCTCCCCACGGGTTGGCCAGCCGGCGCGCGAAGTAGAGCGCAGCGTCGCCGCGCGAGTTGTCAATCTCGTCGCGCTCCGACATGCGTACGTAGAGCGGGTGACGACCGCTGGTGCGCCGCCGGGCCAGGAACTCCTCGAGATAGTGCAGGGCCTTGACCTCAACCAGGCCCCAGCGCTCGGCAGCGCCCTCCTGGTAGAGCCAGTTCCAGCCGTCGCGACTCGCCTCGCGGGCGGTCTGCGTGGGCAGGAAGAGCCAGGCCTGGCAGCTCTCGGCGTCGATCACCGCGACCGCGTTGGTGTTCTCGTTGCCGGTCAGATAGTAGAAATCGTGGTCCTGGCGGAAGCGCAGGCCGGCGAGAGCACTGGTGCGGGCGAAGAGCATCACCGTGGCCTTCTCGGTGATTTCTTCGCAGAGCCTCGCGCGCCGGGCCTGGAACTCTTCGGGTGCGTACTCAAACCGGCCGGCGAAGGCGGGAAGTGTGAGCAGCCCAAGTGCGACGGCCACGAACAAGCGGATTTTCATGAAGGATTCCATCGATTTCTCCCTTGGTTCAGCGTTACATCAACGCTCGCAGGTGAGGCTTTCGAACAGAGCTCGGAGCCGCGCTTCGATGCTGCCACGCCAAGTGGCCGATTGCCGGTTGTGATCAGGCTATTGTGGCGCCCGTGACCTTTGCTCGTGATCTCACGGCATGTCGGCCACGTTGCTGGTCGAGCAGACAAAGTCGACCGCCTGTACCGACCGGCTGCACCAGGCTGCCGAGGCGGTGAAGCTGACGAACGCCTGTCCGGCGCCGTCGGCGGTGAACGTCTTCCAACGACGGGCGGGCGACAGGTCGAGCTCGGTGCCGGCGCAGGCGCCGCCCGGGATCTGGGTGGTGCCGCCGGCGCTGCCCGCGTACAGAAGTCCCCTCTGGCTGGGCGTCGCATTCGTGACCGTCACGTCGACCTGGCCCGGGCAGGTGCCGCTCAGAGAGACGATCGGATCCGGATTCGGCCGGTAGTCGACGGTCACAATGTGGGACTCCACGTCGGGCATGGTCAACGTGTTGCTCGAGGCGGTGGAGCTGTCGTCGTCGGTGCCGGTCCAGCCGCCGACCACCCAGCCCTCGAAGGGGATGGCGCCCGAGAACCGGATGAGCTCGCCGGGAATGTACTGGCTAGTGGGGCAGCCGGGCGAGTTCAAGGGCGTGGTCTGGGGGTTCGCGCCGGTACCTGTCTTCGAGACCGTCAGAGGCTTGCAGATCTTCACGTAGTCCACCGAGACGACGTGATCCTCGGCCGGCATCGTGAGGCTGTTGACCTCATCGGTGCTGGAGTCGTTGTCGGTTCCGTTCCAGCCCGCTACCCCCCAAGCCGGGTCGGGGAAGGCGGTCAGCGAGATGAGCTCTCCCTCCACATAGCGGTCGGGGAGGCAGCCGGGGGAACTGGCCGGGGCGACCTGAGGGTCGGAGCCGTCGCCGGTGTGGCTGGTGTCGAGGAAGTTGCAGTCGTCGTCGATCTGAACGACGTTGGTCGGGGTGCAGTCGATTTCGGTGACGCCTTGAAGGAAATCGCTACAGTCGGCCTCGGTGAAGTCGAGGACCACGGAGCCCTGGCCGTCGGCGTCGGTTGGGAAGAACCCGACGATATGCGGGCCGGTGATGTCGAAATCGGTGCCCGCGCAGACCCCGGAGGGAACCTGCGAGTCGCCGCGATCGACGCCCTGGTAGATCAGCATGCGCGTGTCGGCAGTGGCGCCGTTCGCCGAGACCGTGGTCGGGCCAGGACAGACGCCTTGCGCGGCGAGCACGCCCGCGCCCTGCTCGAAGGCGCCGCTGTCGCACGAGCCGTCGTTGCGCAGGAAGCCGCGCTGATCGGTTGCCACGCCGCACGGCCCGGCGGCGTCGACGGCGCTGCTGCCGTCCAGCAGCGCGTGTGTCTGAGTCGGGCCACCGTTGTCCTGAAGGCTGGGATCGAGCCCGGTCATCAGGTTCCAGTCCTCACCGCAGGTGCCGTCGTCGTCGAAGTTGGCGCCGCTGCCGTCGATGTCGCGACTGTCGAGGACGCAGTTGGTGTCGGCGTTGCCGGCGATGATCGAGCTCTCGACGAACAGCTCGTCCGCGACGAAGCCGGAGGTGGTGTTGTACAGCCCCCCGCCCAGTCCGCTCCCGGTACTGTTGCCGGTGATCGTGCTGAAGATGATCCGGTTCGGCTCGTAGTTGCCGGTAAGAGTCGCCAGGCCGCCACCGACGGTCGAAGCATAGTTTTCCGAAACCGTACTGTTGGTCAGGCGGAGGCCGCCAAATGCGTTGATGCCGCCGCCATCGTCCGCTGCGTTGCCGCTGATCGTCGAGTCGGTCACGTAGGAATAGCCGGGCTGACCGAAGGGGTACCAGCCTCCGGTGGTGCTCAGGCCGCCGCCACGCCCCGAGGCCGTGTTGCCGGAGAGGGTCGACGAGACCAGATCGAGGTATCCGCCGTAGGCCTTGAAGATGCCGCCCCCCTCGTTTGCCTGGTTGTAGGTGATGCGTGAATCCACGACATCGACTTGGCGATAGGACCCGTAGCCGCCCTGTCCGATGTAGAGGGCCCCGCCCCTCTGCGCCTGGTTGCCGGAGAGCGTGGTGCTGGTCAGCACCAGGAAAGCCGAGCGGGAGTCCATCCAGATCGCTCCGCCGTCGCCAGCCGGCAGAAAGCCGCCGGAGAGAGTGACGTCCTCGAGCGCCACCTCTCCAGTGGACCCGGAGTGCGGCACCGCCAGGATCCGGAACTCCGGAGCCTGGGGATCTCGGCTGACCTCGAAGCCGTTGCCGCGCAGGGTGATGCCGCTGGTGATCGCCGGCAATCCGTTCTCCCCGTCGACGGTGTCGGTCAGCACGACGTCGGTCGTCAGGACGATCTCGTCATCGGCCGATCCGGCGGTACAGCCGCCGATGGCGGCGTCCTGGTTGGCGGAAGAGATCGCGTCGACGAGCGTGCAACCGCCCTCGACCACGATCTGAGCCGGCGTCAGCGGGTGAGAGACTGCAATAGACAGGAACAGGATCGCTGAGAACATCGAGCGCAGGCGCCCGAAGCCTCGGCCAAAGAAATTCACAGAAGCTCGCCTCCTCGGATTCTCGGGATTCTAGCAGGGCAGGACCCGACGCCCGACCCGCTCCGGCTCAGCTCGAGGCGGGCGCGAGGTCGAGCTCGTGGGTCGCGACGCCCCCCTTGGGGTGCCAGGCTCTCAAGCGGATCTTGGCGGCGCCGTCGACCCGAACCAACCACTCGACCCTCTTCTCACTGTGCCCGTCCAGATTCCCGAGGTCGACGACGGCGTCCGAGGAGAGCACCTCGACCCCTTCGCCGCCGATCTCGACCCGGACCGGTACCGCGCGCCCGCTGGCGATCCGCACCGCCAGCTCGGTGGGTGCGAAGCCGTTGTTGGAGACCCGGGTCTCGACGCGATGCACGCCGCCGCCTAGATCCGTCAGCTCGGTCTGGTCGATGGCGAGCTCGGGCGTGTTGCGCGCCTGCATCAGCACGAACTCGACGTTGCGTCGTATCTCCTCGGCGAGATCCTCGGCCAGCGGGTTGTTCGACCCGAACTTGCGCCAGCCGCCGATCTCGACCGCGCCGAGCTGCGGGTGGTCGAACGATTCCCACTCCTTGAACGCCTGGCCGCCGAGCTTCTCGTCGTCCCAGCGCAGCGCCTCGTGGCCCTCGATGCGGCCGTCGCCGTCGTCGTCCTCACCCATCTGGTAGATCTCGTTGGCGAAGGCGACCACACCGAGGATGCCGTAGAGCGCGTCGATCGAGCCACCGTAGGCGGCGTAGCCGTCGAGCCGGCTGGGCGCGCCCTGGAGGTCGCCCTCCTTGTCGCGCCAGATCTGACCGCTCTTCTTGTTGCCCGACCCGCGCGGCCAGCTCCAGTCGTAGACCGACGTCGCCAGGTTGTAGCCGCTCACTTCGAGGCCGCGCTCGGCAAGACGCAGGTAGAGCTCGAGGTCGCTCTCGGGTAGGGTCCAATCGGGTACCGAGGGTGGTCGCAGCACGACTCCGCCGCTCGAATGGAAGTGCTGCGAGGCGGCGATGTTCGGGTGCGCCGCCGCGAAGTCCATCAGCGCCCGGATCTCCGTCTCGGAGCCGGCAAACGGCCCCGAGCCGCGCTGGTCGACGCTCCAGTTGCCGGGATAGTTGCGGTTCGGGTCGATGCCGCCGAGGCGGTCCTCCTGGTACAGGCCGTCGTCGTCGTTGTCGATGCCCTCGGTCCACTGCTCGTAGAACGGGCCGCCATCGCCCGGCCGCCGTCGGCGCAGCACACGCGCGTCCTCCTCACTCGGGGTCCAGTCGCCGTTTGAATTCTCGCGGCGCATGGTCAACGCCTGGCCGTCGCCGTCTAGATCCTCCGGTCCGTCTTCGTCCAACCGGCCGTCGCCGTCATCGTCCCACGGGCGCTGCGTGCTGTCGCGAGGTCGCTCCACCGTCCGCATGTGTAGCTCGGAGGTGTCGGGAATGATCGCCGGAGCGACGTAGAACGTGCGTCGGCGCAGGAGATCGGCAATCTCGGGCTCGTCGGATGTCAGTAGCCGGTGGACCACCCCGAGCGCGGCCTCGATCGAGACCACCTCGTCGGCGTCCACGCCGCCGTCGACCCAGATCGCCGGCTTGTCCTCCGGCGCGCCGGTCGACCGGTCGGTGATCGTCAGTACCCAGATATCGCGCCCCTGGTAGCTCTTGCCGATCGATGCGAGCGTCGCGAGATCGGGATGCCCGGCGGCCGCGTCTCTCAGGAACTGCTCGACCTCGGCGAACTCCCGGTAGCAGTCGAAGGTCATGCCGGGCGCGAACCGCGGACACGCATCGAAGTAGAGCTTGCCCCCGAGCTCCGTACGGCTGTCGGCCAGGGCGCCGGTAGCGGTCAGCAAGAGCCCTGTGAGCACGGCGGTCCAGGAGTGAGGCCGGTCGAGTCGCATCGTCACTGGGTTCTCCTCTGCGAGGTTGAAGCGTGAGCGTATCCGACCTGAGTCGCGACTCAGCGCGCAGGCGAGCTTGTCGAACCGAGTCGGGCTCAGCGGGACGCTTCGGACGCCTCGACCGCCGCCGGTGGCGCCGCGGCGGTCGGCGGCGGCTTGAACAACGTCACCATGCAGCCACCGATCGCCGCGAGCAGGATCCCGGCCACGAACTGCCAGCGCAGCGCGCCGATGCCGCCCGCCGGCGGGTGCAGGATCAACGCGACCACCGCGTTCACGATCGGAGCGCCGGCGAAGATGATCGACATCACCACCGTCGGACTCCCCTTGGCACCGAAAGCGAGCAGCACCGCAAACGCGCCCGCCGCGCCCGCGATACCCGCCAGCAGCGACAGCCCCATCCCCTTGACCGGGTAGTTCCAACTCGCCCCGCGCAGGACCAGCAGGATGAGCGGCGCCAGCACCGCGGTCAGGAAGTAGGCGATGCCGACGAAAAGGAACGCCTTGTAGCGGCCGTTCTCGGGATCGCCCATGTTCAGCTGGCCGGCGTGCAGGAGAATCCCGTAGACGCCCCAGGTGAAAACGGTCATCAGGGCGAATACCAACCAGGTCATCCCAGCTCCTTGCGCGGCGTCGGCTGCCATTGGTGATCCTCCTTTTCGAGCCCGTGTCGTGTTTAGGCGACGAAGAAAGGCGAGGTATATCACCCCTTGCGCCTTTGGCCGGGGGATCGAGTGTCAGCGAAGGTGGGCGTTGGGGACACTGAGTTCATAGGCGCCCGCGGCAAGCGTGGGCTGGTGAGGTCGCTAGGCAGGTGTCGGACGGGAGGTGATCAGGAGAGTGAAGATCTAGACGGCCATCGAGGCAGAGGAGGGCGCTGCTACAACACTAACGGTTAGAGGCCAGATACCTAAGAGTGAATCTGGGAAACCACTGGAGAGGAGGTGATTGACGAATGAAGATCAGAAGCGCGGTCAAGGCTTGTGAGGGAGCTGCCATCGGGGGCAACGGCTAGGAGCCCCCAGAAGAGGTCCCTCTGAGATTCTCGAGAACCCGTTGACAGGAGGGGTATCGTTTTCTAAACTATCGCCAGCGCTCTGCTGACAAGGATACGATTTTGGATTCCGACGCCCTGATAAGACGGCTCAGGGGCCGACTCGACCCCGATCTGCTGCGACACCTCGAAGCGCTGTCAGAACCGGTCGATGAGACGGCCTACGACGCGGTGTTCGACAGCGTCGTCGAAGGCCTCAAGGTGGAGGAGGGGCGGATTGCGTTCGCGCGCGAGCGCATTGACCTTCACTACCAGAGGTTCATGGAGCTGCCTGAAGGCCGCAGGATGGTCGTCCTCAGCAACAGTTCTCCGGCGATGGTGGTGACGCTCGCTCGCGACTTGATGGCTCGATCTTTCGAGGCTCGGTTCCACGACACCTCCGAATCGCTTTGTCTCGCCCGATTGGCGAACGAGGTTACGCAGAAAGTGGGCGAGACAGGCTACCTATCGGCGGAGAATCTAGCCGACTTGTATGCCGAGGGTTGGGCCTTCCTGGGAAACGCCGAGCGAATCAACTCCAACATGGGCGCAGCCGAGACCGCTCTCCAGGCGGCCGAGGAAGCTCTGGAAGATGGAACGGGGGATCGAGATCTCAAGGCCGACTTCCTGAGCTTTCTGGCGTCCCTCAGGAGCAGCCAGGGTCTAGCCGGCGAGGCCGCTCGACTTTTTGATCGCGAGATTGCTTTGCGCCGACTTCTCGAAGATCAGGAGAGGTTGGGTGTTGCCTTGGTCGATCGAGGCCGGATGGCCTGTTGGGCGGAAGGTCCGACCATCGAGGCTTGCCAGTTCGTCAGAGATGGACTTGAGCTGGTGAAAGATCGCCATGTCTTTCTTATGGGTCTCCTCGTACTGGCAGAAGCCTTCGCCCGCGATGACCGTGGTTTCGACGCTCTCTTACTCTTGAGTGACGCCAAGCTGGTGATGGGTCTGTTGGAGCCGGGAAGATTCGAGAGTCGATATCGATGGATCAGGGGAATCACGTACAGGGCTCTAGGCGAGTTGGAGAGAGCTGAGGAACTGCTTGTTCCCGTGAGAGCCGAATTTGTCGCCAAGGGACTCACTACGCCAGCGGCGGTCGTGACCATGGATCTCGTGTCGATCTACGCACACCAAGCGCGGTTTCGAGAAGCCCGGATCCTCGCCGCCGAGGCACACGAGCTGCTGCTGGCTCAGGGGCTGGAGAACAAGGCGTTGGCAGCGTCCCTCCTGCTTCAGAAGGCGCTCGCCGCCGAGACCGAGGTGAGCAGAATGGCAGTAGCGGTGGCCAATTTTCTTGCTCGCCACGGCTACAACCGAAGTGCGCGGCTCGAGTGGGAGGAGGGGTAGGTGACCTGGAGATCGAAGAGCGAGCCACCGCTCGAGCCGCAGCAGGGCAAGAAGGAGCGGCCGTCCTCCCTGGCAGAGCGCGAAGGAACACCGACGATCCCGATGATCAAACGCCATGTTCTCGACACGATAGACGGAGTCATCCGGCGTCTCGAGAACGAGAGTCAGCCGCCAAGCTGAGGCGAGTGCGCACTGAATAGACGGCTTCGGCCGCACCCTTGAAGACGTCGAGCTGACTCGCCGGATCTAGCGCGTAAGATTCGCCTACCACCTAGAGGAGACTCACGCGAATGGAATGGCTGGCCAACCCCGAATCATGGATCGCGCTGCTCACGCTGACCGCGCTCGAGCTGGTGCTCGGGATCGACAACATCATCTTCATCGCCATCCTGGCGGGGAAGCTGCCCGCGGAGCAGCGGGCCAGGGCGCGGACGATCGGGTTGGCGCTGGCGATGCTGATGCGCATCGGGCTGCTGCTGACGCTCTCCTGGATGGTGCGGTTGACCGCGCCGCTGTTCACGGTGCTCGGCTCGGAGATCTCGGGGCGGGATCTGATTCTGCTTGTGGGCGGGCTGTTCTTGATCGCCAAGAGCACGCACGAGATCCATAACAGGCTCGAGGGGGTCGAGGGCAGCAAGTCGGCGGCGGTGGCGGCGTCGATGACCGCGGTGCTGGTGCAGATCATGCTTCTCGACATCGTCTTTTCGCTCGATTCGGTGATCACAGCGGTTGGAATGGTCAAGGAGATCCCGATCATGGTCACCGCGGTGATCATCTCGGTGGTGCTCATGATGCTGTTCGCCAAGCCGGTGAGCGAGTTCGTCGAAGATCATCCGACGGTGAAGATCCTGGCGCTCAGCTTCCTGTTGATGATCGGCACGGCGCTGATCGCCGACGGGCTCGACTTCCACATTCCGAAGGGCTACATCTATTTCGCGATGGGGTTCTCGGTGTTCGTCGAGATGCTCAACCTGCGGGTCCGCCGCAAGATGGGGAGCCGGCCGGTGGACCTGCGGGATCCCTACGTCGCCGAGGACGAATCGGTGTGACGGCGAAAGTGCGCAAGAATCGGGTGGTTGTGCTCCTCTCCGAGACCTATTCTGAGGCTCGAAGCTGAGGAGATCGCCATGATTTCAGACTACGAGCGCATCGCATCCGCCATCCAGTTCATCGAAGAGCATGCCGGCGACCAGCCGACCCTCGACGAGGTCGCTCTGCACGTCGGGCTGAGTCCGTTCCATTTTCAGCGCCTGTTCCGGCGCTGGGCGGGGATCAGCCCCAAGCGCTTCCTCCAGTTCGTGACGGTCGAGCACGCCAAGGGGCTCTTGCGCAGCTCGGCGAGCGTTATGGACGCCGCGTTCGAGGTCGGGCTCTCCGGCCCGGCGCGACTGCACGATCATTTCGTAGCGCTCGAAGCGGTGACGCCCGGTGAATACAAGTCGGGCGGCGCCGGGATCGATATCGGCTACGGAGTTCAGGCCTCGCCCTTCGGCGACATGTTCCTGGCGACGACCGATCGCGGCATCTGCGGCTTGCGGTTCGTCGACGACGAGACCGACGACGCGGTCGACTGGCTACGCCGGCTCTGGCCTGGCGCACGCCTGTTCGAGGACCGCCGCGGCACCAGCGTGCTCGCCGAGCGCGTGTTCGATTCCGGCCCGGCGTCGAGCGAGCCGCTGCAGCTGTTCGTCCGCGGCACCAACTTCCAGGTTGCGGTCTGGAAGGCGCTCTTGAAGATCCCGCCGGGTCGCCTGGTCGCCTACGAGCAGGTCGCTCAGGCGATCGGTCGTCCCACGGCGTCGCGCGCTGTCGGCAGCGCGGTGGGCGCGAACCGAATCTCGTTCCTGATCCCCTGTCATCGCGTGATCCGCACTTCGGGAGCGATGGGTGGCTACGCCTGGGGCACGCCGCGCAAGCGGGCGATGATCGGTTGGGAGTCGAGCCTGGGTCACCGCGAGGCGGAGTCTCGAGCCGAGGCGGCCGGTTGAGGGTAGCGACGGATCTCGGGTGATGCGTATGCTAGCATACGCATCATGCGTCGCACCTCGATTTACCTCGACGCCGATCTCGATCTGAGGCTCAAGCGTGAATCTCGTCGCCGCGGCGTCCCGATGGCCGACCTTGTCCGTGAAGCGGTACGCGAGTATCTGCCCGCCGCAGCCGACACCCGGCCCCCGGGAGCCGGTGCCTTCGAGAGCGGTCGTACCGACACCGCCGAGCGTGCGGAGGACGTCCTGGCCGACACCGGCTTCGGCGACGAGGGCTGATGCCGGCGATGCCCGTCCTGCTCGACACCGGCATCGTCTACGCCTACTACGACGCCTCGGATGACTGGCACGCCCGGGCGCTGAGTGTGTTCGACGAACTGCCCGGGCCGTTTCTGCTGCCGGCGCTGGTTATCCCGGAGGTGGATCACCTCCTCGGCAAGCGCCTGGGTCGACGGGCGCGTGAGCTGCTCTACGAGGGGATCGTGAGCGGCGCCTACCAGGTCGTCGATCTGCCCGAGGCGGGCTATGCGAGAGCGGCGGAGCTCGACCGCACGTACTCGGACCTGGACCTGGGGTTCGTCGATGCCGCGCTGGTTGCGCACGCCGAGGCGCTCAGCGTGCCGTGGATCGCGACCAGCGACCGTCGCGACTTCGAGCCCCTGGTGGCCCCCCTGGGCCTGAAGCTCGTACCCTGATGCCGGCAAGACTCGGGAGTGCCATGTCATGAAGGTAGCTCGCAAACTTCTTAGGCTCGCGCTGATCGTTTCACTCCCTTGGGTGATCGGGGGAGCCTCGCCGAGGCCCTCCGGCAGCCTCCTGATCACCGGCGTCTCGATCGTCAGCCCAGATCGGGGCGATGTGACGCCTCCGCGAGACGTGTTGATCGTCGATGGCCGGATTGTCGAGGTCGCCGAGACGATCGCGCGTGAGAGCGCCGCGGCGATCATCCCGGCCGAGGGTCTCTACGCGATGCCGGGGCTGATCGATGTCCACACCCACCAGGGTGACGGCGGTCTGGGAGAGATCAGCGACGCCGACCGCGAGGGCGTGATGCGGCAGTTCCTGCGCTACGGCGTGACCTCGATCCTGAACCTCGGTGGCGGAGGCGGCACCGAGGAGGAGCTCGCGCGCTGGAAGGACCGGTGCGGGTCTGGCGAGGTCGACTGCCCGGACGTCTACGGTACGGGCGTCATCATCACCGCGCCGGGCAGCCACCCGATCTCTACGCTGTGGAACTTTGCCCCCGAGACGGATCCGCAAGTCGTCTACGAGCGAGGCGCGATCGCGGTGGCCGAGGATGAAGACGTCGGACCGCTGCTCGATCGCAAGGTCTCGATGGGCGTCGACGCGGTCAAGATCGTGATCGAGGACTGGGATCCCGACGACCCGACGCCTCGCCTGTCCAGGGCCAAGGTCGGTGAGCTGGCCCAGGCCAGCCACGAGCGAGGACTCCGCGTCTATGCGCACGTCAGCACGGCCGAGCACGTCGAGGATGCCATCGCCGGTGGAGTCGACGGCGTTGTCCACTCGGCCGAGGATCGGCTCTCGGACGCCTTGCTCGAGACCATGGCGCGCCGGGGAATGTTCTACGTGCCGACCCTGTCGCTCTACGACGGCCTTGTGGACCGCGCCCGAGGCTTGGTAGGCAACCAGCACGAGCCCTATGCCACTGCCGGCGTCTCGAAGCGGGCGCTCGACAGCCTTGCGGACTTCGGTTTCAGCCCCTTTTCCGGTTCGAGGGTGGACTCGCTAGAGGCCGTGATCTTCGAGAACCTACGCCGCGCCTCCGCGGCCGGCGTACCCATAGCGCTCGGCACCGACGTCGACAACCCGTCGGTCTTTCCCGGGTACTCCGCGCACGAAGAGCTCGAGCTCATGGTCGCTGCCGGGTTGACGCCGGCGCAGGCTTTGGCCGCCGCAACCACCGGCAGCGCCGCCTTCCTGGGCAAACAGGAGAGCCTTGGTCGAATCGCGGTGGGGCACGAAGCCGACCTTCTGCTCCTGCGGCGCAACCCGCTCGAGGACATCCTCCACACTCGCTCGATCTACTCGGTCATCCACGATGGCCGGGTGTTGGACGACGTGGTCTCCGCGCATGACGGCGGTCCGATCATCGATATGCACCTCCACGCCTTCGGCTGGGACGAGTACGGCGACCCCCCGCCGCCGGACGACGTAGTCGGCGAGCGCCCGGCCGCGCGTTCCGATCAGGAAGCGCTCGAAGCGACTCTCGCGGAGATGGATCGCTACGGCATCGTCCTGGGTGTAGCCAGCGGTCAGCGCGTCCCGTTGTGGCTCGAAGGCGCGCCTGGGAGATTCCTGGGCGGTTCGCACCTGAGTGTGCGCAAGCCCTTTCCTGAAGCGGAGTCGCTCCGAGAGGCCTTCGTCTCCGGTCGGCTGGCTGTCCATGGCGAGCTCGGGCTCCAGTATCTGGGCATGGCGCCGGACGATCCGAAGATGGAGCCTCACTACGAGCTCGCCGAGGAGCTCGACATCCCGGTTGCGTTGCACACCGGCCTCGGGCCTCCCGGTAGTCCCTACGGCTGCTGCCCCGGCTTCCGGACGAACCTGGGCAATCCAGCGCTCCTGGAGGAGGTCCTGGTTCGGCACCCGAAGCTCCGCATTTACCTCATGCACGCGGGCTACCCGTGGCTCCAGGAGACTCTCGCGCTGCTCTACATGTACCCGCAGGTCCATGTGGACATCGGAGTCCTGAGCTGGACCCTGCCGCGCGCGGAGTTCAATCGCCATCTCGAGGCGCTGATGACGGCCGGATTCGGCAAGCGCGTCCTGTTTGGCTCCGACCAGATGATCTGGCCCTGGACGATCGGGATGGCCGTCGAAGCTGTCGAAGAAGCTCCGTTCCTGACTCTCGAGCAGAAGCGGGACATCTTCTACTGGAACGCGGCTCGGTTCCTTCGCCTGTCGGATGAGGAGATCGAACGGCATCATCTGCAGGTCGGTGCGAGCGTGCCTGATCGGAAGGTGGACGAGCGTCGTGAGGACCCGCGATAAGCTGCGTCGTCTTCAGACCTAGCGATGCTCGAGACCGGTCGCGTCCTCAACCACTACGAAATCGTCCGCCTGCTCGGCAAGGGCGGCATGGGGGAGGTCTACCTCGCCCGGGACAGGAAGCTCGGTCGCGAAGTCGCTCTGAAGGTGCTGCCGGCCGAGCTGGTCGCGAATCAGGAGCGGCGTGAGCGCTTCGAGCGCGAGGCGCGATCGGTCGCGGCGCTCCAGCACCCGAACATCGTCACCCTGCACTCGATCGAAGACGCGGAGGGGATGATTTTCCTGGTGATGGAGTTGATCGGGGGCAAACCGCTCTCCGAAGTCATTCCCAGGGGCGGCCTACCACTCGATCGGTTTCTCGAGATTGCCATCCCACTGGCAGACGCTGTCGCCGCAGCTCACGCTCGCGGAATCACCCATCGGGATCTGAAACCGGACAACGTGCTGATTGACGAGCAGGGCCGGGCGCAGATTCTCGACTTCGGCCTCGCCAAGGTCACTGAGCCGGTGGGGTTGGGAGCGGCCTCGTTGGAGCCGACCGAGGCATTGACGGGCGAGGGCAAGATTGTCGGCACGATCGCCTACATGTCGCCTGAACAGGTCGAGGCGCGCGAGGTCGACGCGCGCAGTGACATCTTCTCGCTCGGCGTGATGCTCTACGAGATGGCGACCGGCGCTCGGCCGTTCGATGGCGACACCAGCATGTCGGTGCTGACCTCGATTCTCCGCGACGAGCCGAGGCTCGTGACCGAGCGGAATCAGCGCTTGCCGCGCTACCTGGGCCGTATCGTCAAGCGGTGCCTCCAGAAGGATCCGTCGCGGCGGTTCCAGTCCGCCCTCGATCTGCGCAACGATCTGGTCGAGCTCAAGGAGGAGCTGGCTTCGGGCGAGCTGCCGAGCCCGGCGACGGCGCAGGCGACCGGGGCCGGCGCGAAGCGCCGGTGGCTGCCGATCGCTCTTGGTCTCGCGCTGCTCGCGCTCGGTGGTCTGTGGTTGACCTCGCGACTCGGAGGAGGGGATCCCAACGGAGTGGCGGCCTCGAGCCATCAGATACGGCGCCTCACGGTTCAGGGCAGCCCGGGCGGCGTCGCGATATCGCCGGACGGCCGCTACGTCACGTACTGGTCGCAGGGGGTCGGCCGGTGGGTGCTCAGGTTGCAGCAGATCGCCACCGGCTCCGATGTGGAGGTCGTGCCGGCATTCGAATGGAACGCATCCGGTGAAAGGCTGGCATTCAGTCCGGACGGCGAGTACATCCGCTATCTCACCGGAACCGGAGGGAGAGCCCGAACTCTCTGGGAGGTACCCGTTCTCGGTGGCTCGCCTCGCAAGCTCGTAGAGGGCGTCCTGGTGGGTCTGGCCTTCTCACCCGACGGCACGCAGGTCACGTTCGTCCCCGGCACCGATTTCAACGATCGCTGGAAGCGGCTCGACCTGGTGTCGCTCGCCGATGGCGCTCGTCGCAGGGTGTTCGAGCTCCCCGAAGGCGGTTCCGACATCGAGGTCGTCGCCTGGTCGCCCGACGGGAGCCGGATCGCCATCGCGATCGGAGACGCCAGTGGTGATCACCTGACGATCCTGCCGGTAGAGGGTGGCGAAGCCGTCCCGGTTCCCACTAGTCAGTTCTTCGCGATCAACGATGTCTGTTGGAGCCCCAGCGGCGATCAGCTCCTCGTGCTCGCGGCTGGGAGAGGGGGTCAGACGACGATCCAACCGTGGCTGGTGAACCCGAAGTCGGGTGCCCGCCGGCAGCTCATTCACGACTTCAACAGCTACGACGGCTGCTCGACGACCGCCGATGGTGCGACCATCGCGACCACCCGCAATGAAGTGCAGTCGCAGATCTGGGTCGTGCCACTCGATCGCCCTGGTGACGCTCAGGCAATTCCGACGACTACGGGCCGCTCCGACGGGTCGGGTCGCTTCGGCTGGCTCGACGACCAGACGCTGGTCTACACCGCGCCGGACGGCGCCACCTGGAATATATGGCGAGTAGCCGCCGAGGGCGGCACGTCGGTTCGGTTGACGCAGAAAGGAGCGTCGGAGCCAGCTGTCAGTCACGGCGGGCCGATCGTCTTCGAGTCGGGCTGGGAGATCGAGGGTCGTCAGGGTGTGTACACGATCGATCGCGACGGCGGCGGGTTGCGGCGCCTCTCGCCGGAAGGGCTGTTCGCGGATCGGCCCACCGCGACACCCGACGGTAAGTGGCTGTTCTACGAGCTGCTCGAGGGCGAGCGACTCAACTACGTGCGTACGCCCTTCGAGGGCGGCGAGCCGCGGGTGGTCACCGAGTACACCTGCCACCTGGCGAGTATCTCTCCCGACGGCAGCCTCATGGCGCTGCACGAGCTCAACCCCGAGGTCGACCGCTGGCAGACCGCGATCTATCCGACCGATCTCAGCGCTCCTCCGCGTTATCTCGATTTCCATTCCGAGAGCTACTCGCCCTGGGCCGGCGCCGACGCTCTCTACATCTCGCGCTCGGTTGACGGGGTTGCCAATATCCATCGAGTGGACCTCGAGGACCTGTCGGAGGAGCAGGTGACCTTCTTTGCCGACGGTCAGATCTTTGCGTTCGACGTCTCCCCGGATCTGGCGCGGCTGGCGGTCGGCCGCGGCGAGGCCGTCAACGACCTGCTTCTGATCGACGGACTGCTTGGCTCCGCGACCGGCACCGCCGAGTAGCACGGCACGATGCCATTCGGTGCGCGATGACATGGGATCGTTCGACCTCGTTGTCCCGGCGGTAGCGTGATCGGTGCACCCGGGCGACCGGGAGGAAGTCGAAAATTGTTGGAATCAGTTCTGCCGATCTAGCGTTAGAGTACATCTGGTGACGCTCCACAGGTCCGCTCTCCGGGCTGTACCGGGAGCCGACTTCGTCGCAGGCCGCAAGGCCCTCGAGAACTTCCAGTGGGAAGAGGCTCGGGATCTGTTCAACACCAGCCTCACGCATGGCGACACGGCCGAAGCGTACGAGGGCCTGGGCGTCGCCCACTGCTGGTTGGGCGAGATCGGGGCCTCGCTGGCGAGCTTCGAGTGCGCTTTCCGCCGTTACCGCGAGCGCTCCGATCACAAGGCGGCGGCCCGGATGGCGATCCGTCTGGCGATCGAGAACATCGATACCCTGGGGGCGACCGCGGTCGGCAACGGCTGGCTCGGGCGCGCGCGCCGCGAGCTCAAGGATCAGGAGCCAGGCGAGGACCACGCGTGGCTCGACATCTGGGAGGCGCACGCCCTCTTCCTGACCCACCGGAACCTGCCGGCGGCCCGCCGCCACCTCGCGGCGGCTCTCGAGCTGGCGCGCGAGCTGAAGCTCGAGGAGGCCGAGGTGTTCGGCATCGGGCTGGAGGGGCTGATGCAGGTCGCCGAGGGGGAGGTCAGTGAAGGGTTTGGCAAGCTCGACCAGGCGACCACCGCCGCGGTGAGCGGCGAGCTCCGCGAAGTGGAGACGATCGGCGAGGCGTATTGCTACGTGATGCGCGCCTGCGAGCAGGTGCTCGACTTCGAGCGCGCGAGCGAATGGAGCCGGCGCGGCCTCGAGGTCTCACGGCGACTCCGTGTGCGCTTCTGGGAGAGCTACTGTCGGAATCACCACGTCGCCGTGCTCATGTGGCGTGGCGAGTGGGACGAGGCGGAGCGTGAGCTCGAGGCGTTCACCCGGGAGATCGCCGACATCGCGCCCGCGAGCCTGCCGGGCGCCATCGCCCGGATGGGCGAGCTACGCCGCCGCCAAGGGCGCTTCGACGAGGCGGCCGACCTGTTCACGCGCTCCGAGGGGAACGCGGCGAGCGCGCTCGGGCGGGCGGCCATGGCGTTGGATCGCAACGACGCCGCAGCGTCGGCGGATCTCTGCGAGCGACTCTTCCGGGTTCTGGGCGCCGGCGAGCGGCTCGATCGCGCGCCGGGCTGGAGCATTCAGGTGCGGGCGCTCGCGGAGCTCGGCCGGCACGATGAAGCGGCCGAAGCGCTCGCCAGCCTGCGGGCGGTTGCTGAGGAGGCCGGCACCAAAGAGCTCGCTGGATTCCAGAAAGTGGGCGAGGGCCTGTTGGCAAGGCTCGCCGGTGACCGCGACGCGGCCCGCCGGAGCTTCGAGGACGCGGTCTACCTGTTCGAGCGCACCGGGTCGCCGTTCGAGGCCGGTCGCAGCCGAATCGATCTCGCGCGGGTGCTGTTCGAGATGGGGCTGGGAGAGCGCGCCGCCGAGGAGTCCCGCTCGGCGGTCGGGCAGCTCGAGCGGCTCGGCGCCCGAGGCGAGGTCGAGAGGGCGGAGAAACTTCTGGCGCAGATCGAAACCGCGCGTACAGAGCTGTCCAAGAAGAGCTTGCGGCGCACCGCGGCCGGGCTGACCCCTCGCCAGATCGATGTTCTCGGCTGGCTCGCGCAGGGGCTCAGCAATCGTGAGATCGGTGAGCGCCTGTTCGTCTCCGAGTACACCGTCAAGCGGCACGTCGCCGACATCCTGACGACGCTCGACCTGCCGTCGCGGGCCGCCGCCGCTGCCTACGCCGCGCGCGAAGGCCTCGACCAGGGCGCCTCCTAGCCGGGCCGGGGAGCACGCCCCGAGCCACGGCGCGCGGCTCGCGCTGGGATCGCGGTTCCCGAGCGGAAGGACGACTGGTCCGAAAGGACCAGTTGCGGATGCTCTCGAGATTGGTCCTTGCGGCCGAAGCGGCGGGAGCTCTGACTCTCCTATCTTGCAGCTGGGCCGGAGCTGAGAACGCAATCGAGACTCCGAAGAACGTGACCGAGATCAGAGAGGGCAGCAACCATGTCACTGAACTTTCATAAGAACCGCACCAACCCCTGGACTCCGAGCGCGTCACCACGCGACGTAGCCGATTCCGAGAACACCATCGAGGAAACGTCCTTCCCAGAGCGGGCGTTCGAAACCAAGCGAGGTCGTCGCTTCGTCGCACCGCTGCTGCTTTTGGTGGCGGTCCTGACGATCGGAGCGGCCCTTACGCTTTGGAAGCAGCGCTCCGCGCTTGCCACGGCCGCGGCGTCTGCGAGCCAGCCCGAGCCGATGGAGTTCGTGACCACGGCCTCCGCCACGCCGCACCTCCACAGTCCGACTGCGACGGCGATCGGGACGGTCCTGGCGCGGCGCTCGATCACCCTGCGCAACGAGCTGTCGGGCACCGTGCGCCAGGTGAGCCTGACGCCTGGCCAGATCGTCGGCGCCGGCAGCGTGCTGGTGCGGCTCGACGTCTCGGTCGAGCAGGCCGAGCTCGAGGCCTTGCGTGCGCAGGCGGCCCTGGCTCAGACGCTTCTGGACCGCTATCAGCAGGCCGCCCAGAACCATGCCGTCTCCGAGCACGAGGTCGATCGCGCTCGGGCCGAGCGCGACGTTGCCTTGGCTCAGATTGCACGGCTCGAAGCGGTCATCGAGCGCAAGACCATCCGTGCGCCCTTCCGCGCGCGCATCGGTCTGGCTGATGTGCACGCGGGACAGTACCTCGACGAAGGCACAGAGCTCACCACCCTGCAGGGAATTGACAGTGTCGCCCACGTCGACTTTTCGGTCGCCCAGGATGTCGCCGCGGGCCTGCGGCAGGGCGATGTCGTCGAAGTGCTTGCCGGAGCCTCCGATCAGGTGATCGACGGTGTGATCGTCGCGATCGACGCCCGCGTCGACCGGGCCACGCGCAACGCGATGGTCCGGGCGCGGATCGATGGCTCTGAGGCGGGTCCCGCGCCGGGCGCCTCGGTGCGCGTGCGCGTGCCGTCGGGCCCGCCGCAGTCGGGCGTCGTCATTCCGGTGAGCGCTCTGCGAACCGGGCCGGACGGCGATCACGTCTTCGTGATCACCCCTGATGAGTCTGGGAGCGCGCGGGCGCGGCAGCGGTCGGTTTCGGTCGGCGCCGTGCTCGGCGATCAGGTCATCGTCGACGCCGGTTTGGCCAAGGGTGAGCGGGTCGCCGCCGCGGGCTCGTTCAAGTTGCGCGAGGCGGTCCTGGTTGCCTTCGAGACCGAAGGCACCGCGAGCGTCGCCGCCGGATCCAAGTAACCGAGAACAGATTGGCGCAAGAACGGAGATACATGCCATGCGCTCTTTCACGGATGTTTTCATCAAGCACCCCGTCCTGGCGGTGGTCGTCAACCTCGTGCTGGTCCTGGTGGGCTGGCGCGCGCTGACCACCCTGCCGATCCAGCAATACCCCCAGGTCGAGAGCTCGTCGGTGGTCGTGACCACGGTCTACGTCGGCGCCAGTGCCGAGACGGTGCGCGGCTTCCTGACGACGCCGATCGAGCGTGCTGTCTCGGCGATCAGCGGGGTCGACAACATCGAATCGACCAGCAGGGCCGGGGTCAGCACCGTCACGGTGCGGCTGAAGCTCGACCACGACAGCACCGACGCTCTCGCCGAGGTCACCGCCAGGCTGCAGCAGGTGCGCTCCCAGCTACCGGACGAGGCCGAGGCGCCGCTGGTGGAGGTGCAGCGGGCGGATCGCCCCTATGCCACGTTCTACATCAGCTTCACGTCTGCCGATCGCAGCGTGCCGGCGGTGACCGACTGGCTGTTGCGCACCCTGCAGCCGCAGTTCTCGACGCTCGAGGGCGTGCAGCGGGTGTCGTTCGAAGGCGGTCGTCAGCTCGCCATGCGGATCTGGATCGATCCCGATCGCCTGGCGGCGCTCAACCTCTCGCCCGGCGATGTGTACCGGGCGCTCCAGCGCAACAACTATCTGGCGGCGGTCGGCCAGACCAAGGGAGAGCACATTCAGGTCAATCTGCTGGCCAACACCGACCTGCGATCGACCGACGAGTTCTCGGACCTGATCGTTGCCGACCGCGCCGGCGCAATCGTGCGCCTGAGTGACGTGGCCCGGGTGGAGCTCGGTGCCGAGGAGAGCGATCTGGCGGCGCGCTACAACCAGCAGGAGGGGGTCTATCTCGGCATCTGGCCGCTGGTCGGCGCCAACGAGATCGAGGTCGCCGGGCGGCTGCGCGCAGAGATGGCGCACCTCGAGCCCACCCTGCCTCCGGACATCGACATGGAGCTGGTCTGGGACGGCACCATGTACATGCGCGACGCCCTCGAGGAGATCACCAAGACCCTGATCGAGACGATCGCCATCGTCGGCCTGGTCGTGTTCCTGTTCATGGGCTCGATCCGCACGGCGCTGGTACCGCTCGTCGCCATGCCGGTGTCGCTGATCGGCGCGGCGATCTTCATGGTCGCCTTCGGCTTCAGCCTGAACCTGCTGACGATCCTCGCCATCGTCCTCTCTGTGGGCCTGGTCGTGGACGACGCCATCGTCGTGGTCGAGAACGTCGAGCGCCACGTGCGCATGGGCAAGTCGCGCGTGCGGGCGGCGATCGACGGTTCGCGCGAGCTGGTCGGCCCGATCATCGCGATGACGATCACCCTCGCCGCGGTCTACGCGCCGATCGGCTTCCAGGGCGGCCTGACCGGCTCGCTGTTCTTGGAGTTTGCGATCACCCTGGCCGCCACGGTCGTCCTCTCGGGAATCGTCGCGGTAACGCTGTCGCCGGTGATGAGCTCCCGCTTCGTCCATCCGAACGGCGAAGAGGGGCGACTCACGGCGCTGGTCAATCGTGGCTTCGAGGTCGTCCGGCGCGGCTACTCGAAGTTGCTCGACGGCGCGCTCGGCATGCGCTGGGCGGTGGTCACCGCGGCGCTGCTGATCATGCTGGCGGCGTGGCCGATGTACACGTTCTCCCGGCGCGAGCTGGCCCCGGTCGAGGATCAGAGTCATATCAGCCTGTTCTTCGAGGCATCGCCCGATGCTTCTATCGATGCGGTCAAGCGCGAGTCCCTCGACGTGATCGCTGCGATCAGGTCGTTTCCAGAGACCCGCTTCATGTGGTCGTTGACCGCCAACTGGGGCGGCTTCGGCGGCCTGGTTGCCAAAGACTGGCGCGAGCGTGAGCGCTCGACCGAGGAGATGTACGGGGAGGTCTTCGGCGCTGTCTACCAGGTTCCCGGACTGCGGGTCTTTCCGCGTCTCGACCCGCCGCTGCCGACTCCCGGTCAGTACGACGTCGAGCTCGTGCTCCAGAGCGACGCGCCCACCGAGCGCATGCTGGAGATCACCGGCGCCGTGCTCGGCGCCGGCTGGCAGAGCGGCAAGTTCCTGTACGTCGACACCGACCTCAAGGTCGATCAGCCGGAGGCGCGTGTGCTGCTCGACCGCGAGCGGATCGCCGATCTCGGTCTCGACATGGCCGGCGTCGCCCAGGAGCTCGGGACCCTGCTGGGCGGCAACTACGTCAACCGCTTCAACTACTTCGATCGCAGCTACAAGGTCATCCCCCAGATCGGCGACGAGAACCGGGCCACGGTGGCGCCGCTTCTCGATCTCAAGATCAAGGCTCCCGGGGGTGAGCTGGTGCCGGTCTCGACCTTCACCAGGATCGAGACCAGCGCGGCGCCGCGCTCCCTCAACCGCTTCCAGCAGCGCAACTCGGTGCGCGTCTTCGGCGGCGTCAACCCGAACGTGACCAAGGAAGAAGGCCTGCGAGTGCTCGAGGCCGCGGCGGCCTCGATCGGCGGCTCGGAGGTGGCGATCGACTATTCCGGTGAGTCGCGCCAGATCCGGCAGGAGGGGGCGGCGCTCACCGTGACTCTCGCGTTTGCTCTGGTCCTGATCTATCTGGTTCTCGCTGCCCAGTTCCACAGCTTCCGCGACCCGCTGATCGTGCTGCTGGGCTCGGTTCCGCTGGCGATCTCCGGGGCGCTGACCTTCACCTTCCTCGACCTGACCACGATCAACATCTACTCGCAGGTCGGGTTGATCACGCTCGTCGGCCTGGTGGCCAAGAACGGCATCCTGATCGTCGAGTTCGCGAATTCTCTTCAGGCCCAGGGCCTGGCCAAGCTCGACGCGGTACGTGAGGCCGCGTCGACGCGTCTGAGGCCCGTGCTGATGACTTCGGCGGCGACGGTCCTGGGCCATCTGCCGCTGGTGCTGGTCTCCGGACCCGGTGCCGGTGCGCGCAACAGCATCGGCATCGTGCTGGTCGCCGGCATGCTGGTCGGCACCGTCTTCACCCTCTTCGCCGTCCCGGTCTTCTACTCGCTGATCGCCGCCCGGCACGTGCGCGTGTCGGATGGTGAGTTCGAGAACGAGGCCGAGCCCGCCGGGCTCGACGGCAACTCCCTGACCCCACCGCTTCCCGCTTGAAGGAGTGATCGAGATGAAAGCCCTCTTTGCCATCGTTCTCGCAGGCGGCCTCACGGCCGCCTGCGCCGTGGGTCCCAGCTACCAGAGGGCGGAGGTCGCCCTGCCTGAGGAGATTCGGGGTGCGGCGCCCGCGACCGACTCGTCCGTGGGTGCGTCGCTCGCCGATCGGGCCTGGTGGGAGATCGTCGACGATGCCTCCCTCGAGGACCTGATCGACCAAGCGCTGAAGGACAACCACGAGGTCCGGCTCGCCGCCTGGCGGGTGGAGGAGGCGCGGGCGAAGGCGGGCATCGCCGGCTCCGCGTTCCTGCCCCGGGTTCAGGCGTCCGGCGGCCTGTCGCGTAGCCAGCAGTCGAAGTTCTTCTCGCCGGTTACAGACACTCTCGACCTCTACGACGTCAACCTGGGGCTGTCGTGGGAGCTCGACTTCTGGGGGCGGATCCGCCACCTGAACGAGGCGGCGCTCGCCGGCTACCTGGCGACCGAGGAGGCACGTCGAGGAGTCTTCCTGTCGCTTGTCTCGGAGGTCGCCATCGGCTACTTCCGACTGCGCGCGCTCGACCTCCAGCTGGAGATCGCTCAGCGGAGCACCGAGGCGTTCGAGGAGACCCACACTCTGTTCAACCGGCGCTTCGAAGCAGGTCTGGCCTCGGGCCTGGAGACCTCTAGCGCCGAAGCGTCGCTCGCCGGGACCGCTGCCAGTATCCCCGAGCTCGCGCGCCAGATTGCTGCGCAGGAAAACGCGCTCGCGGTCCTGCTCGGGCGGAGTCCGGGCGAGATTCCTCGAGGCGCCGCCCTCGGCGACCAGGAGCTGCCGATCGCGATCCCCGCGGGTCTCCCGTCCGACCTGCTGAGGCGACGGCCCGATCTGCGAGTCGCCGAGCAGGAATTGGTGGTAGCCAACGCCGAGGTGGGAATCGCCGTCGCCAACTTCTTCCCGACCTTCAGCCTGACGGGCGCGTTCGGTGGCGTTGCGCCACAGATCTCGAACCTGGTGGACGAGGGGCGGACCTGGTCGGTCGGCGGCGGGCTGCTCAGTCCGCTGTTTCAGGGCAAGCGGCTTCGCGACGAGCACCGTGCCGCTCTCGCCCGCAGGGAGCAGGCGAAGGTGCGCTTCGAGCAGAGTGTGACAACCGCGCTGGCCGAGGTCGCCACGGCGTTGGTCGCGTACCAGAAGCTGGCCGAAGTCGAGCGTCAGCAGGCGCGCGCCGTGGAGGCCAACCACGAGGCGGTCGAGCTCGCCGGTACTCGCTATCTATCGGGTCTGGCCGACTACCTCGAGGTGCTGCGGGCACAGCAGCAGCTGTTCCCCGCGGAGACCGCGCTCGCCCAGACCCGATTCGAGCGGCTCGCCACTCTCGTCCGGCTCTACCGGGCCCTGGGTGGTGGCTGGCAGCTGGCCGATCCGGAATGGACCGGCGAGCGCACGGAGCGGCTGGCGAGCCACGACCTCGCAGATGCCGTCCGAGAGTCTGGCCGGCCCGGACGCGCGAAGCGCTGAGCGTCACGAGTGGTGGCGTGACCTCCCCAGCCCCTGGGACCGTGAGCGCTCCGATCCCGGGGGCGCTTTTGTCGTCCGGCGGTCGGCGGCCTGCCGGTATCATCCCCGGATGAGCGGCATATCGAGCGACCATGAGATCCGGAGCTCGCCATTCGGCCCGTATCGGGTGCGTGGACGGGAGACCACGCGGCTCGAGGCTTTCAGCGATGCGGTATTCGGCTTCTCCGCGACCCTGTTGGTGGTCTCGCTCGAAGTTCCGCAGACCTTCACGGAGCTCGCCGCCGATCTGAGCGGTTTCGCCGCCTTCGGCCTGAGCTTCCTGGCCCTGGTGTTCATCTGGCTCGCGCACCGTGGCTTCTTCAGGCGCTATGGGCTCAGCGACGGGAGGGTCACCTTCCTGAACATGATGCTGCTGTTCGTGGTGCTGTTCTTCGTCTATCCTCTCAAGTTTCTGAGCGTCGCCTTCATCGAGCAGCTGTTCGGCCGTCCGGCCCGGCTGCCGACGGGCGAGGTCGTGCGCCGATTCACCTCGGAAGCGCAGGTCGACGATCTGTTCATCATCTACGGCCTCGGCTTTGCGGCGGTATTCCTCTGCATTGCGCTGCTCTATCGTCGGGCGCTGGCGCTGCGCGCGAGACTCGAGCTGACCGAGATCGAGGTCTATGACGCCAACAGCATCTTCTGGCACTACCTCTTGATGGTAATGATGGCCCTGGTGTCGGTGCTCCTGAGCCTGATCGGCGTCGGCCAGGCACTGGGCGGGATCGGGGGGTGGATCTATGGTCTGCTCGGGCCGATCATGACGATCTTCTGGATGATCCGCGCGAAACGGCACGATCGACTGGAGCGCTCGCTTGCTGCCTAGATCTAACCTCGCGGTGCTCGCGGCCGGCTGCTGGCTCGCGGTCGCGCCGCTTGCGGCCCAGCCATCTGACATTGGGGCGTGGACCACGGTCCACTCCCAGCACTTCGAGATGCACTCGGACGCGGCCCCGGAGCGCGCCGCCGAGATCGTCGCGAGCCTCGAGCGCTTCCGCTCCGTGTTCGCCGACCTGGCCCGGGAGATAGAGCTGCGATCGCCGGCTCCAACACTCATGTTCGCCTTCCGTGACGCCGATTCCTACGCGCCCTACAAGAGCGGGGGCGAAGGCGCGGGCGTCAAGGTGCTCGGCCAGTTTCTGAGCCACCGCGACGGCAACTACATCACCCTGAATGCCGATCCGAGCTACCTCGGCTCGTTCACGGTGATCTTCCACGAGTACGTGCACTTCCTGGTACAGAGCAACTTTCCGAGCGTGCCGATGTGGTTCAACGAAGGGCTGGCTGAGTACTACAGCACCTTCCTGACTGAAGGCGAGACGGCGTATCTCGGCCAGCCGGTCGAGCGCCACATGCGCTGGCTGCGGAGCAACAGCGAGCTGGGCGTCGGCGAGGTGCTCGGGGCGACCCGCCAGAGCGCGCGCGACCACGACGCTCACGGGGCCGGTAGGTTCTACGCGGTCTCATGGCTGCTGGTGCACTACATGCTCTCCGACGAATTCGATCGGAGCGACCAGTTGGCGAGCTACTTCTCGTCGCTCGCGCAAGGCGAAGAGGTCCGCGGAGCGTTCATCGATGCTTTCGGCATGCGCCCTGGGGAGCTCGAACAGGTCCTCAAGGGCTACCTCGCCGAGGGCTCCCTGCCGGTCGCGGCCCTGCCGCTCGAGGGGCTGCCCGACGTCCGCAACGTCGCCGTGGCGGCGGCGGACCCGACCACGGTGCTGACCGGCCTCGGCGATCTGCTCGCCCACATGGGACGCGAAGAGGAGGCGGCTCGCCATCTGCACCGGGCGCTCGAGTTCACGCCCGAGTCGGCCGATACCTGGGCGGTGCTCGCCTATGTGCGCGACCGTCAGCAGCGTCTCGAGGAGGCGCATCAGATGTGGGCGGCCGCGATCGATCTGGGCCCGCGGTCGGCAAGCAGCCATCTGCTCCACGGCCGGCACCTGATGACCCTCTCGGAAGGTGGCGGTCTGATCGGCGACGGCTCGGATCGCACGGCCCTTGCCGACTCGGCGCGCGAGACTCTGCGCGTCGCTACCGAGCTCGACACTTCCTACGGCGAGGCGTGGGCGATGCGCGGCGTCGCCCATCTGCTCAGCGGCGGTGACGTCGACCAGGGGATCACGCACATGCTCAGGGCACGCGAGCTGCTGCCGGGACGAAGCGAGGTGCTGCTCCATCTCGTCCAGCTCTATGTGCGGGCCGGGCGCGAGGGCGAGGCGCGAGCGATCGCGGAGGGCGAGCTGAGCCGGATCGCGGAGCCGGAGGAGGTCGCCGCGGCGCATGAGGAGATCGAGCGCTGGGGCCTCGTGCGGTCGGCCAACGAGGCGTTGCGCGCCGGCGACTACGAGACCGGGATCCACCTCTTCGACCAGGCGATCTCGGTGACCAGCGACCCCGATCTGCGCCAGCGGATGGAAGAGAGGCTGGCGACCATGCGTCGCAGTCTCGAGGGTGAGCGCTAGCGTGACGGCGACGGCGATCGAGTGGGTGCGGGCCGCCTTCCACCAGCCCGGCACCCGGCTCTACCGGTACGTCCAGGGAGTCGTGTGGGTGATGATTGCCCTGTCGGTGACGCTCTTTCTGGTCGACTTCGTCCTCGGCGCTTCCTACCCCGGCAAAGAGACTCTCAATACGGTCGACACCACGATCCTCTGGTTCTTCGCAGTCGAGATCCTGCTGCGCATCCTGTCCTACCGCCCACCGAGTCTGGACTTCTTCAGCTATTCGGCGACCTCGAAGCTGCGCCACCATGTGGTCGATCGGCTGTTCTACTGCCTGCGGCCGTTGACGCTGATCGACATCCTCACGGTCGCCGCGCTGGTGCCCGCCCTGCGCGGCCTGCGCGCCCTGCGGCTGCTGCGCCTGTTGCGCACCGCCAGGGTCTTCCGCTACAGCAATCCGTTCAAGTGGCTGGCGCGCTCGTTCCGCGAGAACATGCTGCTCTTCGGGCTCGCCTTCTCGTTCATGATCTCGGCGGTGCTGCTCGGCGGTGTCAGCATGTTCCTGGTCGAGGTGCGCGCCAACCCGGAGTTCGACTCCACCTGGGACGGTATCTGGTGGGCCCTGGTCACCTTGACCACGGTCGGCTACGGCGACCTGACTCCGGCGACCGGACTCGGGCGAGTCATCGGCGGCATCATGATGATCTCGGGCATGTTTACGCTCGCGCTGTTCGCCGGCGTCGTCGGCAACACCCTGGTCAAGAGCATCCTGTCGATTCGAGAGGAGCAGTTTCGAATGAGTGGCTACATCGATCACCTAGTGCTGTGCGGCTACGAGCCCGGAGCGGACATGCTGCTCCAGGCGATCCTCACCGAGATCGACCCCGACGCCAAGCCGCTGGTGGTGTTCGCCGAGGGCGAGCGCCCGCAGGACCTGCCACCCGAGTTCGTATGGGTGAGCGGCGACCCGACCAAGGAGAGCGAGCTCGACAAGGTGCGCCTGTCGCACGCAGCCGCGGCGATCGTGGTCGGCTCGCGCCAGATCCTGCCGCAGAGCGCGGATGCGAAGACCCTGCTCACCGCGTTCACGATCCGCTCCTATATGAAGCATCGCGCCAGGCGCGAGAAACGGCACAAGCCGCTCTACCTGGTCACCGAGATCCTGGACTCGGAGAACGTCGAGCACGCCTATTCGGCGGGCGCCGACGAAGTGATCGAAACGCGCCGGCTGGGCTTTTCGCTCCTGGCGCACGCGGTGATCATGCCCGGCACCGCCACCCTGATGAGCGAGGTGGCGACCAGCGGCGCCCACAGCCTGTTCATCGGCGTCCTTCCCGGTGAGGATTGGACTGGAGTTACCTTCGGAGAGCTCGCTCGACGACTCAAGGAGGAGCGTGACATCCTCGTCATCGGGCTCCGAGACGCGGACAGAAAGGACCGGATCAACCCGCCGAAGAAGCTCAAGTTTGAGAGCGACTGGCGGGTCATCTACCTGGCGAAGAAGGCAGTGCTGCCGCCGGCTCCGGACGGCCGCTGAGGGCCGCGCAGCGACGCCAGGCGGCAGCCAGCTGATGCCGCGGTGCGGTGGGGAACTGACCGAAGGACTGTCGGGCGACCCTTCCGGCAAGTAGGGGAGCTGATGCCGCCGTGGCGGCCCCGCGGTCGCAGCCAGGTCAGGCTAGCGCTCTGATCCGAGCAGCTCGAGAGCCTCGCGACGCAGAACTTCGGTCATGTCGTCCGCGACCCCCGAGTGATAGTGCGCGAGCGTGCCGTCCGGCGCGATGACGACAGTGCTCGGTAGCCCCGGCGAGTGCAGTGCGCCGAAGAAGGAGTCATCGACGTCCACGAGCGAGCGGACGTCCAGGCCGCGTTCCTCGAGGAACTCACGGGCGAGGCGGGTCTGCTCGGAGAGGTCCGTCGTCGGCTCCAGGGTGTCGACCGCCCAGACGACCACCGGCAGGCCGGACTCTCGAGCCCAGGCGGCGAGCTCCTCGATGCTCTCCAGGGCGCCCCAGCACGGCACGCACCAGGTGGCCCAGAAGTCCAGGATGACGACCGATCCGCGCAGCTCCGCGAGCGACACCGAGTCGCCGGTGAGTGTCGGTGCGGTGGCGTCGGGCGCCGGTGTGCCGAGGGGGTAGGCGGCCGCCTCCATCTCGGCGAAGGTGCCGACGGCGCTACGGTCGCCGGTCTCGAAGTGGAGTCGCGGGTCGTCCGCGGCGAGCGGACCTCGGGTGATCCGCCCGTCCATGCGGACCGACCGGGAAGGATCGCCGATCGTGGCCGCGACGGCCTCCAGGTACCCTTCGCCGTCGATCGACAGCGTGCAGCTCCCATTGGTGGCGGTGAGCTCCACGGTCGCGCGCCCTTCGCGCTCGTCGACCCGAGTCACGGTCAGCGGCTCCAACATGGCGAAGCGTAGCGATCTGTAGAAAGCGTCGGCTCCTTCGGCTGCCGCCAGCGACGGAGGCAGGAAGAGCCCGACCGCCGTAGCGCCCATCTCCTCTAGAGTCTCGGTCAGCGTCGACGCGCGCGGGCGAGCGACGTAGGCCGAGGTGACGTTGAACTGCGAGGCGTAGACGCGCTCGTCGCGGACCACGATGCGCAGCATGTCGGGAATCCCAGGCTGTCCGAGTGCGACGAACGCCGCGCTGCCGGAACGGCCGTACTCGAGGATCTTCGACTCCTGGCGGCCGTCGGGGAGGGTGATGCTCATGTCGAGCCGCTCGACGAACGAAGGGAGCTCGCCGTAGGCGCGCAGTGTCGCGGAGATCGGCTCGGCTGCCACCGTGGGCACGGCGGCGGTCGCGAGCAGAGTGAGGGCGGCGGCGCCGAGCGTCGCGGTAGTTCCGGGCATGTGACTCCTCCAGCAGAGGTGACGCAGCCGGCGCTTGGAAAGTTCCGTCGATGGACGCTGGGTTCTCACGCCGGCCAGGCGCGACGCGGTCTCGCGGAGGCGATCCGCCTAGAACCGTCGTCGCAGCCGCTTGCGGCCGCGAATCGTCTGCTTGCGCTCGGTCCACGACTCGACGCCCTCGACCTCGCAGCGCGGCAGCTTCTTGCCGATCGCCTTCTCGAGATGGCGGATGATCTCTTTGTCCTGCCAGGTGGCGACGGTCGAAACGGTACCTTCCATCGCGCCGCGGGCGGTGCGACCGGCGCGGTGAACGTAGTCCTCGACCGCGTCCGGCATCCCGAAGTTGACGATGTGCTCGATGATCGGAATGTCGATGCCGCGGGCCGCGACGTTGGTGGCCAGGAGCACGCGATGCTTGCCGTCGCTCAGACCGCGCAGTGCGGCCACCCGCTGCTGCTGGGTGCGGCCCGAGTGGATGCGGGCGACCTTGTGGCCTTCGAGCTCGAGCTGGCGGCACGCCCAGTCGGCGTCGACCTTGCGGCGCAGGAAGATCAGCATGCTGCCCGTCTCCTCCTCGACCAGCTTCAGGAGACACGCCTTGGTGTCCTTGGGGTCGACCAGGTAGAGGCGGTGTTCGATGCCGCTGGCGGTCAACGTCTTGGGGCGCAGATCGACCAGCCCCGGCTTGTTCATGAAGCGGCGTGCCAGGTTCTCGATCGTCGAGGGCATGGTCGCCGAGAACATGAAGGTCTGGCGTTTGGTCGGCAGGACTCCGAGGATGCGCGTGATCTGGGGCAGGAAGCCGAGGTCGAGCATATGGTCGGCTTCGTCCATCACCAGATGTTCGATTTTGTCGAGACGCACGTTCTTGCGCTCGTAGTGATCCCACAGCCGGCCGGGCGTGGCGACGACGACGTCAGGCACCCTTTGCAGATCGGTGATCTGCGGCCCCATCTTGACGCCGCCGATCAGACACGCGGTCTTGAGCTTGTGGACCTTGCCGACGATGTCGATGAACGCCCGGGTCTGGAGCGCGATCTCGCGCGTCGGGCAGAGGATCAACGCTCGGGTTCCACCCTTGGTTACGAGCAGGCTCTGAATGATCGGCAGCCCGAAGGCGGCGGTCTTGCCCGAGCCGGTCTGGGCCAGGCCGACGATGTCCTTGCCGTCGAAGGCGCGCGGAATCACTTCGGCCTGGATCGGCGTCGGGTGCTCGAAGCCGATCCGTACGAGTGACTCGACCAGCTGGCCGTTGAGCCCTAGGTCGGAAAATGAGAGGTCGGTTTGGGGAGGTCCCTGATGTACGGCGCCGCTAAACATCCGGCAGGCATCCTATCTCGGAAATGGCGGGGAGGGCCGCGCGCCTTCCCGAGCCGACCGGAAAGGCGCACCCATCGGCCCCTACTCTACGAGCCGCCCTGGAACATTTTGTCTACCGCAACGATGGTGAAGCTGTCGGGATTTACCGGCAGCCCCTCGATGTTCTTGTCCTCGGCGGCCACGTCGGCCTCCGGGGGTGCGTTGTACGGCATCGGGCTCGGCTGGTCCGCCTCGAGATAGGCCTGAACCTCGCCGGCGCCGGCGGTCACCAGCACCGCCTGAAAGCTGTCGGCCTGGATGTAGTTCGCGATCGCCGCGTTGACCTCTTCGAGAGTCAGGCTCTTGAGCCGCTGGTCGATCTCGTCGATGAAGTAGTCGGTGCCGTAGAACTGACTGTCCATCAGGAAGCCGAGGCGATCCGGCAGAGTCTGAGCCCACAGCTTGGAATAGTTCACCAGATAGTCGCGGGTCAGCTCGAACTCGTCCTGGGTCATGCCCTGCTCGATCAGCCTCTCGACCTCGTAGATCGCGTTGCGCAGTGCGAAGTGGGCGGTGTTCGGAACCACCGGCCGCACCCAGACCGAGAAGTACTGCTGGCGCCGGGGCACGTTCGGAGTCGGCGTGTCGGTGAACGGCGGCGCGAAGTAGAACTCGATGTAGGAGTAATCGCCGTAGTTGAGGCCGCGCTTGCCACGTAGCTGCTGCATCAGCCGGCCGTGAAACGTGCGGTGCTCGCCCAGGAAGCTGTTGGCGACCATAAGCGGGAAGTAGTCGGGATGTGCGCGGTTGATCGCGATCGGGTAGCCGAAGTGGATGCCGACCGAGCCGGTCGGCTTCTCGACAATCGTGAAGTCCCGACCGTCGACGGCCGGCGGCGCCGGCAGTTCGTCAGTACCCGAGACGCCTGCCGGCAGCTTCGACAGATTGCTCACCAGCGAATCGAGGAACCCTTCCGGATAGCCACCCGCCACGCCCAGCATCAGGTTCGCCTGGGTGTAGTGATCGCGGTAGAAGGCCTTGACGTCGTCGAGCGTGATCGCGTCCAGACCGGCGACCGTGCCTTCGGGCGCATGGGCGTACGGGTGTCCGGCGAACAACACCTGCTGCAGCGTCTCGAGCCCGAGCAGCTCGTCGTTCGACGCGCGCAAGGTGGTTGTCAGGTAGGTCTTGAGCTGCTCCTTGTTGCGGGTGAAGTCGCTCTCGCCGAATCCCGGCTCGAGCACGACCTCCTGAAGCAGAGCCGCGTACTCGTCGAGCTTCTCGCGATGGATCTCGCCGCTGATGAGGGTGACCTCGCGGTCGGTGACGACGTCGATGGCGGCGGCCATGGGGTAGAGCTGGTCGATCAGGTCGGAGTAGCCGCGTTGGGCGGTGCCCGCTTCGCCGACCATCAGGCCGGTCAGGGCCGCGAGCCCCTCCTTGCCCTTGGGGTCGTGAATCGAGCCGGTCCGAAACATCAACCGCAAGGCGACCAGCGGCGACTCGGGGCTCGCCAGGGTGACCGTCTCGATGGCCGACTCGGGCGCGCCGCTACAGGAGAATCCGAACAGCCCGACCAGGGCGAGGACTGCAATAGATCTGCGCATGATGCTCTAGCCTCCTGCGGCGGCTGGCGCCGGCTCGGGGAAGGAAAGGGTTACGGAGGACTTGCCGGAGTCGACGAACACCTCACGGACGATGCGCTGCACGTCCTCGGCGGTGACCTTCTGGTACTGCTCGTAGACTCGGTTGACCGACTGGGGATTGCCGGTCAGAACCAGGAAGTTCGAGATCGTCAACGCGACGCTCTGCGGACTGTCGAGGCCCATCGCGAAGGTGTAGCGCAGGTTGGACTTGATGCGCTCGAGGCGCTCCGCATCGACCGGGTTCTGCTTGAGGTCAGCGATCGCCTCGCCCATTGCGGCCTCGACCTCGGGCAGCAGATCGGCCGACTTCAGGCGCGCGAAGACCAGGAACAGATAGGGATCGCGGTGATCGTTGTAGGAGCCGAACAGCTGGTCTACCCACTGCTCGTCGACGACCAGCTTCTTGTAGAGTGGCGCTGACTCGCTGAACAGCAGCTGAGAGATGATGTCGAGAGTCGCGGTCTCGACCGTCGACTCGCTGAACGCCGGGGTGCGGTAGCCGATCATCAGATGCGGAGCGATCGGCCCACCCCAATCGATGTGCGAGCTCTTGGGCGCCGCCTGTGCCGGCTCGGCCGGGATCTTCGCCGCCTGGTAGCCGGCCTCCCACTCGCCGTAGTAGCGCTCCGCGAGCTCGTTGACACGGGCGGGGTCGGCGTCGCCGACAACCAGCAGGATGACGTTCTCCGGTCGGTAGAACCGGTTGAAGAAACCGAGGCTGTACTCGTAATAGCTCGGCATCGCCTTGATGTCGTCGAGGTAGCCCATGGTCGTGTGGCCGTAGGTGTGCTTGGTGAAGGCGAGCTCGCGCACGCGCTCGAACAGCGGCAGGAACGGGCTCGAGATGTTCTTGTTGTATTCACCCAGGACCGCCAGGGCCTCACGCTTGAAGTCATCCTCGGTGTAGGTGAGATTGATGAAGCGGTCGGACTCGATGTCCATCATGGTCTCGAGCTCCGCCGACGGGCCGACGATGTAGTACACCGTGCGGTCGTCGCTGGTGAAGCCGTTGGTGTCGGCGCCCATCCGCTTGACCACGTCGTTGTACTCGTCCTTCGAGTACTTCTCGGTACCGCGGAACATCATGTGCTCGAAGAAGTGAGCGAAGCCGCTGTGGCCCGGTTCGACCTCTTCGCGCGAACCGGTGCGCACGATCAGAATGTAGGACAGCGTTCCGGGGCTGTCGTACGGGACAGTAACGACCCGGAAACCGTTGCCCAGCTCGTGCTCGTGCACCGCGTAGGGGAAAATTTCGTCGGCCGCCACCGGCGCGACGAGCATGATCGCCAGGACGGCTCCAAGCACGGTCAATCTCGAGTATTTCTTCGACACCTACTTCCTCCTTGGGGGTCGCTAGTGGGTCCAGTGGCCGCAGCCGAGGCGTCTCGCGGCGAACGGTCAGTCCAGGTCGAACGGCCGTGGTGGCGGCCCGTCGTCGGGGTCGTTCTTCGCCTGGCGAAGAGCCTCCTCGAATCTCTCCTCGAGCAGTCGATCGCGATCCTTGTGGGCCTCGACCTCGCGCTCGAAGATCTCCTCGGCCTGCGACTTCTCCGCCTTGAGCTCCTCGAGCAGGACGTCGAAGTCGCGGTCCGCTCCGGAGGGGCCCTTGGCCTTCTTGTGGAAGAGCACCTCGCCGGTTGTCGAGTCCACCACCAGATGGGCCTCGCAATCGGGACAGCGCAGAGTCAGTTTCCTCGAATCCGCCACGCCTACATTCTATCCAATGGCGCCAACGGCCGCGGGTCGGTGAGATCCCGCGACGGGACAAAGGCCTTGCTTGGAGAGTCAAAGATGGTAGGGTTATTCGGGTGTTCAACCCGATTCCTGGGCAATTGATTCGAGAAGGAGGCTGTCGGACGCTATGCGACGCTATCTTTGGTTAGCCGTTCTGTCGATTCTCGTCGTCGGAGGATGCGCCAAGGACGAGGCGATCCGGTTCGGTGCCGTACTTCCCCTGACCGGGCCCTACGAGATCTACGGCCAGTCGATCAAGAAGGGCGTCGAGTGCGCCGTCCAGGAGATCAAGTCCCGCAAGGACTTCCCGTACCAGATCGAGATTACGATCGTGGACTCCGAGGGCGACCCCGAAAAGGCGCGCGAGGCGCTCGATCAGCTCTATGACAACGGCGCTTTCGCCGTGATCGGCGGTGTCACGACCGCCGAAGCGCTGGCGATGGTCACCGAGGCCGATCGCGCCGAGCGGGTCCTGATCTCGCCTTCCGCGTCGAGCCCGGAGCTGACCGGAATCTCGCGGAACTTCTACCGGGTCTTCCCGTCCGACTCCCGCGAGGGCACGACGATGGGCAACTTCGCCGCCCGCAAGTTGCAGATCGAGAGCGTGGTCATCATCACCAAGGAAGACCCGTTCGCGCGTGGCATCCAGGAGGTCTTCAAGACCGAGTTCGAGCGCAACGGGGGAGCCGTCGCCGAGGTGATCGAGTACCCGGCGGGCGCCGCTGACTTTTCCGGCTTCATCGATCGAGTGATGACGATTTCGCCGCAGGCGGTCTACGTCGCCGCGTATGCCGACGACACCGCCAAGCTGATCCAGGCGCTACGCGAGCGGGCGTACAAGGGCAACATCCTTACAACTGCCGCCTTCGCGCTGCCCGAGGTCATCGAGCAGGTCGGCGCAGACGCAGAGAAGGTGTTTCTGACCCGCGCTGTCTTCGAGATCGACAGCGAAGATCCGATGATAGGGGCGTTCGTCGAGGCGTTTCGGGAGAAAAACGGTCTCTCGCCGGATCTCTACGCCGCGCACGGCTACGATTCGATGATGGTCCTCGCCGAGGGCCTGGTGGAGACCGGGCCGTTCCCGCGCGACCTCTGGAAGGGCGTGCGTGGGATCCGCGACTACGCCGGAGTCACGGGCACGGTCCAGTTCGACGAGAAGGGCGACGCGCAGAAGTTCCCGCGCGTCTACGTCGTGGAGAGCGGGAACCTCGTTGACTATGAGCTGGAAGTCGAGCGCCGGCGTGGCGAGTTGCTCGAGCGACTGAGACAGTTGGAAGAGCGCCAGCGCGCGGACGGATAGCCCGTCGGCGCTGTTCGTAGTGGGCGCGCCAGCGGCGCGCTCGCCGTATCGGAATGGCCCATCTGACCGGTCGATCGAGGCTAGCCTTAGCCCTGGCGGCGCTACTCGTGGCGGCGATGAGCGGCGTCGTGAGCGCGTCGGCGGCGGGGCGTAAGCCCCCGCCGGTGCCGGCGGACCGGGGCGAGCTCGAAACATGGGCCGAAGGACCGGTGCGCTGGCTGCTGTTGCCGGCCGAGCGCCGCAGCCTGAGTCAAGTATCGAGCCCGGCGGAGGCGCTGCGTTTCGTCGAGACGTTCTGGGCGCGCCGCGACCCCGATCCGGCGACCGAGATCAACCCGTTCCGCGAGCGGTTCTACCGGCGGGTGGAGGCCGCCGACCTGCTCTACCTCGAGAACGGCGTGCGCGGCAGCCTGACCGATCGCGGCCGTGCCTTGATCCTGTTGGGCTCGCCGACCGGGCTTCGGGTCACGAGCACCGAGGCGTTGAAGTGGGATCCCTCCGGCGGCGCCGCCGACAACGTCAAGGTCAGCTATCTGCCACTCGAGATCTGGACCTATCAGCTCGAGGACCTGCGCCGGCCTCTACGTCAGGCGCTGATGGCCACCGACGACGGGAAGGAGCTTCGGGTGAGCTTCGTTCGCGACGTTGCCGGCACCCGGCTGAGCGAAGGTGAGGAGCTGCTCGACCTCGCTCTGCGCACGGCCCTGGCGTTGGGTCCGGAGTAGAGAGCTCCCAGGCGACGGTCTACTTGCCGGCCATCTTGACGATGCGCTTCCAGAAGGCCGGCGAAACCTCCATCACCGACAGACGCGACCAGTGCGACAAAGCGCTCAGGTCTTCGGAGGTCGTCAGACCGAGCGCGGGGTCAGTCCGCTCCTGCGCAAGCCGCGACCTGCCATAGCCGCGGCGCCGAGAAGCACCGCCCCGAGCGCCCACCTGTGGAGCATCATCTCTCGGTGCTGCTCTTGGAGCTCGTTGAGCAGCATCGGTGTGAGCGCGTGGTAGCGGACTGAGTAGGGCTTCCCTTCCTCGTCGTAGACCACGAGATCCGGGTAGACACCGGCCACCTCCTCGGCGATAAGACCGAACTCGACCGGCCGGGGCCCGTTGCCGGCGGCCTCCTCGGTGTAGCGGAAGGACACCGGCCGCAGCGCCAGAAGTCCGACCGAAGCGTCCCCCATGTCCGCGATCTCCTGCTTGTAACGGCGCGAAGATGTCGCGGTGCCGAGCTGGTTGGAGGAGTTGACGAACACTGCGGAGCCCCCGGAGGCTGTGACGCCGAAGATGCCGTCGATGAAGGTAGACGCCTGGAACTCTCCGATCCTGATCGCATAGGAGTCCGAGCCGACTCCGCGGTTGCCGATGAGGATGTTGTGCTTGCCTGTCGTGATATTGACTCCGGCGTTTTGACCCAAGGCGATGTTGGCGTAGCCCGTGGATTGAGAGCTCAGCGCGTAGGCCCCGATGGCGGTGTTGCGGTCGCCGGTGGTGTTGGAGGAGAGCGCGAGAAACCCCATCGCGGTGTTCTCGTCACCCTCGGAATTGCTGACGAGTGCGCTCGACCCGCTGGCGGTGTTGCGTTGACCGTAGGTGCTGGCGAAGAGCGCGTAGGCTCCGGTGGCAGTGTTGTTGGAGCCCGTCGTGTTGAGGTCGAGCGCGTTGGCGCCGCAGGCGGTGTTGTAGCTACCGGTGTTGTTCAGAAACAGAGCCCCGGATCCGCTGGCGGTGTTGTAGCGGCCTGTGGTGTTGGCCATCAGCGCGCCCGTCCCGTTGGCGGTGTTGCCGTAGCCGGTGGTGTTGTCGACCAAGGCATTGCGCCCGAACGCGGTATTGGCGTATCCGTCGTCGTGGAGAAACGGATACCCGTCCTTGAAGACGAAGCCTCCCAGCTCGAAGTCCCCGTCTATCGAGAGGGCGTAGGCGCCGGGTGGCGTCACAGTTCGCAAAGGCGGCGGAGTCGTTGCACCCAGCGAACTGGCTACCAGGGCTTTCCGAAGAGTTCTAGAGCCGACGTCTCCCTCTGGTTGCGCGGTCAGAACCGTGCTGACCGCGATCGACAAGACCACAACTACGCCCACACTCGACTTCATGTGAAGCTCCTTTCCCGCACGGGACGATTGTCAAGGTAACCGGGAGAGTATAGGACCCGAAGTCGGCTTCGACGGACACGAAGGAGGCGAACGCTTCGATGTCCTCGGTCCGAACGGTGGGCTCGCCCAGCGGGTGATGGCGCCCGAGGACGTCGAACGGATGTCGTTCGATGCCTTCCTCTCGTGGCGGCGATGAGCGGCGTCGTGAGCGCGTCGGCGGCGGGGCGTAGGCCCCCGCCGGCGCCGGCGGACCGGGGCGAGCTCGAGGGAGCTCCCAGGCGACGGTCTACTTGCCGGCCATCTTGACGATGCGCTTCCAGAAGGCCGGCGAAACCTCCATCACCGACAGACGTGACAGGCGCACCAGCGCGAAGTCGGCGAATTCCGGATCGGCCTTGACCTCCTTGAGCGTGACGCCGCGGGGCAAGCTCCGCTCCGGCGCCAGATCGAAGACCTGGAGCTTGGGATCGTCGCTCTTGGGATCCTGGTAGGGGTCCGAGGTGATCCGGGCGATGCCGATCACCGCCTTCTCCTTGCCCGTGTGGTAGATGAAGGCGCTGTCGCCCTTGCGAACCTGGCGAATGTTCTTGAGCGCCATGTTGTTCTTGACGCCGTCCCAGCAGGTGGCGCCGTCGCGCTCGAGGTCGGCGTAGCTGTAGTCGTTGGGCTCGGTCTTGAGTAGCCAGTTGGTCATGATGGCGAGATCCTACCTCTGATGTGCGACCATACGCTTTCGAAAACGGAGGCCAGGAACATGAGATCGACTCTACTCGTCATGACTCTGCTGTTGTCGTTCGGCTGTGCCCAGTCCGGCGATCAGGCCGAAA
>JAJCXP010000076.1 GCA_029263375.1 Acidobacteriota bacterium | reverse complement strand
GCGAGGCCGTCGCGAACGAATGGAGAGTGCTCGCCAGAGACGACGCCGAAGCCGCCCTCGAGCGGGCACTCGATTGGCTTCAGACCGTCGCCGACCGCCAGCCTGGACCGTATCTTGCCGCCTCGATCGCCGCTCTCAGAGGGCGCGAGGCGCGAGCCCTCGAGCAGCTCGACGCCGCTTGGGAGGCGCGCAGCATGCTCCTGGTCTTCGTCGGCGTCGATCCCAGGTTCGATTCGATCCGCTCGACGCCGCGGTTTCAGGAGCTGATCGCTCGGCTGGGACTGCCGATCGAGCCAGCCCGTCTCGGCTGATCACATCTCGATCATCGACCGGTCATCGAGCGGCCACCAACCCTGCCACAGCGCCTCCGTAGTCGGGCGAGAGTGCGATGCCCGCGCTCCATCCAGACCAGAGGAGGACCACCATGAAGTCAACTTTCGCCATCCTGACCGTGCTTCTGCTTGCCGCCCCGAACCCGATGCTGGGCGCCGACGAACCGCCGACCCTGCCCTCCACGGTCCCGGTCCTGCTCCTCGGGGCCCCGGACCTCCGCGGCGACTCGCTCGGCGGTCATCACGCCACTCTGGCGATGGGTCGGGCCGGCAAGGATGGCCCGCTCGAGCGCGGCGAGAAGATCACAGCGGGCGCGCTTCAAGAGACCGTGCTCGAGCAGCTGGACACGCCCGACGGCCAGGTGCTGAGGCGGACCGTAAAGGTGAGACGCCCGGGCAACGATCAGGTGCTGATGGAAGGCTCGATCGATATGGACCGCTCGACGCTTCGGCCCCTCTCTGCCAGGACGGTTCAGGGCGGACAGGTGACAACCGTCGATTACGATTGGGAGAGATTCATTGTCCGGAAGACGCCGGCTGCCGACGGCGGCGAGTTCGACGAGTTCTCACTGGACCTGGAGATGCTCGAGGTCGGCGCCCATGACGTCTGGATGGCCGCTCTACCACTCCGTGACGGATTCAGCGCGCGTCTGCCCGCCCTCTTCGCGGCCACCGGCACCAAGTACTGGGCGGTGCCCAGGGTGGTCGGCTCGGAGATGGTCGACATCGGCACCGGTCGCCCCCTCGACACCTGGGTCGTCGAGCTCGACTGGTGGGGAATGGGCGCCGCCAACACGGTCGAGAACTTCTCCCCCGGCGGCGGCGCCAACGACACCGGCGGGTCCGGCGGCAAGTACTGGGTGCTCAAGACGCCGTTGGCGGGAGTACCCACGGTGGTGCGGGTCAGAACCGAGATCGACGCCCAGACCGATTCGGTGATTCAGCTCCAGGACGCATCCTAGTCGGGTCGTGGGCGGGCCTTGGGCGGGCTTCCAGGCGAGGCTCGCCCAGGCCAGGCTTCGTCGATGGCCGCTCCGGGCGGCCGCGTTCAGAATCCGTGTCAACGTTTCTCGACCCGGCGGCATCGAAACTCCGGAGCTGTACACCGATCTTCGAGCCCGGAGGAAGTCAGTCGATGCCCGAAACTCGCCCTGACCGCATTCTCAAGCTGCTGGTCTTCTGGATCACCTACCTACTGGTCTTCTCCTGGCTGCCGCTGGTGCGAGCGGTCTTCGACGGCCCGACCTATCAATGGGGCACCACCCACTTCGGGCGCATGTTCCACGGCGCCGGCGTCACCCCCGACGCCCTGTTACTGGTGTGCAAGACCGGGCTTCTCGTGACGCTCGTCTGGCTCGCGCTGCGTCACCGAGGCCAGCTCTTCCGCGTGCTGCTCCTGGCCTGGAGCGCGATCTACGCCGCCGACGCGATCTACCTGACGGTGACCGCGCCGGAGAGCCTCGAGTTCCACGGCGACACCCTCGGGATCCATCTGAATCTCGGCCCGGCGGTGATTACCGCCTTTGTGGGATTCGCGGCACTGGCCCTGTTCTGGGTGGTCAGACGGTCGCGGCCCGAGCCGATCATCGTGCCTTGGCAGCCGGCGAACTCGAAGATCCTGTGGGCGTGCCTGCTGCTGCTACCGCTCCAGTTCGTACTGCTGCGATTCGGCGAGCCCCACGGCACCACCGACGCGATCGGCGTGCTGCTCACGATCGCTCAGTGCCCGCTCTTCACCGCGGCCCTCTTCCCCCGACGCGGCCCGGCCTAGCCGAGAGTCTGGCCCGTCGAGGTTCAATCCGGCCTCCGAGTCCGTTAGCATGCGCGCGACCGCTTACGAACGGAACTCGGAGACCTAGATATGCCTGCTGCATACAGACTCGCCCGGACTTCCCTCCCACTCCTGATCGCCGGACTGCTGTTCGCCGGGCTCGCCGACGCGCAAGATCGTGCCAAGAGCCCCACCGGCACGGCCTCCACCCAGATCGGGGACCATTGGATCGACGTCACTTACGGCCGTCCGATCCTGCGCGGCCGCGGCGACATCTTCGGCTCGGGCGAGGAGTACGGCACGAAGGTCACGGCCGGCGCGCCGCTCTGGCGGGTGGGCGCCAACGTTACCACCCGGATCAAGACCGGACTCGACCTCGAGATCAACGGCACCCGGGTTCCCGCCGGCGAGTACTCCCTCTTCGTCGACCTGAAAGAGGGCGCCTGGACGGCGGTGATCTCGAAGCAGCCCTACATGGACAGTTTCGACCGCGCAAAGGTGAGCGAAGGCATCACCTGGGGCGCCTACGGCTACAGTGCCGATCACGACGTGGTGCGAGCGCCGATGACGGTCTCGGACCCCGATCTGGTGGTGGATCAGCTGATCATTTTCTTCAGCGACGTCACCAAGGCCGGTGGACAGCTGGGAGTGATCTGGGCCGACAAGATGGCGCTCCTGCCGTTCAAGGTCGCGGGCTAGCCAGCCGGCGGCCGGTCCGGTCGAGAGCGTCGAGCCGGCGGCGGGCGCCGGCGACTATGGCGCACTGCATCCGTCGGCCCCGATTGGTGGGCTAGACTTTGCACAGAAACCAAGCCTTGGACGCGAGTTCGCCTACCCAGAAGGGAGCGTCGCCCATGCATCGCACTGCTTTTGCCGTCATCGCTGTACTGATCGCTGGAATCTTCGCGGGCGCGGCCGCCGCCGAGGACTGGACGCCCGTCGCGACCACCGGCGGCTCCGTTCTGGTCGAGGAAGACACCAGAATCGGGAACCTGGATCCGATCTTCAGTGAACTCTTCCTGCCAGATCAGGACGAGGACGTGAAGCTGACGTCGATCGTGCAATTGTTTCCGCTCGATCCCGGCCTGTTCGGGATCAAGAAGGTGAAGAAAGGCCGGGCCAAGGCCACTGCCACCTGCCTTAGCCCGACCGGCGTGCGCAGTCTGGGCTCGAAAACCGTCAAGCCAGACGAGAACGGCAACTTCGTCTACACGGATGACATCTCGGGCGACCTCAACTGTGACCTCTTCGAGGTTCAGTGGGATTTCCTCAGGAAGAAACCCGTGATCCCCGGCGGCACGTCGATCGGTGTCAAGACCGCGGTCGAGCTGATCGGTCCCGGCGCCGACGATGAGTGCTTCGACCCAACCTCGCTGTGCCTGAACGACGACCGTTTCCGAGCCGAGGTCGACTGGAGGTCGTTTGGCACCGGCCCGAGTGGCTCAGCCCTCGGCTTTCCGAGAACCGACGATACCGGGCTTTTCTTCTTCTTCAATCCGGACAACTGGGAGATGCTGGTCAAGGTTCTTGACGGCTGCTCCGTCAACAATCATTTCTGGGTGTTCCACGCCGCCACCACCAATGTGGAGTACACCCTGAGGGTGACCGACACGCAATCCGGCCAGAGCAGGGACTATGGCAACACGCTGGGCCGACCGGCTCCGGCGATCGTCGACACCCAGGCATTCGCGACCTGCCCTTGAGAACACTCTGCCGGAGCTCTACGCCTCAGCTGACGGGTAGCCTGCGGTGCAGGAACGCCCGCTTGCCGGGACCGTAGTCGCCAGCGCCCTGACCGCTCCCTTCGAGCAGCCAGCGGGTCGTCAACAGGCCCTCGATCCCGACCGGGCCGCGGGCGTGGATGCGCCCGGTCGAGATTCCGACCTCGGCGCCGAGGCCGTAGCGAAATCCGTCCGCGAATCGGGTGCTGGCGTTCGCAAACACCGATGCTGAATCGACGCCGTCCAGGAAGCGCTGCCGCGCCTCTGCATCTTCGCTGACGATGGCGTCGGTATGGGCGCTGCCGAAGCGGTGGATGTGGTCGATCGCGTCGTCCACGCCGTCGACCGTGCGCACCGCCAGAATCAGATCGCCGTACTCCGTGGCGCCGTCCGATTCGCCGGCGGCGACCGCGCCCGGCACGTGCGGCAGAGCCCGGGCGTCGCACCGGAGCTCGACCCCGGCTTCGATGAGCGCCGCCGCAACCGATCCGAGCCGCGGCAGGAACTCACGATCCACCAGGAGCGTTTCGGTGGCGTTGCAGGCCGCCGGATAGTCGCACTTCCCGTCGACCGCCAGACGGGCGGCCATCTCGGGATCGGCGTCCGCATGCAGGTAGAGGTGGCAGATCCCCTCGGCGTGCCCGAGCACCGGAATCCGTGTCGAAGCCTGGATCGAGCGCACCAGTTCACCGGATCCACGCGGAATCACCAGGTCGATCAGATCGTCGTGCGCGAGCAGAGCCTGGGCTGCCGCGCGACCCTCGACGCCGCTGACGACGTCCGGCGCCTGACCGGCTTCGCTCACCGCCAAGCGCAGGCAGTCGACCAGCACCCGGTTCGAATGCAGGGCTTCTGAACCCCCCTTGAGCAGGACGGCGTTGCCGGTCCGCAGCGCCAGCGAGCCGATCTGAATCACGGCATCGGGCCGGCTCTCGAAGATGATCAGCAGCACGCCGATCGGACTGTGCACCTGGCGCAACATCAGTCCGTCGTCAAGCTCGGTACGGGTGAGCGCACGACCCAGCGGATCGGGCTCGCCGGCCAGCAGCAGCACACCGTCACGCAGCGTCTCGAGCTTGCTCTCGGTCAAGCTCAGGCGGTCGAGGAGCGGTCCTGCCAGAGTCGACTTTGCGGCCGCATCGAGGTCGAAGCGATTAGCTTCCAGGATGTCGGCCGATCGCTCGCCTAGCAACTCGGCCAGTCGCGCAAGGATCGCGCTTCGCACCTCTCCGGGTCGGGCTCCGAGCTGCCTTTGAGCAACGCGCGCCGCGCGGGCGATCTGCAGAGAGTCGAGGGTCACGCTCAGACCTCCAACACCAGGTGATCACGGTGCACCAGGGCTTCGTGGTTGCGGACGCCCTCCGGCGGGCTGCCGTTACACCATTTGCGCGCGGTCTCGGAATCGCAGTGGACGATCCCCCTGCCCACGGTCTCGCCGCTCGGGTCGAGCAACTCGACCACGTCGCCGGGTCCAAAGTCGCCTTCGACTCGGTGCACCCCCGCCGCGAGCAACGATGCGCCATTCCTCCGCAAGGCCGCCACCGCACCCTCGTCGAGCGACAGCGAGCCGCGCGCTCCGGCCGCCAGCGCGATCCAGCGTCGACGGCCGTCCAGGGTGCCGGTTGACGGCAGCCAGGTGCCGACCGGGCCGCCCGCGAAAAGCTCAGCGAGCCGCTCGGGCGAATGGCCGGACGCAATCACCGCGTGACAGCCGGCCCGCGTCACCCGAGAAGCCGCCGCGAGCTTGCTGGCCATTCCACCGCGTCCGACACCCGAGCCTGGGCCACCCGCGTCCTCGACCGCGTCAGCGGCGTCGAGCCGCTCCAGCAACCGCGCATTGGCATGCCGGCGCGGGTCGCGATCGTAGACCCCTTCGACGTCGGTCAGGAGCACCAGGAGATCGGCCTCGAGCTTGACGGCGACAAGCGCCGACAGGCCGTCGTTATCGCCGAACAGCCGCTTCGACTCACCTTCGACATAGGCCAGTTCCTCGGTCGAGACCGCGTCGTTCTCGTTGATGACCGGAACGACCCCGCCGCGCAACAGCGTCGTCAGGGTGCTGCGCAGGTTCAGGTATCGCACCCGGTCCTCGAAGTCGCCCCGCGTCAAGAGCACCTGGCCACAGACGTGACCGAGTCTCTGGAAGCCCTCCTCGTAGAGGCCCATCAGTTTCGTCTGTCCGACCGCCGCGCACGCCTGGCGCTCGGCGAGCTCACGGGGCATGCCGTCGAAGCCGAGTGCCGCCATACCGAGGCCGACCGCTCCGGAGCTGACGATCAGCACGTCGCGCCCCTCTTCACGAAGGCGGGCCGCCACCTCGATGACCGTGAACAGACGCGGCAGGGCGAGCCGGCCGTCGTCATAGGTCACCACGCGGGTGCCGAGCTTGATGACGATCCGGCGAGCGGCGGCGACGGACGGGCGAGCGGGGGCCTCCATGACCGCTACAGTCTAGTGCCGCACCGACCTTCGTGCAGTGGAGATCGACGCACGATCACTCGTCCACCGGCACCGCTCCAGACGGGCAGGTCACGCTCGCCAAGAGGTCGTCCCAGACGTAGATGCAGACGTAGGCACCGCCGTCGTCGATCAGATTGCCGGAGAGCCGAGTACTGGCGACACTGGTGGTGTACCCCGTCGGGTTACGGATCGACAGGTCGGCCTCGATCTCGCTGTTCTCGATCAGCACGTCGAATCCGCTGCTCCCAGTGGTGTTGTAGACGCCGTAGTAGGCGGCTCCCGGGCGGAGTCCACCGCTCGGCGATCCCAGCGCCTGGCTCGACGCCTCGAGGTAACTGTGGCGGATCTCGACGCTCGAATCGCTGTTGTAGACCGCGTAGTTGTCGAGCCCGTCGGTGACCCGGACGTCCACGTTGACCACTCTCGGAGCCCCGGTGAACGACAAAAACTCGAGTCCTCGCGCGTCGTTGGTGGCGCTCACAGCGACGGTGACGTTGCGAAGCTCCAGCGGTTCACCATCAGAATCGTCCGCAGTGAACTGGATTCCCGAGCCGGTCGCCGCACCGCTCAGCGTGACTCGAACCCCGTCGAAGGCCGGTGCCGCCGTCAGCGTCCCGATTCCTATGGCGCTGCTCCCGCCGCTGACGGTGACGTTCACATCCTGCAGGATTGGCGAGGCTCCCGAGAGAGCGACAATACCCAGGTTGTCCGCCGAACCGCTGATGACCACGTCCAACTCCGAGAGCCGCGGCGCATCACCCTCACCCGAGACCAGGATGCCGGTCGAGTTGGTGCCGAAGCCGACCGAGTTCTGGACCGTGAGCCGGCTCAGCTCGTGGTGGTCGTTCGCGAGCAACGTCGGCGCGGCGCCGTCACCCTCGATCAACGTCACTTCCCGGCCCGACCCCTCCATGGAGACGAACTCCTTCATGACCACCGACGTGCCGCCGCAGTAGTAGTGACCCGGCTCGAGCTTCAACAGGTAGGCATTCGACGAACTTGCGTCGTCGATCGCGGCCAGCGCGTCGAGCAGCGACTGACAGTTCTCCGTCGGGGTTCCCGCCGCGCCCACCATGAGCACGCGGTTGACGACGAGCGACGTGCCCGCCCACGATAAGGTGCCCGGGACCGACATCGCGACCAGCAACATGAGACCGATTCGCCTGAGCGTCGACAAAGCACCCTCCCTCGGTTGTTGGAGCGCCGATCCTACAACGCGCCGGCGGAGGTGGCAGCTCTCGCGCTGCCGCTACTCGCCGCCGTAGGCGAGATCCATCTTCCGCACCCGCCAGCTGGCGACCCCGAGTACGAAGGTGATGAAAACGATCGCTCCGACAATCGAAGCCCACATCGGGGCCGGATCGCCGACTACTTCGAACAACCCACGAGCGAGCGGTACCGGGTAGAGCGACTGCAGGTAGTAGATGACGCTCAGATGCTTGAGGAAGCTGGGCAGCAGTGGATTGGCCGCTTCCCACACCCAGAGGGCCGCCGCCGGCAGTACCGGGTTCCGAAACAGGACACCGATCAGGAGGAAGAGTGCGCCGTAGCCCGCACAGCCGAGGACGACCGTGATCAGGTACTGGATCAGGTTGGCGAGCCCCGGCCCTGAGAACAGGTAGTTGGTCATCGCCGCCGTACCCCACGGTGACAGCACCGTCAGATAGATCGCGGTGGTGCCGACCACGAAGGTGGCGGCGGCGGCGATCAGCGCCGCCGCGTACTTGCCGAGCGCCAGCAGCTCGCGCCGAATCGGCGTCAACAGGTAGTAGTGCAGGCTGCGCTCGAGAATCTCCGAGCGGTAGAGGCTGACGAACAGGAACAGGCCCGAAAAGAATACCGACACCCGGATGTAGAGCTGAAAGAGCACCGTGAAAACCATCGATCCGTCCTGCGGACCGTCGAACTCGTCGGTCGGGAAGGGCGTCAGCGCCCAGACTCCGACCAGCGCCAGCGGCGCGAACGCCAGGAAGTACACCGCCAGCGAGCGCGGCGAGAGCATCGAGCGGCGCAGGTCGAGCCGCATCGTCCCCACCAACTGTCGCAGGGCCAGTCGTCCGTCGAGTGTGTTTCCGGTCGACCCGGCGGCTTCGCTCATCAGGCCTTCCCCTCGTCTTCGATCAGGTACTGGTAGACCGCCCGGACGTCCGAGTCGGCAACTTTCACCTTGCGCACCTTCACCTGCTCGCGCAGGACGATGTCCTGGAGCTGTTCGTAGAAGTGCCCGGAGTTCTTCGTTCGCGCCAGAAAGCCACCGCCGTCGTCGTTGATCAGGACTTCGACCAGGTGGTCCTGCAGCAGCAGTGCCGACGCGACCTCCTTCGCTCGCTCGCAGCGCACCAACACCTGGATCGGCCGCGCTTCCATCTCGACCCGGACCTCGTCGATCTCGCCTTCCGCGACCACGTAGCCGGAGTCGAGCAGCGCCACCCGATCCGCCAGCACGTCGACCTCGTGCAGGATGTGACTCGAGATCAGGATGAACCGGCCCTCGGCGGCCATCTCCTTGAAAATGTCGGTGACCTCGGCCCGTGCCATCGGGTCGAGACCGTTGAGCGGCTCGTCGAGCACCAGGACCTGCGGCTCGTGCGCGATCGCCTGGGCCACCCGGGCGCGCTGACGCATGCCCTTGCTGAAGCCGGCCAGCCGCCGGCGCCCGGCGTCGCTCAGACCGACCCGGTCGATCGAAGACCAGGTGAGGCGCTCCGCGTCGCCATCGGCGTAGCCGTGCACCCGTAGGTAGGAGTAGATGAACTGGTAGCAGGTCAGCCCGGGCGGGAACGCATCGTACTGCGCGCAGTAGCCGACCATGCGGAACAGCTGCTCCGGCCGGTCGGTCGCCACTCCGAGCACGGTCACCCGCCCCTCGGTCGGCTGCAGCAGGCCGGTCATCAGGTTCATCAGCGTCGACTTGCCCGACCCGTTCGGTCCGACCAGGCCGGTGATGCCGGGACCGATCGACAGGTCGACCTGATTGACGCCGAGCACCTCGCCGTAGAACTTGGAGACCTGGTCGAAGCGGATGATGCCGGGATCGCTCACGAGATCACCTCGTAGGCCCGGATCCGGCGTGACAGCAGGTAGAGCGACACCGCGACCAGCAGCGCCAGAGTGACCCACGCCGACCAGATCGGCAGGTCGAGCGGCCGGCCGAAGAAGAACGGCGCCGGGGTCGCGAACAGATCCGCCCAGATCCGACGGATGGTGTGGTGCAGATCGAGGACGTAGCCCCAGTTCGTGTTGAAGAGGATCTCCACCGCCCGGGCGAAGAATACGCCGCCGAAGAAGATCAAGAGCAGCGCGAAGCCCGCCAGCGGACGCCACTTGACCCACGCCGAGATCGCGAGGGCGAACAAGCCGAGGACCACCATCCACACCCAGGAACCGATCACCAGCGCCACCGCCGAACGGAGGTTGGCCGCTCCCCACGCGGAGCCCTCGAGACCGGTCTGGAGCGCCCACAGCAGGAGGCCGGGGATCCAGGTTACCGCCGACGACAGAATCAGCAACACGCCGAGCTTGCCGGCAACGTACTGGGTCTTGCTGAACGGCCGGCAGAGATAGAGCGGCAGTCCGTTGTTGGCGATGTCGCGCGACACCAGCCGCGGTCCCGAGAACAGCACCAGGAAGAACGCCAGCATCCCCTGGACGCGCATGAAAACGCCGAAGAACGTTTCGTCGATCGGCATCCACTCCTCGATCTCGATGCCGGCGGTGGCCAGATTGGCGAGCAGATCGGCGTTGTGCCTGAGGTAGATCGCGAACACGCTGAGCAGCGGATAGATCAGGCAGACGGTCATGAAGACCGTGAACAGCTTCGACTTGAAGAGATCTCGAAGGGCGTAGCGCACGAGCACAAGAAAGCGCCACGCCGGCTGCGTCAGCGGGCCCGCATACGGCTCGAAGCTTCTCTGGTAGACCGCCATCAGCCCTGCTCCATCGCCTTGAGAAAAATGTCCTGCAGCGAGTCGCGCTTGTAGTCGAGATGCTGGATCTGGACATCGTTGGTCGCGGCGACCTCGTACAGCGAGCGGACCTCGAGATCCGGCGGCAGCACCAGCCGCAGCCGCTGCTTGCCGTCGACCGCCACCTCGCAGCCCAGTTGGGAGATGCTGGCGACGTAGCGCTCGACGTCGCCGCGCACTCTCAGCTGCAGGAACTTGCGGTTGGCGCGCCGCTCCGCCTCCAGGTTGCAGTGGTAGGCGAGCTTGCCGGCCTTCAGGATCAGCACTTCGTCGCAGCACTCCTCGACGTCGCGCAGAAGGTGGGAGGAGAGCACGATCTTGACGTCGCCGGAATCGCGAATCTCGCGGATCAGCCGCACCATGCGCTCGCGCGCCGGTGGATCGAGGCCGTTCGTGGGCTCGTCCAGAAACAACAGCTTCGGACCGTGCACCAGCGCCTGGGCGAGCTTGGCGCGCTGCTTCATTCCCAGCGAGTAGGTCTCGAGGTTACGGTAGCGCGCCTCGCCCAGCCCGACTGCGTAGAGCGCCTCGTGGGTCCGCTCGAGCGCGGTCGCCCGCGGTAGTCCGGAGAGCTCGGCCAGCATGCGCACATAGCGCACCGCGCTCATCCCCTCGATGAAGGCGTCGCGCTCCGGCATGTAGCCGATCAGGGCTCGCGTTCGGCGTGACTCCCGCACGACGTCGTGCCCGAAGATCCGGCCGCTGCCGGCGCTCGGAGCGTGGAACCCGAGCAGCGTATGCAGCAGCGTGGTCTTGCCGGCACCGTTGGGACCGAGCAGCCC
>JAJCXP010000075.1 GCA_029263375.1 Acidobacteriota bacterium | reverse complement strand
ACCGGGTCATAACCGGCTCGCGCCACCAGCTCTCGTGCGGCTTCCGTCAACTCGAGGCTCGCGGCGCGCTCGGCAAGTCGCGACCGCAGTTCCTCGGTTAGGAGGTCCACGATCTTCTCGATCTCTTCGAGCGAGAGGCTCTTGAACAGCAGGATGTCGTCCACCCGGTTCAGGAACTCGGGCCGGAAGTGGCCGCGCAGCTCCGCCATCACCCGGTCCCGCGCGGCTTCACCGATCTGGCCGTCGGCGCCCATGCCCTCGAGCAGGTGCGCCGAGCCGATGTTCGAGGTCATGATGATCACGGTGTTCTTGAAGTCGACCGTGCGGCCCTGGGCGTCCGTCGCCCGGCCGTCGTCGAGGATCTGGAGCAGTACGTTGAAGACCTCGTGGTGCGCCTTTTCGATCTCATCGAAGAGGATCACCGAGTAGGGCTTGCGCCGGACGGCTTCGGTGAGCTGGCCGCCCTCCTCGTAGCCGACGTAGCCCGGCGGAGCGCCAATCAGGCGCGAGACCGCATGGCGCTCCATGTACTCGCTCATGTCGATGCGGACGATGTTGTCCTCGCTGTCGAACAGCGCCTCGGCGAGGGTCTTGGCGAGCTCTGTCTTGCCGACTCCGGTCGGGCCGAGGAAGATGAACGAACCGATCGGCCGCTTCGGGTCCTTGATGCCGGAGCGGGCGCGGATGATGGCGTCGGCGACCAGCTTGACCGCCTCGTCCTGACCGATCACTCGCCGGTGCAGGATCTCGTCGAGCCGCAGAAGCTTGTCGCGCTCGCCTTCGACCAGGCGGGTGACCGGGATGCCGGACCACTTCGAGACGATCTCGGCAATCTCCTCGTCCGTGACCTCCTCGCGTAGCAACCGCTCGGCACCCTGACGACGGCCGAGGCGATCTTCCTCCTCGGCCAGCTTCTGCTGGAGATCCGGGAGCGCGCCGTGCTGGAGCTCGGCGGCCCGATTCAAATCGTAGTCGCGCTCGGCTTTCTCGATGTCGAGCCGGATCTTCTCGATCTGGGCGCGCAGCTCTCGGACTCGCCCGATCGCTTCCTTCTCGGCGTCCCACTGCGCGCGCATGCCGTCGGCCTGGGCCTTGAGGTCGCTCAACTCCCGGCGTAGCGAGGCCAGGCGTTCCTTGCTCGCCTTGTCCTTCTCCTTCTTGAGCGCCGCCTCTTCGATCTCGAGCTGCATCACGCGGCGGGTGGCTTCGTCGAGGCCGGACGGCATCGAGTCGATCTCGGTGCGGATCATGGCGCCGGCCTCGTCGACGAGGTCGATCGCCTTGTCGGGCAGGAATCGGTCGCTGATGTAACGGTTCGACAGCACCGCGGCCGCCACCAGGGCGTTGTCCTGGATCTTGACGCCGTGGTGCACCTCGAAGCGCTCACGCAGGCCGCGCAGGATCGAGATCGTGTCTTCGACGGTCGAGGGATCCACCGTGACCGGCTGGAACCGCCGTTCGAGTGCCGCGTCCTTCTCGATGTACTTGCGGTACTCGTCGAGGGTTGTGGCGCCCAGGCAGTGCAGCTCGCCGCGCGCCAGCATCGGCTTGAGCAGGTTGCCGGCGTCGGTCGAGCCCTCGGTCCGCCCGGCACCGACGATGTTGTGGATCTCGTCGATGAACAGCAGTACCCGCCCCTCGCTCTCCTTGATCTCGTTGAGCACCGCCTTGAGGCGCTCCTCGAACTCGCCGCGGTACTTGGCGCCGGCCAGCAGTGCGCCCATGTCGAGCGAGAAGATCGAGCGGTCCTTGAGCCATTCCGGGACGTCGCCCCGGACGATCCGCTGGGCCAGCCCCTCGACGATCGCCGTCTTACCGACGCCGGGCTCGCCGATCAGGACCGGGTTGTTCTTGGTCTTGCGCGACAGGATCCGGATCGCGCGCCGGATCTCGGCGTCGCGGCCGATCACCGGGTCGAGCTTGTCGCGGCGCGCCTGCTCGACCAGGTCGACGCCGTACTTCGCGAGCGCCTCGTAGGCCCCCTCCGGCGTGGCGCTGGTCACGCGCTGATTGCCGCGTACGTCGCGCAGCGCCGCGAGGAAGCTGTCGCGATCGATCCCCGACTCGGTGAGAAATCTGGCCGCCTTCGAGGCGCTACCCTCGGCGAGCAGGCCGAGGAAGAGGTGCTCGACTGAGACGTACTCGTCTTTGAGCCGCTTGGCCTCCTTCTCTGCGCGCGCCAGCGTCTGCTGAAGCTGTTGGGTGACGTAGATCTTCCCGGCCTCGGCGCCGCCGGAGACCCGCGGTCGCCGGCCGAGCTCCGTCGCGATGCGCTCGGCGATCGCCTCGCCGTCGACATCCATCTTGTGGAGCAGGCGTGTGACCAGCCCGTCCGTGTCGCGCAGGAGGGCAAGGAGCAGATGTTCGCCGTCAACCTCCTGATGCCCGTGCTCGACCGCCAACGTCTGCGCTGCCTGGATCGCTTCCTGAGATTTCTGAGTGAGCTTGTTCTCGTTCATGGTCGTTTTCCCCTATTCCTTCAGCGCCGCGGATCGAAGTCCGAGGCGTCTCGTAGTTGTTCGAATAGCTCTCGCTGGCGGTCGTCGAGCTCGTCCGGGACCATCACGCGGATCTCTGCCAGGAGGTCGCCGAGGTTGCCGTTGCCGGCCGGGAAACCCTTACCGCGCAGGCGGATCTTGCGGCCCGAGGAGGAGCCCGCCGGCACCTTGACGGTCACCGGCCCGTCGAGCGTGTCGAGCGTGGCCTGGCCGCCGAGGGCGGCTTCCCAGGGCGTGATCGGCAGCACTGTGACCAGGTTCGCGCCGTCGAGGGTGAATCGCGGGTGGGGGAGCAGGTCGACAGTCAGGTAGAGGTCACCGCGCCGCTTGCCGGCGGTGCCGCCCTGACCGGCGAGGCGGATCTTCTGGCCGGGGCGGATGCCCGTGGGGATCGAGACGCGCAGCTTCCGGGCCTTGCCGGTGCTCGGATCGGTGAGCTGGATCTCGCGCTTGCCGCCGCGTCCGGCCTCCTCGAGTGACAGGGCGATCTTGGCCTCGTGGTCGAGGCCGACCGCGCGCGCCGACGCCTGCGGTGAGCCCCAGCCCTGGCCGCCGCCGACGCCACCGGCTCCGAACAGGGTCTCGAAGAACGAGCTGAACGGAGCGCCGGCGCCGCCGTCGAACTCGACCCGGGTGCCGCGGCCGCCGAACCCTCGGCCGCCGCCACTGCCTCCGACGCCGAACTGCGAGAACAGATCCTCGAAACCGTTGGGCGGGGCGCCGGTGCGTTGCGCCTGTTTCCAGGCGGAGCCGAACTGGTCGTACTTGCCGCGCTTGTCCTTGTCCTTGAGGACCTCGTAGGCCTCGTTGATGTCCTTGAACTTCTTCTCGGCCTCGTCGGTCTGGTTGACGTCGGGATGGAACTTCCGGGCCAGCTTGCGGTACGCCTTCTGGATGTCGTCCTTCGACGCACCCTTGGAGACCCCCAGTGTTCCGTAGTAATCCTGGTATTCCAACGTCGTTTCTCCTCGTGACGAGGCGCACTTTCTCTAGCGCGCTCGGGAGGGCCGACCCGGATCAAGAAATCTTAGTGTCTAGCCCTCAAGTTTCTAAACCCGGATTGTACCGCCGATCATTCCCGGACGGGGGAGCGAATCTCGTCTCCGGCGCACGCGGGATCCGGACGACCCGAGGAGCAGGCAACTCCGGAGTCGCTCTTGGCCGGGTTGTGACCCGGTCCAGGCCGCGTGTCAGTCGCCGCCGGCTGCGGCCAGGCGCTCGCGCACCACCGGCTCGAGACCCGTCAGGCCGGAGTCGAGCCCGTACTGGATCGCCTCGTCGGCGCTCTTGCCCTCGACGTAGTACGACGACAGTGCCAGGAGTGCCCCGATCCGGTTGCCGCTGCCGCAGTGGAGGAGCACCGGCCGCTCGGACGTCTCGAGCGATTCGGCGAGCGCTCGGGCGTTCTCTTCCGTGATGCCGTCGGCGCCGTCGATCGGCAGGCTCACGTACTGCATTCCCAGCTCCGCGACCCGCGCCTCTTCGTCGGCAACGCCGTCCTCGGAGGGCATACGCAGGTTGATCACCGTCCGGTAGCCGGCCGCTGCGGCCCTGGCCAGCTGCTCCTCGCTCGGTTGGCCGCCGCTGACGACGCCGGCAAGCGGTCGCTTGGCGTTGGGCAGAAGGTCGGTCCACTCGGCAGCGGATGCTTCGGTGCCATCTGGGACTTCGGCCGCCGCGGTCCCGTCGGCACCCTCCGGCTCTACGGTCGCATGCGTGCCATCCGTGGAGTGCTCGTGCCCGTGTCCACAGGCGGTCAGGGTGAGAACGAGGCCGGCGGCAAGCGCGGCAAGGAGCGTCTTCATCGCCGTCGAGGATACGCCGGGTCCAGGCATCGGGCAAGAGACGGTGGCCCTCCGGTAGAGTTGCGCGCCGTGAGCCGAAGCCTCCTGGATCGTCAGCTGATCGTCGTCACCGGCAAGGGCGGTGTCGGCAAGTCAGCGATTGCCGCCGCCATCGGCTCGGTGATCGCTAGCCGCCGACGAGTGCTGGTGCTCGAGGTCGATCCGCGCGAGAACGTTCACCAGCTGTTCGGGGCGCCGCCCTCCGGTGGCGAGTTCGTTGAACTGGCGCCGAGGCTGCATCTCCAGAATCTGCGGCCCGGCCAGGTGCTCGACCAGTTGGTGCGCGAGAAGCTCAAACTCGAGCGACTGGCGCGGCGGGTGCTCGAGAGCCCGATCTATCGGCACTTTGCCGCCGGAGCGCCGGGGCTCGAAGAGATGGCGGTACTCGGTCACGCGCTCCGGGTGCTGCGCGGCGAGGCCCCCAAGGCTCCCGGAGCTGACGTCGTCGTCCTCGACGCGCCCGCCACCGGCCACGGCGTGTCGATGCTCGCGGCGCCGACGCTGGTCTCCGAGGTGATCGAGAAGGGCCCGATCGGCTCCATGACGCGCGAGGTCGCCGACCTGGTCGGAGATCCGGCCCGAACCGGCATCGTCGTGGTCACTCTGGCCGAGGAGATGCCCGTGACCGAGGCGCTCGAGCTCAGGGAAACTCTGTCCGAGCGGTTGAAGCGCGAGCCCGATCTCCTGGTGGTCAATGGCCTCTATCCGCCGGTCGCCAGGGCGACGGGTAGGGGAGAGTTGTTCGAGCTCTGGAAGCGTCGGCGGGCAGTCAACGAGCGCGAGCTCGGGCGACTCGATCGCGAATGGCCGGAAGCTCGCGCGGAGCTGCCGTTGCTGCCGCTCGGCCGGGGTGTCGAGTTGGTCGCCGGTCTTTCTGACGCACTGCGGCAGAGTCTCGAAGGGGGCGCCCCTTGAGCCTCGATCGTGCGCTCGCGCCGCTGGTCATCGTCGTCGGCGGCGGTGGTGTCGGCAAGACGACTCTGGCCGCGGCGCTCGGGCTCAGATCGGCCGAGGAGGGCGCCGACACCCTGGTCATGACGTTCGACCCGTCGCTGCGGCTCAAAGACGCTCTCGGCGTCGGCGCGGAGGCGCGCGACAACGAGGTGCGAGTGGCTGCCGACACGCCCGGGCGGCTCGATGCCAGCCTGCTCGACGCCGGCGCCACCTTCGATCGCTTGATCGAGCGCTACTCGAAGGACCGGGCCGCGCGTGAGCGGATCCTCGGCAATCGCTACTACCGGCACCTGTCCGGAGGTCTCTCCGGGATCCTCGAGTACATGGCCGTGGAGCGGCTGTTCGAGGTCGCGAGCGGCGAGCGCTACGAGCGGATCTTTCTCGACACTCCACCGACTCATCAGGCGCTCGACTTCCTAGAGGCGCCCGACCGGATCGTCGACTTCCTCGACAGCGGCGCCCTCAAGCTGGCGCTCAAGGAGTGGTTCGACGACAGCGGGCGGTTGAAGCCGGCGGCGCGTTTCGGCCGGCTCGGACGCCGCTTCGAGGCCTACCTGGACGACTTCGTCGGCCTCGAGCTGCTGCGCGACATGGCCGATTTCTTCCAGGCGTTCGCGCCGCTGTTCGAGGGCTTCCGCGCCCGCGCTCACCAAGTGGGTGAGCTGCTGGCCTCGCGCGAAACACTGTTCGTGATGGTCGCCGGTCCGGGTGAGGAGGAGATCCCCGATCTACTGTTCTTCGCCCGCAAGCTGGCCGAGCGTGGCTACCGGATTGGGCCCATCCTGGTGAACCGAGTGCACCCGAGGGTGGCTGGAAGCGGGAGCGGCAGTTCGGCGCCGGACCCTGAGGATGGGCGGAGTCTGCTCGCGTGGCTTGGTGAGCGGGATCACGCGGGGCTGCAGGCGCTCGAAGGGCTGCTCGAGCCCGACCAGACTCTGATCGGGCTACCGCTTCTGGCCGACGCGCCGACCGATCTCGCCAGCTTGTCGGAGCTGGGTCGGGTCCTGGGCGCGCGGCTCGGGTAGAGCGGTCGGCCGCTCGCGGTCCGGGCGTCCTTGCCGCGCTGCGGAATGATTTCTTGCCGCGATGCGTTGACATGAATGCCGCGCTGCGGTATAAATGGTTGTGCCGCGCTGCGGCAGGCGGGCCAAGTGCCCGAAGAAGACAGTCGAGAGAGACAGTTGGAACAGGCCGGAACAGGCAACGACCGAGAGGCAGAACAATGATTCGATTGATCAAACGCTACGAGAGCCGCAAGCTCTACGACACCGAAGAGAGCCGCTACGTCTCGCTCGAGGAGATCGCCGCCTTCGTGCGCGGCGGCCAGAAGGTGCGGGTCGTCGATAACGCGTCGTCCGATGATGTTACGGCCCAGACTCTGGCGCTGATCATCCTCGAAGAGGGCAAGGCCGGGCGCTCGACGCTGCCGGTCGAGCTCATGCACGACCTGGTCCGCGCCGGTGAGCGCGCGCTTTCGACCGGCGTCGAGCAGGTTCAGAGCGGCGTCGACCGTCTGCTCCAGGCCTCGATCGACCGCGTTGGGCCGCTGCGCCGGGCGCGCGAAGAGATGAGCGTTCTGCGCAACCGTCTCCAGGGGCTCGAAGACTCGCTGCGGGACCTCGAGACACCGCCTTCGAAGAAGAAGTCCACGACCAAGAAGAAGTCGGCGAAGACAGTCGCCAAGTCGGCCTCGAAGAGCTCCGCCAAGAAGCGGGTCCGGAAGGCCAAACCACGCAAAACTGCCGTCGCCAAGAAGGCGCCGGCTCGTAGCCGCACGCGCAAGGCAACCACCAAGGCGCGCGCCGGCAAAAAGTAGGAGGAAGCAATGGCTACCAAGAAGAAGACTGACAAGAAGAACACACGGACCACCGAAGTGCGGGAATCCGCTCAGAAGATCTGGCTCGCGGGCCTCGGCGCCCTGGCGGTCGCGGAGACCGAGGGCACCAAGCTCTTCAAGGATCTGGTGAAGAAGGGCGAGGGCTTCGAGAAGCGCGGCAAGGCCAAGCTCGAGAAGGTCCAGGGCAAGGTCGAGGAGAAGGTGGACGACGTTCGCGACGCGGCGGAATCGACCTGGGGACGCATCGGCTCCTCGTTCGACGACAAGGTCGCTACGGCGGTCAACCGCCTGGGCGTGCCCAGCCGCCACGAGATCCAGCGCCTGACCAAGCGGGTCGAGGAGCTGACCGCCAAGGTGGACAGCCTGGCGACCAAGCCGAAACCTCGGCGCAAGACCTCGAGCAAGTAGTTTTCGGGAACCGGCGAGGGTTTTGAAGAATTCGATGCAATCGCGATCGAAGATCGGCCTGGCCCTCGCCGGGGGCGGCCTCGAAGGGGCCGTCTACGAGATCGGCGCTCTCAGGGCACTCGATGAGTGTCTGGAGGGCGTCGATTTCAATGCTCTCGACATCTACGTCGGTGTCAGCGCAGGCTCGTTCCTGGCTGCGAACCTGGTGAACGGCATGAGCACCGCCCAGATGTGCCGGGCGATCGTCAAGCAGGAGCCGGGCCAGCACCCGTTTCACAGCGGCATCTTCCTGACCCCGGCGAGCCGGCGGCTGTTCGAGTCTGGCGCCAAGCTGCCGCGGCTGTTTCTCCAAGCGCTGCGCAAGTACGTCGAGAACCCCGGCGACCGCTCGCTGCTCGACGCGATGACGCGGCTCGGCAGAGCGCTTCCGATCGGCCTGTTCGACAACGAGCCGATCCGCGCCTATCTCGAGAAGATCTACTCGATGAAGGGTCGCTCCGACGACTTCCGCCGGCTCTCGAGCCGCTTGGTAGTGGTCGCGGTGGATCTTGATTCGGGCCGCCCGCGCCGCTTCGGCGAGGCCGGCGACGAGCACGTGCCGATCTCGCGGGCCGTTCAAGCCTCGACCGCGCTGCCGGGTATCTACCCGCCGGTCGAGATCGAGGGGCGGCACTACGTCGACGGCGTCCTCAGCAAGACGCTGCACGGTTCGGTCGCCCTCGATGCCGGAGTGGATCTGTTGCTGTGCGTCAATCCGATCGTGCCGATCGACACCGCCCGTGCGGTCGAGCGCGGCGCGATGAAGCGCGGCCAGCTGATGGGTCGCGGCCTTCCGTCGGTGCTGTCGCAGACCTTCCGCACGATGATCCACTCGCGGCTGAAGGTCGGACTCGCCTCGTACGAGGGCCGCTTCGACGGCGCCGACGTCGTCCTGATCGAGCCCAGAAGCGACGACTACCGGATGTTCTTCAACAACATCTTCAGCTGGGCCTCGCGACGTGACGTCTGCGAGTACGCTTACAAGGCGACCCGCCGGGACCTGCGCGCCCGCCGGGACGAGCTTCGCCCGATCATGGAGCGGCGCGGCATCCGATTCCGCGACGACGTCCTCGACGACCGCGACCGCGACCTCTGGACCCACGTCGGCCTCGCGCACGACGGCCGCAGGCTGGTCCTGCCGAAGGCCCCGCCCGAGACCGAGCGCCTAGACGACCTGCTCGACCGGCTCGAAGCCGCGATCGAACCGGCCTGATCCGCGCCCACCCCGGCGCCGGAGACCTGGACGGCTGGTCCTTTCAGGTGCCAGGCGAGTGTACGGGTCCCTCCGAATGTACGGGGTGCCAGGCGAATGTACGGCGGTGCGGCGGCGCTATTGCCGCGACAGCCTGCTCTGATTCCGGCTGGCTGGTCCTTTCAGGTGCCTGGTCCTTTCAAGTGCCAGGCGAGTGTACGGGCCTGGTGCCAGGCGAATGTACGGCGGGCGAGGGTCCGAAGCCCTCCAGGTGCTGCCCATTCAGGTGCCAGCCGAATGTACGGAATGTTCTTGGAGGCTTGGCGAAGGTCCGAAGCCCCTTCAGGTGCAGTTCCTTCAGGTCCCGGACACGTGTTCCGCCGGGGGCCTGGGCGGCAGCGGCCTGTCCTTCAGGTGCCAGGTGAACGCACCCTCGCGCCGGCGGCGCTCTTGCTGCGACAGTCCGCGATACCCGCACGGTGGTTTCCGGAACCGGCGCGCGAGGCTGAGCAGGAACCAGCCGAGCGGCACGTAGTAGAAGAACAGGTCCCAGTCGCGCAGGAGTCGGTGGACGGCGTTGCGCGCCGGCGGCCGCTCCGCGTCGCGGGCGTGGCGCACGAACTTCCAGACCCAGGTGAGCGGCAGGAAGAGCGATCGTTTGCCGGCGGCCTCTCGGAAGTGCTTCCGGAGTAGGCGCCACTGGAACGGCCAGCGGCCGTAGCGCTCGACGTGGCGGTCGAGCCGCGCCTGCATGCCGCTGCGCGCCCGCTCTGCGACCGATCGCATGGTCGCGCGGTCCGGGTTGCTCAGGTCGGTGACCCCGGCCTCGCGCACCATCGCCGCGACGTCGACCGGCTTGCCGATCCGGAAGACCATGCGCACCGGCAGCGCCAGGTACCAGAGGAACGGAAAGATCACACCGAGCAGGCCCCACGGTAGCGGCAGGAAGGGGATCTTGAAGAGCTTCTTGAGTACCGCGTCTAGAGGCGCCAGCGTGAAGGCGAACGGGATCACCCACTCGGCGTTGATGACGTAGATCGGCACCACCGGCGCGTTGTGGCGGGCGGCGTGAATCACGAAGCTCGAGCTGAAGCGCTGGAGTTGATAGCGCTTGGCGAAGCCCTTGCCGATGCCCGGCACGCCCTCCGGGTAGTAGAGCACCCGGTGCCCCTGCGCCAGCAGGCGGTCGAAGTTGTCGAAGGTCATGTCGACGCCGCCGCCGCGGCGCCAAAAGTTGTCGATGCCGAACGGCCGCATCCACCAGGTCGCCGAAAGCGTCCTCTCGAACACCGAACGGCACTTTCCGTGCGGCGGGCAGCCTTCACGCCGGTAGAGCTCGCTGTCGAGGACCATAGCGTCGTAGGGGAAGGCGCTGCCGCTGTGGTTGGCGGCGAGTATCGCCGGGCCCTCGGCCGGCAGGTTCTGGATCCCGAGGATGCGCGGCCGGAAGTAGTGCCGCGACAGCGGCCCGAAGAACTTCTCGACCATGTCGGTCATGTACTCGGGGTCGAGCGGCTCGTAGTCGGTCGACTCAGGAACCTCGCGGGTGTGCGCCGCTTTGGTCGCCGCCGCGGTCTCCGACTCGCTCATCGGGCGCTCCTAACCGCCCTTCCGGGTCGCGAGCAGAACCCCGGCGCCGAACAGGAGGATCCACAGCCAGATCGGCCCCTTGAGCGCCGCGACGATCGCCCCGGACACGAACAGGAAGCCCGCGAAGACCGTAGCGCGGATGCCCGAGAACGGGTTCTCGCGCGGGCCCCGGGTCGACTGTTCGAGGACCCGCAGTCCCTCGGTGACCAGCATGGGTGCCTTGACCAGCGCGTCGACCAGCTCCGGCGCGCCGCGCAGGCCCTCGCGCGCGATCCGCAGCGGACTGAACTGGTGAGCGAAGATCCGACCGATGTGGATCTTCGAGACCTCCACCACGTCGAAGCCCGGATTCAGAATCTGCCCGACGCCCTCGAAGGTGATGATCGCCTTGACCATCAACACCAGCTCGACCGGGAAGTACATCCGGTAGCGCGCGCCGCGACTGACCGACTCGAGGATCAACTGGCCCATCGAGTAGCCGTGGAACGTCGGGTTGCGGTGCCAGCGACTCGAGATCTCTTCGACGTCGCGCCGGAATCCCTTCGGATCGCTGCCGCGAGCGGGGTCGGCGAGCGCCGCCAGGTAGCGCGCGGCATTCTCGGAGTCGCCCATCACCAGGCAGTAGTAGTAGTAGAGAAGGTTGCGGCGCAGCTCGTCGTCGAACCGGCCGACCATGCCGAGGTCGATGAAGCCGACCTTCGGTCCCGCCAGGGCGAGCAGGTTTCCCGGATGGAGGTCGGCGTGGAAGAAGCCGTCCTGGTAGAGCATCTGGATGATGCCGAGCGCGCCGAGGTCGGTGAGTGCGTTGCGCTCCTCGGGACTCAGCTCCTGCGCTGCCGGCGAGTCGGGTGTCACGCCGTCGAGAAACTCCATCGCCAGGAGGTTGCGGGTCGTCAGCTCGCGGTAGATCCGCGGGAAGACGATGTCGCGCTCGTCGCTGAAGTTGGCGGCGAAGGTCTCGGCGTTGTCGGCCTCGCGCAGCAGGTCGACCTCGCGCAGGGTGTAGTCGCAGAACTCGTCGAAGACGCGCTTGGGCTGGAACCGGCTGAGGAAGATCTGCAGCACCCGGCCGAGGATGCGCAGCAGGATCACGTCGCGCTGGATGGTCTGGCGGATCCCCGGTTTGACCAGCTTGAGCACCAGCTCGTCGCCCTCGAGCGTGCGTGCGCGGTGGGTCTGACCGATCGAAGCCGAGCCGAGCGGCGTCTCGCCGATCCAGGCAAAGACGTCGTCCATCGGTTTCTCGATCTCGACTTCGATCAACTCGACGAAGCGCGCAAAAGGGAGAGCCGGAAGCTGATTGAGCAGCCGCTTGAGCTCGTCGGTGACGCTCGCGGGCAGGATGTCCTCACGCAGACTCAGAATCTGGCCGAGCTTGATGTAGGTCGGTCCGAGCGCCTCGAGACGCTTGCGAAGCTGCCGCGGAAAGGGTTCGTCGACGTAGCGTTTCGACGTGAACGGCCGGACCAACCACGACAGCACCCGCAGGCACTGGAACCAGAAGCCGTGCTGGCCGCGCGGCTGCGATCGGACCCCGGAGATCAGGCCGCCGAAGAGCAGGCCCAGGAAATGCCGTTGGGTGACCAGGTAGCGGCGCAAGAGGCCCGGAGACTTGCGCTCGACGAAGACCTCGAACGCCGGCTCGACAGCAGCAGCGGTCGACGGTTCCTCGATCGAAGCGCTTCCTACGTCCGGCACCTGAGGATTGTATTCCCTATCGGGCGCGCCGAGCCGAGAGTCTGGGCTTCAGCCCGTCGTGCGAGTCATTGCCCGGCGTAGACCCTTCCCCCGGCGAGCCAGGACGGCCCGCCAATCACCCCCCTGGTTGTTCCGAGGTCGGGCAGCATATCACGGAGATCGGCGAGGTTCACGCCGTTCGTCACAACTCAGGTCGGCCGCCGCTCTGGCGATCTCAGTCGAGCCAGACGGTCGCGTCGCCCGCACCGAGCTCGATGTCGATGCGCGCCTTGCCCGGCCCGTCATCCCAGTCGAGCTCGCTGCCGATCAACATCGACCGCCGGCCGCTCAGATAGTCGCTCTTGCCGCGGAACTTGGCGTCGCCCACGCCGACGTCGATCGAAACGCCCTCGACCGCCGATTCCGGCATCCAGAGCCGTAGCTCGCCGGCGCCCATGTCGACCCGCACATCGTTTGTCGGGCCGTCGATCGTGAGCCGCCCGGCGGCCATCTCGACGAACAGTTTCGCCTGTGCCGGCAGCCGGACCGTCGCCTCGACCTCGACCCGGGCGCGGCGCCAGGAGGCGAGCCCTTCGACCTCGAGATAAAGCCGGCGGTCGGATGAGCGCCACTTGATCTCGACATCGGCGAGTAGATCCTCGCAGTCGCGGTGGTTCCACTTGCACTCGATCTCGACCTCGATCTCGACGCGGTCGGACGCCCCCGCCTCGATCTCCAGATCGCCCGAGTGGAAATCGACGTGGATACTCTGACCGGCCACGAGCTTGTGCGAGCTCTCGAGCTCGCGATAGTCAGCCGCCGAGGCGACAGAGGCGGTACCGAGGACGAGTAGGGCAAGTGTGAGCAGACGATTCATGATCCCCTCCGAATACAGCCATACTACGCACGTTCTCTCGCTATTGTTTCTCCCCGCAACCGCTTTCCGGGATAGCCTTGAGCCGTATGGGAGCTGGAGAGCGCGATGGCGAATAGTGTCGTTCTGGGCATGCAGTGGGGCGACGAGGGCAAGGGCAAGATCGTTGATCTGCTGTGCGCCGCCTTCGACGGGGTGGTGCGCTTCCAGGGCGGCAACAACGCCGGCCACACGGTCAAGTTCGGCGACCAGCACTTCGCGCTCCACCTGATCCCGTCCGGTGTCCTGCACGAAGACAAGAGGTGCCTGCTCGGTAACGGCATGGTGATCGATCCCGACGCTTTCTTCGGTGAGGTCGAGGGTCTCCAGGGCGCCGGTGTCGACGCGGCCGGGCGGCTCTTCATCTCCGATCGGGCGCACGTCATCCTCGAGGCGCACCGGGCTCTCGATCGCGCCCGCGAGGCCGCCCGCGGTGGCGCCAAGATCGGCACCACTGCGAAGGGCATCGGCCCGGCCTACGAGACCAAGGCGTCGCGCATCGGTCTACGCATGTGCGATCTCGCCGCGAGCGATCTGGATGCGCGGCTCGCGCGGCTTCTCGGCCGGCTCGGAGCCGAGCTCGAGGGCACTGACGAGCCCATGCCCGACACCGCGGCGGTCGAGGCGCAATGCCGAGCATGGGCCGAACGGCTCCGGCCACATCTCGTCAACAGTGCCTACGTCCTCGATGAGTGGATGGCCGATGGCGGTTCGCTCCTGTTCGAGGGCGCCCAGGGTGCGCTGCTCGACGTCGACCACGGGACGTACCCGTATGTGACCAGCTCGAACACTTCCGCCGGCGGCGTCGCCACCGGCAGCGGGATCTCGCCGCGAGCCATCGACGGCACCATCGGCGTCCTCAAGGCCTACACCACACGGGTCGGCAGCGGCCCGTTCCTGACCGAGCTCGAGGACGAGACCGGCGGCTTCCTACAGGACCGTGGCAACGAGGTCGGCACCACCACCGGCCGCCCGCGCCGCTGCGGCTGGCTCGACACCGTCGTCGCCCGCTACTCGCGGATGATCAACGGCGTCGATACCATCGCACTCACCAAGCTCGACGTGCTCGATACCTTGAAGGAGATCCGGATCTGTACCGGCTACCGGATCGACGGCATCGTCCAGCGTGAGCACCCTTCGAGTCTGGACGAGCTGGCGCGCGCCGAGCCGGTCTACACGACCGTCCCCGGCTGGGAAACGAACACCGTCGGCATTCTCGAGTACGAGGATCTACCCCAAGCCGCCCGCGACTACGTCACGAGGATCGAGGACGAGGTCGGCGCGGAGGTCGGCCTGGTGTCCACCGGGCCACGGCGCGAAGAGACGATTCTCAGGTCCGGCGGTCGTCTGAGCGATCTCACC
>JAJCXP010000074.1 GCA_029263375.1 Acidobacteriota bacterium | reverse complement strand
TCGAGAGCGCGCCCGCGAGCTCGGCGCGATCGCGCGCCTCAAGGAGACCGCTCAGCGCTCGAGCATTCTGCATCTGCTCTACCGCACCGGCCAGCGCGTCGCCTGGGCGGCGCGACGGATGAGCGGCAGCACCGAGGTCGCGGCCTACGCGACCGACGATTACTTCCTGCGCTTGCACCGGGAGCCGCGCTCCTGGCAGCGGGTGACCACCGCGTTCGATCGGCTCGAACGGATCTCGCGTGAGAGCGATACGCCGGTTCTGGTGGTCATCTTTCCGGTGCTCTACCGGCTCGAGGACTACGCCTGGGGGTCGGTACACGCGCAGGTCGCCTCGGCCGCCATCGAGCACGGCTTCCACGTGCTCGATCTGCTCGACACCTACCGCGGCCACGACCCCGACGATCTCCAGGTCGTCGAGGGCGATCACGTGCACCCGAACGCCTTCGGTCACCGCCTGGCGGCCGAGGCGATCGATCGTTACCTGAGAGAGACTCTCTGGGTAGGATCGACCAGCGAGGGAGCCGCCCGCTGAACACTCCGGCGACCACGGAAACGAACCCCTCAGGCCTGACTCGGCCGGCGCGTCCGAAGCGCGGCGAGACGCTCCACCGCGAACCCCGCGAGCAGGAACAGGTAGGGCAGCATCGGCATCCGCGCGCGGTAGTAGGCGTCGATACCGAAGAGCGCCATGCCCGCTCCGAAGTAGGCGATCGTCAGCAGCAGAACGGCGGCGAGCGGACGGCTATCCGGTCGCCGCGCGAGACACCAGAGACCGCAGATGGCGAGGCCCAGCGTGACGAGCGCGTGCGCCACCTGCCAGAGGAAAGCGGCCACGAGCGCCGGATGATTGTCGAGCAGGCGCCCGAATGCCGCGCGCTGGAAGCGCGCCAGAGATCCGATCCGGGGCGCCGTCCAGGAGCGGTCGTGGAGCGACGCGAGATTGCGCACGTTGTGCGAGACGCTCCCCTTGGCCAGGCCCAACAGACTCGACGCGATCAGGTCGCCCGGATAGCGACCCAGCACCACAGGCGCCGCGGCAGCGAGCCGCGCGTCGATCTCCTGCATCGAAAGTTCGCTGAGCCACGGGTTCTGCGCTTCGAGCAAACTCGGCAGATCGAGCTCGGCGGCGATCCGGCGCTGCGCTTCCGGTCGGGAGATCCCGTGGTGCAGCTGGTAGGCGCCGGCACCGGCCATATAGACCGTCCCGACGACATCGACGCTGCTGACCTTGGCGACGCCGAACAGCGCTCGGTTGCGGGCGATCCAGCCTCCGACCAGGAGCACCGAGGGCAGAAGCAGCAGGCAGACCGCTCGGATCGCAGGCCGCGTCCCCAGTCGCCGCCAGAGAAACCATGCAGTGACCAGCGCGAGCACTGCCGGCAGGTAGAGGCCGGCCGGGCGCGTCAGGGTGGCCAGGGCGAGCAGCGTCCCGGCTGCCAGATACCCGCCGGCGCCGGTCGCCGGCTCGGCGTCCGCGGGAGGCAGGATCCGCGGCAGGAGCAGCGCCAAGGCAAAGACCGTGATCGCCGTGTAGAGCGGCTCGGTCAGGGCGCTGAAGTTGTAGACCGCGGTCATGAGATCGGTCGCCGCCAGCAGGCCGACGCAGAGCGCGATGCGGCGCCCAAAGTAGAGCCGCGCCAGCCGGTAGAGAACGAGGGCCAGCGCGACCTGGACCAGCACCTGCGCCAGATAGATCGCGATCGGGCCGGCAACGATGTCGAGGGCCCCGGCCAGCACCGGGTAGATCGGCGTGCGCAGGAAGTCGGGCGAGAACGGCGGTCCGTCCATCCTCGAGTAGTGCCCTTCGAGCAGCAGATTGCGCCCGAGCTGCACGTAGTGGCGCGCGTCCGGGCTTTCGTTCAACCGGTAGTCGCCGAGGTACTCCGGATTGCGTAGCGCGATGCCGGCGAGAACCGAGGCGTTGAACGCGAGGCAGACGAGAACGATCCGCCACCGGTCGCTACGGAGGATTCGCGCCAGTCGGTCTCGCATCGCGGGGCTGTTCAGAATAGCGCGTGAGATTATACCGGCGGCTCCCCGATGAGGTCCGACTTCCCTCGCCTTCGCTACCAGACCCAGGAGCCGTCCGCCGAGGTTGTGCGCCGCGGCGAGCCGGTCAGCTGCGGCATGCCGTGGCCGGAAGGAGGGCTTCGGTCGGCGGACCAGCTGCGTCTGGTGGGCACCTCGGGCGAGGCCCTACCACTCCAGGCGCGCGCGCTCGATCGCTGGCCCGACGGCAGCGTACGCTGGTGCCTGCTCGACTGGCTGGCGGACAGCGACTCCGAGGTTCGGGTCGAGGTCACTCACGGAACCCCAAGCGCCAACCAGGCCGGCCCCCTCCGGCACCGCGAAGACGCCGACGGCGGCCTGATCGTCGAGACCGGCCGGGCGATCTTTCGACTGGCTCCCGGCGGCCACTTTCCCTTCGCGTCGGCCGAGGTCGACGGCGCGACGGTTCTCGACATCGAGCGCTCCAACTTGACCGCGCGCGACGACGCCAACTGCCCGCACCAGGCCCGGGTCGACTCGGTCGATATCGAGGAGTCGGGTCCGATCCGGATCTCGGTACGCGTGGCCGGCTATCTGGTGGCGGCCGGTGGATCGCGCCTGCTCGAGCTGACCGCGCGCCTACACTTCTATCGCGACTCGGCGGTCGTCCGGATCGACCTCGGTCTGACGAACCGACGTGCCGCCGGCCACCCCGGCGGAATCTGGAGCCTCGGCAACGACGGCTCGGTCTTCCTCCGTGACCTCTCCCTGGCGCTGGCGCTGCCGCCTGGCGAAGCGGAATCGTCGGTCGTGCTGTCGATCGATCCCGACTCGGCGAGCCGCACGATCGACCCGCCGCTCGAGATCTACCAGGCGTCGAGCGGCGGCGACAACTGGCGGAGCAGCGCCCATCTCGACCGCCAAGGCGAGCTGCCACTGTCGTTCAAGGGCTACCGCGTCGAGAGCCCGTCGTTCCAGCTCGAGGGCACGCGGGCGACGCCCATCGTCGAGCTCCGGCGCGGCGCGACCCGGATTGCGGCGTCCATCCACGAGTTCTGGCAGAACTTTCCCAAGGCGATCGAGGCGGGCGCCCTCGGACTGATCCTGAGGCTCTTCCCGCGCCAGCTCGGTAGCTGCCACGAGATCCAGGGCGGCGAGCGCAAGACCCACACTCTCTTGGTGGCGTTCGCCGAGGACCGGATCTCGGACGCGCCCCTCGCCTGGACGCACGATCCACTGCTGCCGTCCGCCGACCCCGAGTGGTACGCCGCGAGCGGAGCGATCCCGTGTCTCACTCCATCGGCCGACGACCCGAACAGCGGCTACCGCGACCTCATCGCTCTGGCGCTCGAAGGCGACGACACCCTCGAGCACAAGCGTGAGGCTGTCGACGAGTTCGGCTGGCGCCACTTCGGCGACGTCTGGGCCGACCACGAGGCCGCCCGCCACGAGGGCGACACGCCGCTGATCTCGCACTACAACAACCAGTACGACATGGTCGGCGGCCTGGGTGTTCAGTTCCTGCGCTCCGGCGACGGTCGCTGGCATCGCCACATGCGCCAGCTGGCGCGCCATGTCTCTGACATCGACCTCTACCATACGGACCGGGACAAGTCGGCCTACAACGGCGGGATGTTCTGGCACACCGTCCACTACGTCGACGCCGGCCTCAGCAGCCACCGGTCCTATCCGGAGGCCGAGGGCGTTCCCGGCGGCGGGCCCTCGACCGGGCACCTCTACTCCGAGGGGCTCCGGCTTCATCACCTTCTCACCGGCGATCCCGACTCTCGGACCGCCGTCGTCCAGCTGGGCGAGTACGTGATCCACGCCGACGACGGCAAGCGGACCATCTTCCGCTTTCTCGACCGCGGTCCGACCGGACACGTCAGCAACTCCGGCTTCGACGACTACCACGGTCCGGGCCGCAGCGGCGCCAACGCCATCGCGGCCCTGATCGCCGCGCATCGCGTCACCGGCGACAAGCGCTTCCTCGACAAGGCCGAAGAGCTCCTGGTCCGCTGCATCCACCCGGCCGACGACCTCGACGCGCTCGACCTGCTCGACGCCGACCGCAAGTGGTTCTACACCATGTTCCTGCAGAGCCTCGGCGGCTACCTCGACTACAAGATCGAGCTCGCCCAGCTGGACGGGCTCTACGCCTACGGGCGCGCCGCCCTTCTTCACTACGCGACCTGGGCCGCCGAGCACGAGTACCCCTACCTCGAGAAGCCCGAGATCCTCGAGTTCCCGACCGAGACCTGGGCTGCCCAGGACCTGCGCAAGAGCGAGATGTTCCAGATCGCCGCCCGGCACGCGGCGCCCGAGTTGCGCGACCGCTTCCTCGAGCGCGCCCGGTTCTTCTTCGACGCCTCGGTCGGCCGGCTCGGTCGGGAGGAGACGCGCAGCTACGCCCGGCCGATCGCGTTGCTCCTATCGAACGGCTGGCGCCAAGCCTGGTTCGATCGGCACGAAGCTGATCCCGCCCCGGCGCCAGCCGTGAGCGCTCCCGACTTCGGTGAGCCCGAGGTCTTCGTCTCGCAGAAGCGACGCGCGCTCAGCAGAGCGAAGCGGCTCATAGTGGGCGCCTGGGGGCTAGCAGTCCTGGGACTCGGGGTTACGGCTCTGGTGCTCTGGTTGGCCCGCGGCTAGCTCGATCTCTCAGGACGTTGCTCATAGGTTGACCGCAGGAACCCCGAAACGGGCGGGCGGCCCCGCGACCGGGCACTCCGATGCGACCGGCCCCAGGCCGGATCCTGCCGATGAGCCGGCAACCACTCTCGGCTCCAGGTAGGGCAGGTCAGCTGAAGGCTTGTAGATCGTTGACCGTGCCGCCTCAGTCCTGGACTAGTTCCTCTCGCAGAAGCTCAGCCAGCCACGCCTCGGTCTCGGCGTACTCCGGCCGTCCGGCCAGATTGCTGGTTTCTCTGGGATCGAGGAGAGTGTCGTAGAGCTCGGCCTCCTCGGTGGCGGACCAGACGGTGTAGCGCCACCGGTCGTCTCTGACCGACAACCCGGGGCCGCTGGCGCGATTCGTCTGCGAGAAAGCGGGATACCAATATCGCGTCGGCTCTTTCAGCAGGGGCAGCAGGCTGTGTCCCTCGAGCACCGGAGGGGCTTCGACGCCCGTGAGCTCGGCCAGGGTCGGGAAGAGATCCAGGAGCTCGACCGTCCTGTCGCTCACCTTGCCGGCAAGGTCGAGCGTGGGCGAGTGAATGATCAGTGGAACTCTCAGTGACTCCTCGAAAAGAGTGTTCTTGCCCCACCAGCCGTGCTCGCCGAGGTGGTAGCCGTGATCGGAGGTGAAGATCACCACGGTCTTCCGCCATAGATCCAGGAGATCGAGCGTGTCCAGGAGAACGCCGACCTGGCGGTCGACGAAGGATGCGCTCGCGTAGTAGGCCCGCGCGAGCTCTTTCCGATCCAGGGTGCTCATTCCCTCGAGCACGGCAGCCGTCGAGGCGTTGGGAGTCGCCATTGCGGGTACGTCGGCCGGCGGCAGACTGTCGAACTCACTCGGGAACGTCTCGAGCTTGTACCGGCGAAAGTAGGAGCGAGGCGCCCTGTAGGGCGTGTGCGGTCTCAGGAAGCCGACCGCGATGAAGAAGGGACGGGCTCGCCGCTTGGAGAGCAGACGAACGACCTCCAGGGTGGCGGCGCCGTCCGGCTGGTCGCGGTCCGCGCCCCTTGCGGCGCGCCACATGTCACCGGAGAACAGGCCGCCGGTGACTCTTCCAGATCGGCCACGCCGGCCGATCGGCTTGCCACGCGGGAACTTCTCGAACAGCCAGGTGTCGAACTCGGGCCGGTCCTGCTGCTGGTGGAACACCTTGCCCACACTGGCGGTGAAGTATCCGCCGGCAAGGAATGCCTGGGGTAGCGTCACCGCGTCGGGCTGAAGCGTGCGGTAGAACACCTCATTGCTCGAAACGCCGGTCGTGCTCGGCCTCAGCCCCATCAGCATGGAGCTGCGGCTCGGGTTGCAGCTCGGCTGTTGAACGTAGGCACGAGAGAACTTCATGCCCCGCTCGGCCAGACGCTCGAGGCTCGGCTGGCTTATGGGTGGAAGACCTCCCGCCTCCCCCCGCAGGTCGTCCGACAGGATCAGCAGAACGTTGAGCCGGTCCGTCGACTGCGCTCGCTGCGGGGATGGCATGGCGAGCGCCGAGACGGTGACGACGAGTCCTGCGAGCAGGCACTTCGTTGTTCGTCGCACTGTATGTGTCGCCTTGTGAAGAGGATAGCATCGAGCATCGGTCGGGCCTTGCTACACTCTCCCCGAGATGAACGCCAGCCGCACCGGTCGCGCGACTACGGCCGTGTTGATCTCGATTCTGGCCCTGGCCGCCCTGCTCCGCTTCCTGAGCCTCGGCAGCGGCCTGCCGCACGTGGTGGGTGTCGACGAGGGCTTCGAGGTGCACCGCGCGCTGCGGCTGGGAGCGGGCGAGATCGACCTCGAGCGCGACGCCAAGGGCGGATTCTTCTATCTGCTGTTCGTCGGCTACGGACTCTATTTCGTCTGGCTGCTGGTCACCGGCAAGGTCGCCTCACCCACCGAGTTCGCGCAGGCGTTCACCGCCGACCTGACGCCGTTCTGGATGATCGGGCGAGCGTTGCACGCGCTGCTCGGCCTGCTGACGGTCTACTGGGTCTACCGCCTCGGACGTCGCATGTACGGCGAGCGCACGGGGCTGCTCGGCGCCGCGATCGTCGGGGTGTCGCTGCTGCACGTGGCGCGCTCGCACTACATCGGGGTCGACGTGCCGATGGTCCTACTGGTGGTCGTCGTGCTCGAGCTCGCCCACCGGTGGTCCGATCCGCGCGAGCCGGAGCGGCCGTGGCTACTCGGAGCGGTCTTCGGCTTCGCGGTGATGACCAAGATCGTCGCGGTGGCCATGGTGCTGCCGATCGCGCTCGCCAACTGGCTGCGCTGGCGCGACCGGCCGCTGCTCGAACGGCTGGCGAGCCGGAGGTTGTTGACCGCTTACGCTGTGGGCGCCGTCGTGTTCGTAATCGGCAACCCGGGCTTCCTGTTCAATCTCGGCAACTTCTTCGGCGAGGCGTTCGCGGCGCTGTTCGGCGTCGGCGTCGAGGCTGACAGCCCCGGCGGCTCGCCTGCCGCGGCACCCAACCTGTGGCTCTACTACCTGGAGGTCCTGAACGGCGATCTCGGCTTCGCGCTCCTCGCGCTGGCGCTTGCCGGGGTCGCACTCGCGCTCGCTCGGCGCCGGCCCGCCGACCTGCTGCTGTTGGCGACGGTCGCCGTGTTCTATCTGCTGCTGGCGGGCGCCCGGACCTCGCATCTGTTCTATCCCCGCTACGCGCTGCCGCTGCTGCCGCCGCTCGCCCTGCTCGCGGCTCGGCTGCTCGACCGGGTGGTCGAGCGACTGCCGGTCCGGCCGGGCGCCCGTGGACCGATCCTGGCGATCACGGCCGCTCTGATGCTCGTGCCGCTCGCCGTCGACGCCTGGAGTTGGGTCGCGCGTGAGGGCCGCCCCGACAGTCGTGTAGTGGCGCGCGAGTGGTTCGAGCTCCACGCCGAGCCCGGGTCGACGGTCTTCCTGATCGGTAATCCCCTGATCGACACCGCTCCCAACCTCTCGCTGCCGCTGCGCAATACCGACGACAACCTCGACGCCCTGATCGAAAGCACGCGTGCGAGCGAGCCTTCCAAGGCGCGAGTTCTCGAGTGGCGCAAGGCGAGCGCTCCGGGAACCGCCTTCGACCTGCGCACGGTGCGGCACTACGAGCCGAACCACTCTCTCGAGCACTACATCGAGGAGGATGTCGACTACCTGGTGATCGACGAGCACCACTTCGACCAGGACCGTCTGAGGCGTGATCGCAAGCACTCGACCGAGGTTCTCGAGAGTCGCGCCGCGCTCGCCGAGGCGTGTCGCACCGACGCACGCGCCGAGCTCGCGTGGACGATCGATCCGGCGAGCGAAGGGATCTCAGGGCCGGCAATCGAGGTCTTTCGTATCCGGGAGCGCAAGATAGCGATCGACGTGGTGACAGGGGTGACCCGATGAGCGCAATCGAGCTTTCTCGGACAGAATCAGCGTCCGGGAAGGTCCAATCGAGGCAGCGATGAACACGGAACGCGAGTTCGACGGCAAGGCGAATAGCTACGAGGGCGGGCGCCTCGGCCGCTGGTACAAGGCTCAGGGGGAGCTGGTCCTCGACCGCGCCCGCCTGCACGCCGGCGACTCGGTGCTCGATGTCGGCTGCGGCACCGGCTGGATGCTACGACGGATGGGCCGCAGATACTCACGGGTTCGCGCCCTGGGGCTCGACCTCTCGACCAAGATGGTCGGGATCGCCCGGGAGCGCGCACGGGTCGAAGCGGTCGACGGCCTCACCTTCATCGCCGGCGATTGGATGAAGATCGACCCGCTCCTCCTGCTGCAGGCGAACGGCATCGACGCCGCAAACCTGGTGTGCTGCGTGAGCGCCTTTCACTACTTCGAGGACCCGGCGCTGGCCATGCGCAAGATGTTCGAGGTCACCCGGCCGGGAGGCCGGCTGTTGCTGCTCGACCGCGCCCGCGACCACTCGCCGACGACCCTCGGATGGGACCTGATCCATCGCGCGCTGCTGCGGGACACCGTTCGCTTCTACCGGAGCGAGGAGCTGGTCTCATTCGCCCTCGAGGCGGGCTACCACAAGGCCGGCGTGGTCGAATCGGTGCGCCGATTTCTCTGGAAGGGCAAGCTGAACACCAGCCTGG
>JAJCXP010000073.1 GCA_029263375.1 Acidobacteriota bacterium | reverse complement strand
CACCGGAAAGCGCGACGGATCGACCGCCACCTCGACGCTCTCATCGACGTTGAACGAGCGCACGAACTCGAACGACGGATAGCCGCTCAGCGATCTTCCGGCAAGCTCGGTCCGGACCTGAGCGCTCGCGGCGATCGTCGCGAGACCCAGGACCAGCGTCACACCCATGAGTTTGGCTCTCATCTCCCTCTCCTCTGCAGACCTCAGGTTCCACGTCGGGCGTGATGGCCAATGTGGCCAACCCACGCGAGTCCCTCATCGAAGCGACTTGCGGCTTCGCCTCGGGAAACGCCCGTCCGGCCAGACCCCGCGACGACTCTCCTCCGCTGAATGCGCTTGGCGGATTGTATACCGGCGTCGGGCAGGCCGGGGCGGGCGGATCGGATCGGGTCGGGTCGGGTCGGATCGGGAGTCTCGCCCCGGAGGTCGGAAGAGCTCGGAGCGGACCCAGACGACCTTGACACGCCCGGGATGAAAGCCTACACTTTTTCAAACGTATGTTTGAAACGGACGTTTGACTTACGACATGAACCCGACACCAGACATCGGCAACCAGGAATCCGCCACCAAAGAGGCGATCCTCGAGGCCGCGGAGAGCCTGTTCGCAGCCGAAGGAGTCGCGCGAGCGTCGTTGCGCGCGATCACCACGGAGGCGGGCGTCAACCTCGCTTCGGTCCACTACCACTTCGGCTCCAAGGAAGGCCTTGTGCGCGCGGTCCTGGCCAGACGGGTCGAGCCCCTCACCCGCCGACGCTTCGAGCTGCTCGACGCCGCCGAGCGGGAAGGTACCCCAGACCTGCGCGCGGTGGTGCGGGCGTTCGTTCGCCCGCCGCTCGAGATGGTGCAGCGCGAGCGCGGCGGTCACGCTTTCGCCCGCTTCATGTTGGGGGTCTTTCAGGAGCCGAAGGCCGAGATGCGCGAGATGCTCTTCGAGCAGCTCCACGAGACCCTGGAACGCTTCACCGACGCTCTGAGTGCCGCTCTGCCCGAGCTTCCCAGGGCGGAGATCTTCTGGCGCTTCCACTTCATGGTCGGCGTGATGGTTCATACGATCGCTCTCGGCTCGCTCGTGCATCGCTATTCCGGCGGGCTCTGCGACCCGCTCGATGTCGAGGCGGTCACCGATCGGATCGTCGGCTTCGTGGCCGGCGGTCTCGAGTCGCCGGTTCCCGTAACGCCGCCGACAACCGCGATGCAGTCGAGATCCGGGGAGAGACCACCCTCTGGAGGAGCCCCGAAATGAGGCGTCCCGTGTCCGGCTGGATCGGCGCCTCCTGCTGCGCCCTGCTCCTCATCATCACGAGCTGCGCTTCGCCGGCGATCCCGCCGCCGGCGCTCGCCGTCGATCCGCCGGCCAGCTGGACGGCGGCCGACCCGGACGGCCCGACTTTCGAGCCCGATTCGATCTGGTGGTCCGAGTTCGGAGACCCGCGACTCGAGATCGCCATCGAGCAGGTGCTGGCAGCCAACCACGAGCTGGCCGCCGCAACCGCGCGCCTGGACGCCGCCGTGGCGCAGGCTCGCATCGCCGGAGCCGAGCTGCTGCCGACCGCGGCGCTGGCGACCGAAGGTAGCCGCAGCCGTCGCAACTTCATCGGCCTGCCGATCCCGGGCTCGAGCGGCGGCGTCTTGAGCTCGACCAGCACTTCGCTCGGCGCGAATCTGAACGTCTCCTGGGAGGTCGACCTCTGGGGCCGGCTTCGGGCCGGGCGGGCCGGTGCCCGCGCCGGGGTCGCGGCCGCCGAGAACGACCTGGCGGGCGCGCGGCTGTCGCTCTCGGGCCAGGCCGCGAAAGCGTGGCTGGCCGTCCAGGAGACGGGCGCCCAGGTCGAGCTGGCCGAGCGCACGCTGGAGCTCCGAGCGTTGAGTCGCGAGTGGATCGAGCGCCGCTACCTACGGGGCACACGCGGCGCGCTCGATCTGCGGCTGGCGATCGCCAACCAGGAACAGGCGCGAGCGAGCCTGGAGGCGCGCCGCCGGCAGCTCGACGCCGCCGGCCGTCAGCTCGCGCTCCTGGCTTCGGCCTACCCCGCGCCCGCGGAGGCCGTCCCGGCGACACGAGACCTGCCGGAACCGCCGACCGGACTGCCGCCTCTGCTGCCCGCCGAGCTGATCTCGCGCCGTCCCGACCTGCGGGCGCTCGAACGCCGGATGGCCGCCGCCGGGTTCGACGTTCAGGGGGCGCGCGCCGCCCTCTACCCGCGCCTCAGCCTGACCGGATCGACCGGACGCCTGAGCAGCGAGGTCGAAGATCTACTCGACTCCGACTTCTCGGTGTGGAGCTTGGCGGCGAACCTTCTACAGCCCCTCTTCCAGGGCGGCCGGCTTCGAGCCGGCGTCGATCTAGCCGAGGCGCGTCACCGCGAGCTGGCCGAGACCTACGCCCAGGCTCTGCTGCGAGCCTTCGCCGAGGTCGAGCTGTCGCTGGTCGCGGAGCGCTCGCTCCGTCTCCAGCAGGAGGCACTGGCAACCGCCGTCGAACAGTCGACGGGTGCCCGCGACCTGGCCCAGCGTCGGTACGAAGCCGGTCTCGGGGGCTACCTCGAAGTGCTCGAAGCGCAGAGCCAGGAAGCCCAATCGCAGATCGCGCTGTTGACCGTGAAGCGCCAGAGGCTCGACGCCCGTGTCGATCTGCATCTGTCTCTGGGCGGTGGCGCGTCGAGCGCCGCCGCACCCACTGAACCGGCGACTCCCACCGGACCGCCGACAACCGATGTAGGAGTCGTAGACCGGCTCCGGCTGGGTGAGAACACCGATGAATAGACTCAAGTTCCTGCTGCCACTTGCGATCGTTGCCGGCGGCCTGGTGATCGCCGCGGTGATCGTCAAAGCTCGGCCGAACGTCGAGCGTCAAGTGGATGCCGTGCCGCCGCCGCTGGTCCGCGCGATGACCGTGACCCTCGAGGACATCGACCTCGACGTCGCGTCACAGGGGACGGTCGAGCCGGTGACCGAGTCGACGCTGGTCGCTCAGGTGGCCGGGCAGCTGACCTACGTCGCGCCCACACTCGCCGACGGCGGCTTCTTCAGCCGTGGAGAGCGGCTGCTGCGCATCGACCCGCGCGACTATGAGCTGCGCGTCGCCCAGGCGGAGGCGCGGGTGGCGCAGGTCCACGTCGCGCTCGAGCGCGAGCAGGCCGAGGCCGATCTCGCCCGCCAGGAGTGGAGCGATCTGGGGACTGGGGAACCGAGCTCACTGACCGCGCGCGAGCCGCAGCTGGCGGAGGCTCTGGCCGCCCTGCGCGGCGCCGAGGCGGCACTCGAGCAGGCACAGCTGGACCTCTCACGCACCGAGATCCATGCGCCATTCGACGGCCGCGTGAGCCGCAAGCTGGTGGGTCTCGGCCAGTTCGTCGGCGCCGGCACACCGGTCGCGGAGGTCTTCGCCACAGACGTCGCCGAGATCCGCTTGCCGGTAGAAGAAGCCGAGCTCGCCTTTCTCGATCTCGACCTGGGAGCGGCTCCAGCGCACGGCTCCGAGCCGCGCGTGCGGTTGACCGGCTCCGGCAACGGGCCGCAGACAAGCTGGGAAGGACGGATCGTGCGTACCGGCAGCCGCTTCGATCAGCGCACCCGCATGCTCGAACTGTTCGCCCGCGTCGACGATCCCTTCGCGCGCCGCAGCGAGCGTCCACCGCTGCCGATGGGCCTGTTCGTCCAGGCCGAGATCGCCGGCCGGACGGCGAGCGACGTTGCCGTCCTGCCGCGCGCCGCGATCCGCGCGCCGAGCCGAGTGCTGGTCGTCGCGGACGACCGCCTGCACTACCGCGACGTCGAAGTATTGAGATTCAACGGCGACCGGGCGATCGTCAGCGCCGGTCTCGAGTCGGGCGATCAGGTCTGCGTCTCGACCCTCGAGGCGGTGGTCGACGGCATGTCGGTGCGGGTCGAGCTCGACGACCTGCCGATCCGAACCGACCAGGACGCGGAGGCCGAGCTGTGAGCGACCGGCACCTGACGGGCGGCGTCATCGGCTGGTTCGCCAACAACGGCGTTGCCGCCAACCTGCTGATGATCCTGATCGTCGTCGGCGGCGCGGTCACCCTGCTCGGCGTCAAGCAGGAGGTCTTCCCGGAATTCTCCTCGGATGTCGTCAGCGTGCGCGTGCCCTACCCCGGCGCCGCCCCAGAGGAGGTCGAGGAGGGCGTCGTCGTGCGGGTCGAGGAGCGGCTGCAGAGCCTCGAAGGGATCAAGGAGATCCGCTCGACCGCGAGCGAGAACATGGGCACCATCCTGGTCGAGGCCCAGCAGGGCGCCGACCTGCAGAAGCTGCTCAACGACGTCAAGTCGCGCGTCGACGGCATCGACACGTTTCCCGAGGAGGCCGAGGAACCGGTCATCGAGGAGGCGGTCCTGCGCCGCAATGTCGTCCAGGTGGCGATCTCCGGCGACACCGACGAGCGCACCCTCAAACGGCTCGCAGACCGGATTCGCGAGGATCTCCTGGCGATCCCCGGCATCACCCAGGTCGGTCTCAGGGCGACCCGCGAGTACGAGATCTCGATCGAGGTCTCCGAGGAGGCGCTGCGCAAGTGGGGGCTGACGTTCGCAGAGGTCGCGGGCGCCGTGCGCCGATCGTCACTCGACCTGCCGGGCGGCCGCGTCTCGACCGCGGGCGGCGACATCCTGCTACGCACCGAAGGCCAGGCGTATCGGGGCGAGGAGTTCGAGCGCCTACCGCTACTGACGCTCGCCGACGGCTCGCGGGTCGAGCTCGGCGACGTCGCCAGGGTCGTCGACGGCTTCGCCGAGACCGACCGCTGGTCCCGCTTCGACGGCAAGCCGGCAGCGCTGGTCACCGTCTCGCGGGTCGGCGACCAGAGCGCGCTCGATATCGCCGCCAAGGTCCAGGGCTACCTCGAAGAAGCCCGCCCGCGGGTGCCCGAGGGCATCGAGCTCACCGTGTGGCTGGACCGGACCCGCGATCTACGCAGCCGGCTCGACCTGCTGCTCAAGAACGGCTTGATGGGTTTCCTGCTGGTGGTTCTGGTGCTCGCCCTCTTCCTCAAGCTTCAGTTGGCCGCCTGGGTGTCGCTCGGCATCCCGATCTCGTTTCTGGGCGCGATCGCCTTCATGCCGTCGCTCGACGTCTCGGTGAACATGATCTCGCTGTTCGCCTTCATCATCGTGCTCGGGATCGTCGTCGACGACGCGATCATCGTCGGCGAGAACATCTATTCGCATCATCTGAACGGCAGCGAGAAGCTCGAGGCGGCGGTCAACGGCACCCGGGAGGTACTGGTGCCGGTGGTGTTCGCGGTGCTCACCGGAATCGCCGCGTTCGCACCGTTGCTCGCGGTCACCGGCACGATCGGCAAGATCATGCGCGTGGTCCCACTGATCGTCATCCCGACGCTGATCTTCTCGTTGCTCGAGTCGCTCCTGATCCTGCCGCACCATCTCTCGCACCTCAAGCGCCGGCGCGAGAAGGTGCACACCGGCCTGAGCCGATACTGGTACGCGACGCAGGCGGCGGTGGCGCGCGGGCTCGAACTGGCCATCCGGCGCGTCTACCAGCCGGTGCTCGAGCGAGCCCTCGAATGGCGCTACCTGACGGTCGCGGCGATGGCGGCGCTCCTGATCATCACCGCCGGTACGGTCGCCGGCGGCTGGGTGCGATTCAATTTCATGCCCGCGATCGAAGCCAACAACATCGCCGGCTTCCTGACCATGCCCCAGGGCACACCGGCCGCCGACACCGCCAGAGCGCTCGAGCGCCTGGAGGTCGCCGCCCGCGAGCTCGCCGAAGAGCTCGACGAGGAGTACGGCGGGCACCCGGTGCGCCACTCGCTGAGCTCGATCGGCGACCAACCCTTTCGCAACAGCGAGGGACCCGGGTCGCTCACCGTCGCCGCCGACAGCTCCGCGGCTCACCTGGGTGAGGTCAACCTCGAGCTTGCGCCGGCCGAAGAACGCGCGATCGGCAGCTCCGAGATCGCCCGGCGTTGGCGTCACAAGGTGGGTGCGATCCCCGATGCGGTCGAGCTCACCTATACGGCGTCGCTGTTCTCCTCGGGTGAGGCCATCAACATCGAGCTGTCGGGACCCGACGTCGAGCGGCTGCGCCGATTCGCGACCTCGCTCAAGGACGAGCTGCGCTCGTACCCCGGCGTACAGGACATCGCCGACAGCTTCCGTGCCGGCAAGAAGGAGCTCGAGCTCACCGTGACGCCCGCGGCCGAGGCCGCCGGACTGACCCAGGCGGAGCTCGCGCGGCAGGTGCGCCAGGCGTTCTACGGCGAGGAGGCACAGCGCATCCAGCGCGGCCGTGACGAGGTCAAGGTGATGGTCCGGTTGCCCGAGGAAGATCGACACTCGCTGCGGGCGCTCGAGAGCCTCAGGTTGCGCACCGCGGAGGGCGATGAGATCCCCTTCTCGGCCGCCGCTACCGCCGAGCTCAACCGCGGCCCCGCCGCGATCCAGCGCAAGAACCGGCGCCGGATCGTCAATGTCACCGCCGACGTCGACGTCAACCGCGGCAACGCCAACGAGATCATCGCCGACCTCCGGACGGCGGTGCTGCCCCGACTGCTCGCCGATCATCCCGGAGTCCGCTACTCGCTGGAAGGCGAACAGCAGGAGCAGCGCGAGACGATGATCGGCCTGGCCAAGGGCTTCGGGGTGGCGATGTTGGTGATTTACGCCCTGCTCGCGGTGCCGTTCAAGTCCTATTTCCAACCGCTGATCGTGATGAGCGCCATCCCCTTCGGGCTGATCGGGGCGGTCTGGGGGCACCTGGTCATGGGACTCGACCTGGCGATCCTGTCGATGTTCGGAGTGGTCGCGCTGACCGGCGTGGTGGTCAACGACAGCCTGGTGATGGTCGATTTCATCAACCGTTCCTATCGAGCCGGCACGCCGCTCGCCCAAGCCATCCGGACCGCCGGCAGCTCGCGCTTCCGCCCCATCCTGCTGACCTCGCTGACCACCTTCGTCGGCTTGAGTCCGCTGCTCCTGGAGCGCAGCCTGCAGGCTCAGTTCCTGGTGCCGATGGCCGTGTCACTGGCGTTCGGCGTGCTGTTCGCCACCTTCATCACCCTGTTGCTGGTGCCGTCCGTCTACGCGATTCAGGAAGATCTACGGGCCCTCTGGCAGCGCCTCCTGAGACGCGATGCGGAAACCGGCGCCGAGAGCCGGGTGCCGACTCCCTCCTAACCCGGCGCGAGAAGGACGGGCTGGCAGCTGGCTCCGAAACCCGATCGCGCCGCCCGACAAGCCTGGTACGCTCTGGCCGGGATCGGGGGTGCCTCCCGACGGCTTCATGACGAAAGAGCGGAGACGACCACTCGACACCCTGCGCCAGGTCGACGGACTGCTCGAGGCGCACCTGCAGGACGCTCGGATCGACGGCCGACCGCTCGCGAACCTCGCCGCGGCGATGGCGATCGAGCACTCGGGCGCCGATCGCGGCGCCCTCCTGATCGCTACCGAGGCCGGCGTCGAGCAGGTGGTCGCGCTCGAGAGCGATCTTTCAAACTCTACTGATGCCGATACCGGCCACGATCTCGACCTGATCCACCAGGCGGTCTCGACCGTGCGCACCTGCCAGCGCGACGGCCGAATCGCGGCGCCGGTGACCCTCGATCGACGGGAGACGTGCGTGCTCTATCTCGAGGGTGACCCCGACCGGCTCGGCGAAGAGGCGGTCGAGCTGGCAAGCAGCGTAGTGACACGCATCGGCGCCCTGCTTCGGAGCGCGGCGTTGGTCGAGGAGCTCGCCCGGCGGACCAGCAACGTCACCACCCTCGAGGCGCTCAGCACCTGCCTCGCTGCTGGAGAGCTGCACCAGGAACATCTCGATCGGGCGATCGAGGGTGCGCTGAGCGCCACCCAGAGTGACGACGCCCTGCTGACACTGGTCCAAGCTCCGGGTGCGCCGCTGCGCACCACGGTGCGCGGCGACCAGGCGGATGAGCTCCTCGCGATGGAGCAGCCCTGGCTCGAGCAACTGGCCCAGGGTGATGTCGAGGGGCTGGGCCAGGGCCTCTCCGGCGCCTGCCTGGTCGAGCCGTTCTGGGCCGATCTGGTGCCCACCGTGGGCGCCCGCCCGACTGTCGGACTGATGGCGGTCCGCCGCCGGGCCGACGGCCCGGTATACCAGGAGGCCGACCGCTCGTTCTTCCGTGCGGTCGCGCACCTGATCTCCGGCGCGCTGGCCCGGATGGACTACTTCACCAAGGCTGCCGAGGACCCGCTCACCGCGACCGGCTCGCGCCTGGCGCTGCAGCTCGGGCTCGCCGAAGCTCAGGCCACGGCGCTTGCCACCGGCAGGGCCTACTCGCTGATCCTTGTCGACGTCGACAACTTCAAGCAGGTCAACGACCAGTGGGGCCATTTGGCGGGCGACGAGGTGCTGCGCGGCCTCGCCGGCGCCCTGCGCTCCCGCCTCCGTTCGACCGATTCCGTGGCGCGATTCGGCGGCGACGAGTTCGTGCTGATCCTGCCCAAGACCGAGGGCGAGCAGGCGGTCAAGGTGGCCGAACAGCTGCGCACGCTGATCGCCGGGCAGACGTTCACAGAGCACGACCTCGCTGTGACGGTGTCGATCGGCGTCGCCACCTCGTCCGAGATCTCCGATCTGAAGAGCGTGCTCAACGCCGCCGACCGCGCCCTCTACAGATCGAAGTCGAAAGGCCGCGACCAGGTGAGCCTGTTCGACGACACGCTGGACCCGGCCTGATGCAGGCCTACCTCCAGCTCCTGCGCCGCGTGCTCGACGAGGGCGTGCAGCGGTCGGATCGCACCGGCACCGGCACCATCAGCGTCTTCGGCCACCAGATGCGCTTCGATCTGCGTCAGGGCTTCCCGCTGCTCACCACCAAGAAGCTGCACACGCGCTCGATCGTGCATGAGCTGCTCTGGTTCCTGGCCGGCGACAGCAACGTCAAGTACCTCCAGGAGCACGGCGTCCGGATCTGGAACGAGTGGGCCGACGACGAGGGTGAGCTCGGCCCGATCTACGGCCACCAGTGGCGCTCCTGGCCCACACCGGACGGCGGCAGCGTCGACCAGATCACGCGAGTCGTCCACGATCTCCGCGAGAATCCCCACTCCCGGCGTCACATCGTCAGCGCCTGGAACGTCGGCGAGCTCGACCGCATGGCGCTGCCGCCGTGCCACGCGCTGTTCCAGTTCTACGTCGCCGAGGGGGCGCTCTCCTGCCAGCTCTACCAACGCAGCGCCGACATCTTCCTGGGGGTACCGTTCAACATCGCCTCCTATGCGCTGCTGACGCTGATGATGGCCCAGGCGTGCGAGCTCGAGCCGGCCGATTTCATTCTCACGCTCGGCGACGCGCACCTCTACCTGAACCATCTCGACCAGGCGCGGCTGCAGCTCGAACGCGAGCCCAGGCCGCTGCCGCGCATGCTGCTCAACCCCGAGGTGGCCTCGATCTTCGACTTCTCCTACAGCGACTTCACGCTCGAGGACTACGACCCTCACCCGCACATCAAAGCGCCGATCGCGGTATGAGGCTGTCGGTGATCGCAGCGGTGGCCGAAAACGGAGTGATCGGTCGCGACAATGATCTGCCCTGGCGGCTGCCCGCGGACCTCAAGCGTTTCAAGCGCACGACGGTCGGCCACCACCTCTTGATGGGGCGCCGGACGTTCGAGTCGATCGGCCGGCCGTTACCCGGTCGGACGACCGTGGTGATCTCGCGCGGCCGCCCGGAGCTGCCGGACGGGGTTCGACTCGCCGCCTCGCTCGAGGAGGCGATCGAGATCGCCGCGGCGGCCGACGACGACGAGGCGTTCGTCGCCGGCGGCGCCGAGATCTTTCGCGAGGCCCTCGGGCGGGCCGATCGCCTCTATCTCACCCGGGTGGAAGCCGAGGTCGAGGGCGACCGCTTCTTCCCGGAGCTGGACGAGGGCGCCTGGCGACTCATCTCGAGCGATCGACGTGACGCTGACGAGCGCAACGCCTACCCGCTCGACTTCCGCATCCTCGAGCGGGCGACCGAGCGCACGACGGTCACGCATAGGAATCTCACCGAATAGGGTCCAAACGCTTGAGGTCCTTCGACGACCCCCCTATACTCTGACACCGCCAGATGCGGGCGGGCGCCTTGGGGGAGGTGGTAGCAACCATGACTGCCGACCCCACCGTACTTCCCATAGAACTCATCCTCGCGTCGACCGACACGCCCGGCGCCGGTGAGCCGATCGGCAGCTCGCGCGAGGGCCGCTCGATCGTGGGCTATCGGTTCGGTGACGGCTCGAGGAGCGTCAGTCTCATCGGCGGCTGTCACGCCGACGAGCCGGTCGGTCCGGCGATGCTGCGCAGGCTCTGCGCCCACCTCGCTCAGGCACCGGCGGACGCGCCGCTACTGCGCGACTATCGCTGGCACGTCGTGCCTGACGTCAACCCCGATGGCGCCCATCGCAACGCGGTCTGGAGCGAGGTCACGGTTGGCTGCCGTGACCACGCCGACGAGACCGACCGCGGCTACCAGCTGCCGACCTACGTCGCGAACGTGGTGCGCGAGCTGCCGGGCGATGACATCGAGTTCGGCTTCCCGAGAGGGATCGAGGACCGCGACGCTCGACCCGAGAATCTGGCGGTGGCTGGTTTCCTGAGGGAAGGCGCCCCGTTCACTCTCCACGCCAGCTTTCACGGCATGGACTTCGCGGTCGGGCCCTGGTTTCTCATCGAGCCGAGCTGGCGCGAGCGCACGGTCGAGCTCCGCGACAATCTCAGAGGGAAGGTTCGCGCGCTCGGCTACCGCCTGTTCGATATCGATCGTGGCGGTGAGAAGGGGTTTCACCGGATCGACGAGGGCTTCACCACCCGCCCCGACTCGGAGGCGATGATCGCGCACTTCCGCGCGCTCGGCGACGACCGCACCGCCGGCCTGTTCCGCCCCAGCTCCATGGAATTCGTCCGCAGCCTGGGGGGCGATCCGTTCACCCTGGTTTCCGAGATGCCGCTATTCCTGCTGACCCCGGGAGACGACCTGCCCGAGACTCCGACTGGACCTGAGAGCCGGCGTCGTTTCCACGCCTGGATCCTCGAACTGGCGCAGCGCGCCGGGCAGGCGAACGCTCATGCCGAAGCCGAACGGAGGGGCATCGTGCCGATGTCCATCCGCGACCAGATGCGCATCCAACTGGCTTTCCTCGACGAAGGCCTGACAGCGACCCACCGCGTCTGAGATCACTGCCCCCGGACGACCAGAAAGTGCTAGTGACAACCCCCGATCATCGATCCATGGACATATCAACAGATAGCCAAAAAACCGGTGCCCGACAAGTTCTGGATTCCACTGACACCACCCGCGCCGCGTGGGAGTTTTCACCTCGAGAGTTGGAGAGCCAGGAGCATCCAGCAGGAGCCAAGATGGCGAGAGAGCTCTTCGCAGCCTTATTTCTACTGATCGTCTTCGCGGTGGCGCCGGCCCAGGCGAGCCTCTACGTAGCGGTCGAGGACACCGACCTCGTCGACCAGGCCGAGCTGATAGCTCGGGTCCGGATCACCGACCAGCGAGTCGATTTGGTCAGGGGCTATCCGGCCACCTTCTACGCCGCCGTCCTCGAGGACGTGATCAAGGGCGAAGCGAGTGGCTCGGTGGTCGAGGTGCGGGTCCCCGGTGGGCGCGGCCCTCTCGGGCGTGAGCTCGTCCTGCATGGGGTGCCGGAGTTCGACACCGGCGAGGATGCCCTGGTCTTCCTACGCGCCAATGACGACGGCAGCTACCGACTCCTGCACCTTTCGCAGGGGGCGTTCCTCGAGCGCCAGACGGCGGCCGGGGCGGTCCTGGTTCGGCCGATCGAAGAGCCAGCCCAGCTGGTACCGGCCGCCGACGGCTCGGGCGTCGAGCTGGTGGCACCGGCGCGGCGCTCCGATCGCTTCGCCGCCTGGCTCCGTGACCGAGTCGAGGACCGGCGGCGACCGGCCGACTACTTCGTCGCCGCAGCGGCGGTGGAGGAAAGCCTGTTCCGCGCCTCCTTCACCCACCTGTCGAAAAATCTCCAGCTGCGGTGGTTCGAGTTCGACGACCTGGAAGACGTGCCGTGGTTCCGGCACATCGATGGTCAGTCGGGCCTCAAGAGCAAGGGCACGGCCGAGTTCAAGAAGGCCCTGAAGGCGTGGGGGCCGGGCCAGACCGGAGCGCCGATTCGACTGGTGGACGGTGGCACCACCGAGTCGACGAACGATTTCTCGGCGCCCGACGGCCAGAACACCATCGTGTTCGAGGACTTCAACGAGGTGATCGGCGACGACTTCGACTGCGAGGCCGGCGGCTTCATCGCCATCGGCGGTATCTCCTCGTACTACGTCTCTGAGCGCCTCTACAAAGACCAGGCCTTCTCGCCGATCGCGGAGGCCGAGATCATCATCAACGACGGCGTCGGCTGCCTGTTCTCCGAGAGCCCCAAGCTGGCGGCCCAGGTCTACGCGCACGAGCTCGGGCACACGCTCGGCCTCGGTCACGCCTGCGGCGACAAGAACAGCCCGAAGTGCGATTCGAGCGAGCTGCTCAACTCCGCCATCATGAGGGCGTTCGCCCACGGCCGGCGCGGCGCCCAGCTCTCCGACGACGACATCGTCGGCGCTCGCTTCCTCTACGACCCCGACTTCTTCGCCGTACCCTGCGACCTGCCTCCCGGCCACAAGAAGTTCTGCAAGCGCTGCGGACCCTGCGGCGAAGGTCAGGGGAGCTGCAAGAAGAACAGCCAGTGCCTGACCGGCCTGGTGTGTAACAAGAACGCCGGCGAGCTGTTCGGTCTCAAGCCGAGCACCAACCTCTGCACCGTGCCCTTCGACTAGGTAGCGGTTCTGGTGCAACGGCGCGCTATCATCGCGCCGTGCGCTCCGCAGCGGTCGTGGTCTCGGTTCTCCTTTGCCTCGGCGGCTGCGCGGCCGAGCCCGACATGGACAGCGAAGCGGTCGCAGCCGCGACGACCCTGAACAGCCTGGCCGAGACCTATGTACATCTGGTGCTCGGGGTGGGCGAGCACGATCCCGACTTCGTCGACGCCTACATCGGGCCGGCCGAGTGGCGGCAGAGCGCCCAGGGGCAGTCTGCGACGCTGGCCGAGCTCGGTCGCGACGCCGCCCAGTCGACAGCTCGCCTCGAGGGACTGGCCGCGACCGACCGCGACGATCTGGAAGAGCTGCGCTACCTGCATCTCCTGAAGAGCTACCGCTCGCTGTCGTCCCGGATCGGCATGCTGGAGGGCGAACGCCTGACCTTCGACCAGGAATCGGAGGCGCTCTACGACGCGATCGCTCCCACCCGAGATGCTGAGTTCTATCAAGGCGTCCTCGATCGGCTCGCCGAGCGGCTGCCCGGCGACGGGCCGCTGATCGATCGCTACGACGCCTACCGCTCCGCTTTCATCATCGCGCCCGCGCGGGTCGACGCGGTTCTCTCGGCGGCCATCGACGCCTGCCGAGAGCGGACCCGCGGCTACATCCAGCTCCCGGAGACCGAGAGCTTCCGGGTCGAGTACGTGACCGACAAGAGCTGGAGCGGCTACAACTGGTATCAGGGCGACTTTCAGAGCCTCATCCAGATCAACACCGACCTGCCGATCTACGTCGATCGCATGCTCGATCTCGCCTGCCACGAGGGCTACCCCGGCCATCACGTCTACAACCTGCTGATCGAGCGCGATCTGGTGACCGCCCGCGGCTGGATCGAGTTCGCGGTATACCCGCTCTTCAGCCCGCGCTCGCTGATCGCCGAAGGCTCCGCCAACTACGGCATCGAGGTGGCGTTCCCGAAGGACGAGCGCGTCGCCTTCGAGCGCTCGGTGCTCTTCCCCCTCGCCGGCCTCGACCCCGAGCGCACCGCCGACTACTACGCCATCCAGGAGCTGGTTGCCGAGCTCAGCTTCGCCGGCAACGAGGCGGCGCGGCGGTATCTCGACGGCCAGATCGACGCCGAGGCCGCGGCTGACTGGCTCGAGAGCTACTCCCTGATGTCGCGGCCCCGCGCCGAGCAGCGCGTGCGCTTCATCGACCAGTACCGGAGCTACGTCATCAACTACAACCTCGGTCAGGAGCTGGTGCGCGAGTTCATCGAGTCGCGCGGCGGCACCGCTGAGGCGCCGGGGCGACGCTGGCAGGAATTTTCGGAGCTGCTGTCGAGTCCCCGGTTGCCGTCGCAGCTCGGGCCGGTTCCGGGCGCCGAGTAGAGGCCGGGCCTATTCCAGCTGCACCGCTGCCGTCACCGGCGGCAGGCACCGCCGATCGTCACACGCCTGGTACGTCACGCTGAGCTCGCTCTGCCCCACCTCGACCGAGCCGGCGATCGCGGTCGTGCCGCTGTAGACCATCAGCTCCTCGGGAGCGAACTCGAAGCGGAAGCTCTCTCCCGGCGGATAGTCGACGCCGCGCACCGGGCCCTCGATTCGGGTCGGGATCAGGAAGTCGAGCGATGCCGGATTGGCGTTGACGTGCCAGCCTTCGCGGATCGCGAGGTCGACCCGGAACGCTCTCCAGCCGTCCGCGGCGGGGCCTGCGAACTCGCCTGAGACCCCGACGACCGTGCGCGCCAGCGCACCGATCCCGGCGATGCCGACGCTGCTTTCAGGCTGGTCGCTCTTGACGGCCGCCTGTCTTGGTGCGTCGCCGCGCTCGAGCACCGCCAGCGCCAGGGTCGTCACGGCGCGGGGGAAGCGCTCGAGATCGCCGGCGAAGGCCAGCAGCGCCGCCTCGGCGCGCTGGCCGTAGCTCGCGCGCTCGGTGCGTTCGGCCAGCTCGAGCAGATTGCGCACCGCGGTGCCGTTGCCCGAGGGGATCGCCCCGTCGGTCGCCGACACCACCTGCAGGAGCAGATCGGGGCGTGCGGCGCTCGTGTAGTAGCCGCCGGCCGGCACGGCCAGTCGCTCCTCGAGCTGGTCGCTGAGCGCCCGTGCCTGCTCGAGCCAGCGGTCGGCGCCGGTCACCTCGTGCAGGGTCAGCAGCCCACGCACCAGAAAGGCGTAGTCGTCCAGGAAAGCCGGAATCTTGGCCGTGCCTTCGTGCCACGAGTGCAGCAGAACTCCGTCCGGGTCACGCATCTTGAGGACGAACTCGGCAGCCCGCACCGCGGCCTCGAGGTATCTCGGCTCGTCGAGCCGGCCGCCGGCGCGCGCCAGGGCGGCGATCATCATGCCGTTCCAATCAGTCAACACCTTGTCGTCGACCAGCGGGAACTCACGAACGCCGCGCGCCTTACGCAGGGCGTCGAGGTGCGGCGCCATGGCGTCGAGCAGCTTGGCGGGCTCGAGATCGAGCGCGCGCGCCGACTCCTCCAGCGATCTCGTCAGGTAGAGCGTGTAGTGATCGCCTTCGAAGTTCGCGTCGCCGTCGACTCCGAACAACGGCGCCAGCAGCTCGTAGCCCTTCTCGTCCAGCGCCTGGCGAAACTCCTCGCGGGTCCAGATGTAGTACGCCCCTTCGACGGCGTCGGTCTCGGCATCGATCGCCGATTTGAAGGCGCCGTTGGGCAGGCGCATCCAGTCGAGGACGAAGTCGAAGGTGCCGCGCGCCAGCCGTTCGAGCTCGGTGTCGCCGGTCGCCGCCGCCGTGATCGCCAGCAGCTCGCCCAGATGGGCGTTGTCGTAGAGCATCTTCTCGAAGTGCGGCACCCGCCAGGCGGCGTCGAGGGTGTAGCGATGGAAGCCGCCGTCGAGCTGGTCATAGATCGCGCCCCGTCCCATCTTGCGCAGCGTGTCGACCACTATGCTCCGAGCGGCCTCGTCGCCCTGCTCCGCTCTGTTCCAGAGCAGATACAGATTGGCCGGCGAGGGGAACTTGGGCGCATCGCCGAAACCGCCGTTGGCGGCATCGTAGGCTTCCGTCAGCTGCTCGACCGCGCGCACGGCCGCCGCGGGCGTCGGCGAGGACCCCTGCGCCTCGGGGTCCTTCGCCAGCGTGCTCCGGATCGCCTCGGCGATCTCGTGCGCCTCGGATTGGACCCGCGCCTGATCCGTGGTCCAGAGGCGATTGAGCGCGGTCAACACGCGCCGGAAGCCGGGGCGCCGGTCCTGGTCCTCGGGCGGAAAGTAGGTCCCGGCGAAGAACGGCTCGAGGTCGGGTGTCAGGAAGACAGAGTTCGGCCAGCCGCCGCGACCGGTCAGGAGCTGGGTCGCGGTCATGTAGATCTCGTCGAGATCCGGACGCTCCTCGCGGTCGACTGTGATGTTCACGAACCACTGGTTCATCAACCCGGCCAGCTCGGGGTTCTCGAACACCTCGCGCTCCATCACGTGGCACCAGTAGCAGGTCGAGTACCCGACCGAGAGGAAGATCGGCTTCTGCTCGCTGCGCGCCTTCTCGAGCGCCTCGGCGCCCCACGGATACCAGTCCACCGGGTTGTAGGCGTGCAGGCGTAGATAGGGGCTGGTCTCGTGGATCAGCCGATTGGCCGGGCCGGACGCTTCCGACTCCGGCGTGGCCTCGCCTTCGATCCTCTGGACGCCGCCGGTCAACAGCGCCGCCAGGGTGAGCAGGGCCAGCAGTCCAAAAGAGCTTCGTCTCATCTCATCCATGACTACGAGCCGTCCTGGAACTCAGCTTGCATCGATTCGAGAGCCATGAGCAATTCGTCGAGTCAATCACGCGCCGATGTTACCCTCCGCCCGATGCGATCGAGGCTTCTTTGTGCGGCCGCCCTCGCGCTGCTGGCGACTCTCAGCCCCCTTTCGGCGCAGGATGGCTCCAAGCGGGCACTCCGTGTGCTCGAGGACCCGGGCGCCGATACCGGCAGTCTGCGCCTGCTCGGCGGGCTGCGGGTGGGGTCGACCGCCGCCGGAGCGCGCGGTCTGGTCGAGGTGTTGGTGCCGGTGACGCGCGAGCTGCGCGCGGCGCCCAATGCCGGGTTCCAGGTGACCCTGGTCCTGGCGCGCATCGACGAGCAGCCTGTCGTCCTGACCGAAGAGGTGCCGACCCAGAGCCTGGCCGACGCCTCGGCGTGGCTCTATCAACGGGAGATCGAGCTGCCGGAGGACTTCCTGGAGATGGCGGTGACGGTCTCGCTGAAGGGATCGGGGCTCTGGGGAGCGGCGCTGGTCGAGTTCGGCGACGAACCGCTGCCGCGGCCGTTCTCCGGCCTGGCATCGCACACCACGCGCCTGGCTCCGGAGCCCACCAGCGTCACGACCACCAGGTCGGCGCCGGTCACCAGCAGCGTGATCCGCGTGCTGCCACCGCGCGAGCGGCCGGCCACGGGTCGCACTCGCTTCCAGACCCTGACCTCGGTCGAGGGGATCGAACGAGTCGACTTCCTGCTCGACGAGGCGCAGGTCGAATCCGACGAACGTGCGCCGTTCACCGCCACGATCGACCTCGGCCCCACTCCGCAGGCCCACCAGATCGAAGCGATCGCCTACTCGGCGAGCGGCCGTGAGATCGGCCGGCACTCGATCGTGGTCAACGACGCCTCGAACCCGTTCCGCGTCGAGATCGCGGGCCTGGACGGTCAGCCGGAATCCGGTTCGGTCGGAGTACGGGCGGTGGTCTCGATCCCACCCGCGACCGAGCTCGATCGGGTCGAGTTCTTCTGGAACGACGAGCTCGGCGCGACGATCGAGAAGCCTCCATTCGAGGCCACCCTGACCAGCGCCGACCCCCAGACCTCCGATTTCATTCGCGTGGTGGCCCACCTGACCGACGGCACCGCCAACGAGGATGCCTGGCTGCTCTCGGCTCCCGGTCCGTCCGAGCGCATCGACGTCAACCTGGTCGAGATCTACGTGGTCGCGACCGACAGCAACGGGGCGCCGGTCGAGGGCCTCGGACAGGACGACTTCGAGGTCGTGCTCCAGGGCAAGCCGCGACCGATCGAGACCTTCGGGCTGGCCGAGGAGAGACCACTCGTGCTCGGCGTGGTGATCGACACCTCCGAGAGCATGTATCCGCTGATGCTCGAGACCAAGCAGGCCGGAGCGCAGTTCCTGCTCCAGACGATCGAGGAGGAGGACCGCGCGTTCCTGGTCGACTTCGACACCAAGCCGCGGCTCGCCCACGGCACCACCGACGACGTGGCGAAGCTGCTGCGCGCCTTCGGGCGCCTCGAGGCCGACGGCTTCACCGCGCTCTACGACGCGATCATCTTCGCGCTCCTGCAGCTCGAAGAGAGTGAGGGCCGCAAGGCGCTGGTGCTGCTCACCGATGGCGACGACTACCGGAGCGAGTTCAATCAAAAACGCTGTATCGAGTACGGCCAGGACCTCGGCGTGCCGGTCTACATCATCAGCCTCACCAGCGTCTACAACCAGAGTCGGAACGTGCGCAAGACCGACCTCGAAGGGATCACCGAAGCGACCGGCGGCCGGATCTTCTACATCCGCGAGGTCGAGCAGCTGGGAACGGCCTACGCCCAGATCAACGACGAGCTACGCAAGCAGTACCTGCTCACCTTCACCACCGAGCGCCAGCTCTCGACCGACGAGCTGCGCTCGATCAAAGTCAAGTCCAAGAGGAAGGGCCTGACCGTTCGTGCGGCGGTGGCGGGCAAGTTCCAGTAGCGCTCCCCGTCGCTCCGAAGCCGCCTTTGATACCGTCGCTCAGGTTGGATCCGATCAGGCTTGAGTCAATGAGGTGAACGGTGTTCGATAGAGACCTTGCCCTGGATCTGCTCGACGACGCCGTCCGCAAGCTCGACGCCGCCCAGGAGACCCTCGGGACGATCAAGCAGGAGGACGGCGAAGTCGTCGACCTGAGGCCGAAGCGCAAAGCTGTACTGACGGGCCTCGACGATCTCCGGGCGGATCTTGTCCGGCTGCGCGAGGCGGTCACCGCGGCCGCTCCTGAGGAGCCGGAGTCCGGAGAGCCTGACAGCCCCGAACCGCCCGACGACGTCGAGGATTCGGACCACCCCGCTGAGCCGGAGGCGCCGGTCGAGGAAGAACCACCCGCCGATCTGTTCAGCCTCGACGATCAGCACGCGGTCTCGAAGCTGATGCAGGATTCCGAGGTCCACCTGGCCGTCCGGCGCGCCAGGAACTTCTGGGAGATCCGCCACCGCAACACCGCCGACGGCCGGCCGTCCGAGCCGCTGCGCGCCGAGACCATCGCCGGAGCGTACGCGCTCTACGAGCGGCAGGCGTTTCGCAAAGGCGCTCTCCAACAACTCGAGCCACGCGCCCTGAACGCCGAGGAGCAGCAGGCGCTAGCCGACTTCCGAGCACTGCGCGTCGACAACCCGCGCTCGGTCAGGTGGGAGCTGACCAAGACCGAGGTCGACTACATCGACCGCAGCGGCGAGCACGCCGGCGGCAGCAAGGACGATGTCGAGTTCCCGCCAGGCGAGCTGATCGGACCGATCGAGCACCTGAAGACGGTGCTGGGCTGACGGGGCCCGCGATCGGGCGGACTAACGACCTCTTCGGAATCGGCGGTCGCAAGCCGCTGGTGGGAACGCCGGGCTACTCGTAGCCACAGAAGCAGTAGGCCAGCGCCTGGTAGGGCCGCTCGGGATCCGCCAGCAGCGCCAGGTCATCCGCCATGCCGCGTACCAGCGGATGGCTCAGGAGGTCCGGTGGCCGATGCCCGACTTCGAGCCCGCCCAGCCACGGACGCGCCTTGAGGAGCAGGAACGACAGCAGCTGATCGCGGCGTGAAGGCGGCTCCTCGATGTAGCGGATCTGGTAGTCGTTTCCGAGCTCCGCCCGCTCGGCGGCGGCGGCCAGCGCGTCCTCGAGGCCGCCGATCCGATCGACGAGGCCGATCTCCAGGGCGTCCTTGCCGCTCCAGACGCGCCCGCGCGCCACCCGATCGACCTCCTCCACCGTCATGCCGCGACCCGCCGCGGCCTTGGTGATGAACCTCCGGTACCCCTGCTCGATCGTCGCCTGGACGGCTCGCAGGGCCTCCTCGGGCAGGTCGCGGTCGACGCCCGAGATGCCGGCCAGCGGGTGGGTGGCGACGCCGTCGTTGTGGATGCCGAGCTTGAGAAGGCTCTGCTCGAAGGTCGGAATCACCGCGAAGATGCCGATCGAGCCGGTGATGGTCGTCTCGTGCGCCCAGATCTCGTCCGCGGACATCGAGATCCAGTAGCCGCCCGACGCCGCCACGCTGCCCATCGAAGCGATCACCGGCTTGCCAGCCTCGCGAGTCAGCTCGATCTCGCGCCCGATGATCTCGGAGGCGAAGGCGCTGCCTCCCGGGCTGTCGACGCGCAACACGACCGCCTTGACCTCGTCATCCTCCCGCGCCTCGCGAATCAGCGCCGCGGTCGAGTCGCCACCGATCGTGCCCGGCGACTGGCGGCCGTCGAGAATCGATCCCTTGGCGATCACCACCGCGATCACGCCCTCGCCCTCGCGCTCGGGCGCCTCGGTCGCGGCGAGATACGCATAGTGATCGACGCGGTTGAACGAACCGCTCTCTTCGTCCTCTCCGGCCAGCTCGATCAACCGGTCGCGCACCTGGTCGCGGGGCGCGACGTGATCGACCAGCCCTTCCGAGAGCGCCAGTCCGGCCGAGTCGCCGCCGTTCGCCTCGAGCTTCAGATGGAAGTCCTCGACGTAGGCCTCGAGCGCGCTCGGGCCGAGACCGCGGCCGGCGGCGACGTCCGTACGGTAGCTCTCCCACAGATCACTCAGCCACTCGAGCCGCGCGCTCCGCGCCTCGGGTGACATGTCGTTGCGCAGATAGGGCTCGACCGCCGACTTGTACTCGCCGACCCTGAACACGTTCCACTTGGCCTCGATCTTGTCGATCGCTTCCTTGTAGTAGCTCCGGTAGCTGCCGTAGCCCTGCAGCACAACCATCCCCATCGGGTTGACGAACACCTCGTCCGCCTGCGATGCCAGGTGGTATTGCGACTGGAAGTAGAAGTCCGAGAACGCCACCACCGGCTTGCCGCTCTCCTTGAATTTGCGGATCGCGGCGCTGAGGTCCTGCAGCTTGCTCAGTCCGCCGCCGGCCAGCCGGTCGAGGTCCAACACCAGGACCTTCACCCGCTCGTCCCCGGTTGCGCGCTCGATCGCGTCGATCAGCGGCCGCACCAGGGTTTCGGGGTCCGGGGGCTGGCCCAGGAGATCGAGCAACAGGCGCTCGGCAGGGCGGCCGGCGAGCTGCTCGACCAACACACCGTGCGGGGCCAGCACCAATGCGGTCGAGGGCTTCACTTCGGGCTCGCTGCCGCCCCAGGTCATCACCAGCAGCAGGATCACGAGTCCGACGATCACGAAGCTGACGATCAGCCGCGCGGTGAGCTCGACGATGCGAAACAGGCTGCGCAGGACGTCGGCGAGGCGTCGCCCCAGGCCTCGCCGCCGAGCGGGCAGGGGTCGGGAGGGGCGCGGGGCTGGGTGACGCGAAGTGTCTTCAGTCATCGGTCCTGAGTCCATACTACGGCAGCCTGGGCTCCGGGTTCCGACTGTCGAAGCCCGCTCCGGGAGCAGGTCGGGGGGCCAGGGTCGCTCGGAGCATGCCAGGGGCAGAACCAAGAGCGCAGGGAATCCGTAACAACCGCGGGACCTGCACCCATCCCACTCTTCGCGCTCCCGCCTGCGGTTGATCGGCGCGAAATGCGCCACCAACCCATAGACATGAAACGCCGCCTCCAATCGTGGCTCGTCTCGCCATGGCTGCCGCTCCACCTCGCCCTGCTCGGCTTCCTCCTGCTGCTGCCGGCCCTCGGCACCGGCTGGCAGCTCGACGACCTCTATCACCGCGGCATCCTGACCGGGACGCTTCCGATCCCGATTCCGGAGCAGATGACGAGCTGGCAGGTGTTCTCGGGGCCGCCGGCCGACCCGGCCCTACACGAGTCGTTCGTCGAAATGGGGGTCTTTCCCTGGTGGGTCAGCGACGGCTTCCGGCTGTCGCTCTTCCGGCCGCTCGCGGTCCTGACCATGCAGGTCGACTACCGGCTCTGGCCGGACTCGGCGCCGCTCATGCATCTGCACAGCCTGCTCTGGTTCTGCGCGCTGATCGCCGCGACCACAATCCTCTACCGGAGGTTGATGGCACCCGGGTGGCTGGCCGGCTTCGCCGCCCTGCTCTACGCGATCGACGACGCCCACGCCGGGCCCGCATCCTGGATCGCGAATAGAAACGCGCTGATCGCCGGCCTGTTCGGAGTCCTCTGTCTGATCGCGCACGACGCCTGGAGGCGCCGAGGGAGCCGCGCGGCGGCGGTCCTCGCGCCTGTCTGCCTCGCCGCGGCGCTCGCCGGCGGCGAGATGGCGCTGGCCACCGCCGGCTACCTGTTTGCGTACGCAGTCTGCCGCGAGAACGGCACTTGGATCCGGCGCGTCGGATCTCTGGCCCCGGCGAGCGCCGTGCTTGCAGGCTGGGCGGCGCTCTACAAGCTGGGCGACTACGGCGCCCGCGGATCGGGGATGTATCTCGATCCGCTCGGCCAGCCGATCGCCTACGCGCTCGCGGTCCTCGAGCGCGCTCCAGTCAACCTGATGGGCCAATGGTGGCCGCTGCCCGCCGACCTGGCCACCCTGCTGCCGCCCGAGCGCCAGGCAGCCCTCTGGTGGCTCGCGCTGGTCGCGATAGCGGTGCTCGCGGCGCTGCTCTGGCCGCTCCTGCGTCGGCGACCGGACAGCCGCTTCTGGCTGGTGGGCATGTTGCTCTCGCTGCTGCCGATCTCGGCGGTCTTCCCGTCGAACCGGCTGCTGTTCTTCGCCGGGCTCGGCGCGATGCCGCTCGTCGCCGAGCTCCTGGTCGGCATCCGGACCCGAGCGCACTGGCTCCCCGAGTCGAAGAGCTGGCGTCGCGGCGCTCGCATCTCGGCGGTGGTCCTGGCGATCACCCACCTGCCGTTGTCGCTCGTGGGCATGCCGCTCGGAGCGCTCTCGGTCCGGCAGACCGGAGCTCCGACCGAGCGCGCCGCCGCCAGCCTGCCGGCGGACGCGGCGTTCGCCGATCAGGAGCTGGTGCTGGTCAATGCTCCCGACTACCTGCTCTACGTGACCCACATCCCGACCCATCTGGCGCTCGCGGAGCTGCCGGCGCCCCAACGGATCCGGGCGCTATCGACCGGCCCGACGGCGATCTCCGTGACTCGAACCGGCCGGCGGTCGCTCCGTTTCGGGATCGATCGCGGGCTCTACGCCGGCCCGCTCGGCAGGCTGTTTCGCGACTCCGAGTCGGGGCTCCAGGTCGGCGACGAGGTGGTGCTGAACGGGTTGACGGCCACCATCGTCGGCATCAACGCGGCCGGCGACCCGAACCTAGTCCACTACGAGTTCGACAGCGAGCTCGAGGATCCCGGGCGGCGCTGGCTGCACTGGGTCGACGGGAAGTGGCGCGAGTTCACGCCGCCCGCCATCGGCGACACGTTCCATCTGGAGCCGCCGAAGGCGTCGCTGGACCTGTTCTACTGATCGGTGCGGCTCTTCGGAGCGGGTCCAACGTCCGGCTCAGACGATCCGTTCGCGGATCTTGGCCGAGATGATGTCCATCGCCCACACGGTCAGCGCGATCAGGATCACCAGGGTACCGACCTCGCCCCACTGGCCGAGGTCGACGCGCGGCTTCAAGATGTAGCCGATGCCGCCACCGCCGACGAAGCCGATGATCGTCGACATGCGCACGTTGATGTCCCAGCGGTAGATCGTGAACGAAAGGAACGGCGGGATGACCTGGGGGACCACGCCGTAGCGCAAGACCTGGAGCGTCGACGCGCCGGTGGCGGTGATCGCCTCGACCGGCCCGTGGTCGATGCTCTCGATCTGCTCCGAGTAGAGCTTGACCAGAGCCGCGACCGAGTGCACCCAGAGCGCCAGGACGCCGGCGAACGGCCCGATCCCGACCCACGAGATGAAGATCAACGCCCAGACCAGCGGCTCGACCGAACGCGTGATGTTCATCACCGCGCGCACCAACGTGTACATCCAGCGTGACAGCGAGGTGGTTCGGGTCAGGTTCCGGGCGGCGAAGAACGACATCGCGAACGCCACCGGGATCGCGAAGGCGGTGGCCATGAACGCCAGGAAGATCGTCTGCACCAGTAGCACCAGCCCCTGGTGCAGGACGTCCGCCGACTGCGCCGGCACTTCCCCGGCGTTGCGCAGGAAGAGGGCGAACACGTTCTCGGCAACCAGACCGCGGACGATGTCGGTGGCCTTGTTGAACTGGGTCAGGAAGTCGAACAGCTGCACCTCGGTGATCAGCCAACCGGTCAGGAAGGTGAGCTCGATCAGCAACGCCGTGAACCAGCCGCGCAGAGTGTGGGTCCACGGGATCGCTTCGTCGGTCTCCTCGCCGAAGATCAGGGCGTGACCCGGACTCTCGCGGCGGACGCCGCGCAACGACTGCCAGGCGATCGCCACCAGCAGTCCCAGGGCCGCGCACCAGCCGTAGTGCAGCAGGTCGAGGGTCTCCTCGGGTGTGACCAGGAGACCGGTCGGCCCGCGGCTGCCTGAGAACGACAGCGCCAGGAACTCGACCATCAGCAGGAACAGGGTGAGCAGCACCCAGTCCACCACCAGCCCCTTGAGCCGCCTCATGGGGTAGCCCCCTCGGTGCCCAGCAGCATGTCGGTGGCCGGCTCGGCGTCGGCACCGTAGATGTCACGGAAGGTGTCGGCGTCGAAGTCGCTCGGCCCCCCTTCGTAGACCAGCTTGCCGTCGCGCAGGGCGACCAGGCGGGTGGCGTAGCGCTGGACCAGATCGACGTCATGGAGGGTACAGACGACCGTCATCCCCTCGTCGCGGTTGAGCGACTCGATGTGGCGCATCACCGAGTGGCGCAACGCCGGGTCGAGCGAAGCCACCGGCTCGTCGGCAAGGATCAGCTTGGGCTGCTGCATCAGCGCGCGGGCCACCGCCACCCGCTGCTGCTGGCCGCCCGAGAGCCGGTCCGCGCGGCTGCCGCCACGACCGCCGAGGCCGACCCGCTCGAGCGCCGCGACCGCGCGACGACGCTCCTCTTCCGGGTAGCGCATCAGGAGCGAGCCGAACAGCGAGGCCCGGCCGAGTCCGCCCGACAGAACGTTGCTCATCACCGTGTGGCGCCGCACCAGATTGAACTGTTGGAAGATCATGCCGATCTGGGTGCGCAGCGCGCGCAGCCTGGCGCCCTCGGCGGCGGTGATCTCCTCGCCGAACAGCCAGATGCGGCCGGCGGTGGGATCGATCAGCCGGTTGATGCAGCGCAGCAGCGTCGACTTGCCCGACCCCGAGAGGCCGATCACGACCAGGAACTCGCCCTGCTCGACGGTCAGGCTGACATCGGTGAGCGCCTGGATGTCAGGATCGAAGACCTTGGAGACCCCTTCGACGCGTACCGCTTCGGTGGTCACGAATCCCCCTTGCGCCGCTCGAGCTTCGCCTCTTCGGCCTCGAGCAGCCCCTCGGCGCTGATCCCGGCGGTCGCCAGCGCCGCACGGAACCCGTCGTAGCCGGAATCATCGGTGCGCGTGACCCCGACACCCGCCAGCAGATCGAAGAAGGCGTCCTGGCCCAGTTGGGTCTCGAGGAAGCGGTCGAACGACGCCTGAAAGCGCTCCCAGATACGGGGCGGGAAGCCGGCGCGCACTGCGCACAGGTCGTTCGGGATCGGGTCGCTGAGAGCCAGCACCCGGACGTCGCGCACCAGCGCCTCGCGCGCCGTCTGGTCGTTCATGCGCCGGGTGATCAGGTAGCGGGCGTCACCGACCAACACCCCCTCGCGACGCTGCTGTTCATTGGGCGGCGAGTAGAACGCCGAGCCGCCGTCCGCCTTGCCGTCCCATACCGCCTGGATCACGTTCGGATGGCCGCCGGCGTAGTAGACCCGCCCCAGGGTCACGCCGGAGCGATCGAGCAGCATGCGCGGGAAGATGTGACCGGACGTCGAGGTCTCGTCCGAGAAGGCGAAACGCGCGCCGTTGAGATCGGCGAGCCGGCGGATCGACGAGTCGGTGCGAGCGTAGACACAGCCGTGGTAGTAGTTCTTGAGGATCTCGACCGGGTCCGGGGTCGTGTAGACCACCCGCGTCTGGCGCAGAGTGCCGGCGCGCTCGTACTCGAGCTCCTTGCGGCCGTCGCCGACGAAGTCGTTGTCGCCCGACGGCACGTGGCTCGAGAGCGCGGCGTCGACCGCGCCCGAGCGCTCGACCAGCATGCGCGCCGCCTCGCGGTCATCGGCCGCCGACACCTCGAGCCAACCCGGGGCGGAGCGATCCAGCTCGGCCACCAGGAGACTACGCAGATCCGGGTTCAGCGACTCCGGGACCGCGATCGTCCGGCCGGCCAGATCGGCCAGCGATTCCGGCTCGCGGGCGCCGATCCGGGTGACGACGATGCCGAACAGGTCGGCCGAGCGCACGACCTGGAGCTTGGCCTCGGCGCCGTAGCGCGAGTGAGCGATCATGTAGGCGAAGGCCGGCATCCAGGCGACATCGGCCTGGCCCGAGCCGAGAGCCTGGATCACCGCGGCGTAGCTGGTCGGCACCTCGGTGCGCAGGACCAGGCCGCTGTCCTCGCGGATGAAGCGCGCCAGATCGTCGGCCCGTTGCACCAGGGTGCCCTGCTCGACCGAGGGCACGAACAGCATGCGCACCAGTTCTTCGCCGGTGGTCTCGAGCCGGGCCCGGCGGTTCAGCCCCCATACGAACACGGCGAAGACCAGCAGGACGAGCGTCCAGCCGATCCGCGGCAGCCACCGCGCGCTTCCCGGGGAGTCAGCCATATCCGATGCGTGGACGAGTCTAGCGGATTCCAGTGCTTCAGCTCCCATCCTCTCTAATTGAGACAGCACCATCTGACCGCGGGCCTCGTCCGATGCCGATCCCAGGGTCGTCGCCGGAGACCTATCGAGTCTTCACCACTGCGGGCGCATTCACCGGCGGTTTCACCGCGCCCTACCCGCTTGCGGACCTCACGGGCTGCGCGAGTACTTCACCTGCCGGTGCATCTACTGGCCAAGACCGTGGTCGAGCTCGAGAACGGCTTCGCGGTGACCGCCGGTGGCATACTGACCGTCGAGCTCGACGGGTCGCTGGACTGTACGCCGTAGGCCTCTTACGGGCGGTCGCTCACAGAACGATCCCAGATTGACGGGTCACGACGGCGCTGCTAGCGTCTCCCTGCTCCTCCCTGAGTTCGAACTGGACTCGACATGACTCCACAGGAGGTCCGCCATGTTGCGAGTGCACTGCTGCCTGTTCCCCGTCGCGCTTCTGGTGACGGCAACCATCTCGCTCGCCGGACAGCCACCTGCCGAGCTTGTCTGGGAGGACCGCTTCGACCTGGGCGGACATCGCGACAACCTCCGGCAGGTTGTCGTCAGCCGTGGCCTCCTGGTTACCGACGGCCTGAGCTTCTTCGAGCTGGAGCCGGGCGAACAGCGTCGTGAGCGCATCACCCACCTGAGTGCCTACTCGTTGGAGTCCGGTGAGCTCGCCTGGCGGCAGCAGGTCTCCGGCAACGGCGGCCGGCAACTGTTCGCCGCCAAGGGCAACGTGATCTTGGTCGGTTCGGCGGGTTTCGGCCTGCGGATCTGGGCGTTCGATCTCGAGAGCGGTCTGGCGCTCTGGCAGGCGGAGGGCCCACCCTTCGAGTCCGAAGCTGCTGTGAGCAGGCTCGCGGACGGTGTTCTCTACACAGCCGGGGTGTGGCGGCCGGCGGCCGAGCCCGAGTTCGCTCTCCTGATCCAGGCCAGAGATCCGCGTAGCGGCACGCTGTTGTGGGAGCATCGCGGCGCCGCCGGCGCCTTTGTCCACGTGCCCTCGCTCGCGGTCCAGGACGGACTGCTCGTGGTCACCTCCGTCCAGCGGCCAGGCCAGGACGTGGGCGTGATCGAGGCCTTCGACGCGGTGACGGGAGTCCCTCTCTGGCAACGCACCGAGGACAACACCACCTTGGGCTTGCTCAACGCGTCGACGGCCGGCTGCCGGGGGCGCGTCTTCCTATCCGGCACGCGAGCCGACAAGCCGTTCGGACAGGCCGAGACGCTCGTGATCCGAGCCCTGTCGGCGAGGACCGGTGAGACGATCTGGGAGAACGCATTCGAAGGGCCGGCTAAGACGACCTACTCACCCCGCGGCCTGCTGTGCGCCGGACCGAGCGTCTACGCCGTCGGAGCCTCAGGGAGCCAGAACGACGACCAGGACGACACGCTTTCGCTCTGGGCGTTCGCGGGCAGAAGCGGCGCCGAACGCTGGCGCCAGGACTTCGCCGGCGACAAGATCTCGGGCCGGCTCCTCGAGCTCGAGAAGCGCACTCTTTTCCTGCGAGTGGAAGATCGCCTCCTGTCCTACACGCGGAGCTCCGGCAGGCTGAGATGGGAGACGAACCCGCTGGGTGAGGGGTTCTGGGTCGACGTCGACCTCGCCCACAACGGCTACCTGGCGGTAGTCGCGGTGGTGGCCGACGACCAGACGAAGACGGACGCGGTGGTCCGCGTGCTGCGCTGAGATCCACGGGCGTCGGTCGTACGGCGCTTCGGAGGAGGTGACAGTCGCCCGGTGTAACCGCTGCTAGACTTGGCGGCCCGTGATGGTCGTGTCGAACTCTCCGAAGCTGGTGGAGATCACCCGTGAGATCCGCGAGCAGCGCGAGCGCGAGTTGCTCGCGCCGGCGGCTACCTGCGCCGCCGACAGCCGCGGCCGCGAAGAACCCGAGGAGCCGGACGACTACCGCACCTGCTTCGAGCGCGATCGCGACCGGATCCTGCACTCGAAGGCGTTCCGGCGGCTCAAGCACAAGACCCAGGTGTTCATCAATCCGGAGGGCGACCACGTAGTCACCCGGCTGACCCACACGCTCCAGGTGACCCAGATCGGCCGCTCGCTGGCCGAGGCGCTGGGGCTCAACGACGCCCTGGTCGAGTCGATCTGCCTCGGCCACGAGGTCGGGCATCCGCCGTTCGGTCACAACGGCGAGGAGGCGCTGACCCCCTACGTCGACGGCGAGTGGCTGCACTCGGAGCAGAGCGTGCGCGTGCTCAGCATCCTCGAGCCGCTCAATCTGACCTGGGAGGTGCTCGACGGCATTCGGGCGCACACCTGGAAGGTGAATCCGCCACCCGCGACCCAGGAGGGTTGGGTGATCCGCTTCGCCGATCGCATCGCCTATCTCGTGCACGACATGGAAGACGCGATGCGCGCCGGCATCCTGCGGCCGTCCGACCTACCCGAAGACTCGCTCGCGACCTTCGGCGAGCCGGGGCGGGAATGGGTGTCGCGCATGATCCACGCGGTGATCGACGAATCCCTGCGCACCGGCGAGGTGGCGATGGACCCCGAGATTCGCGAGGCCATGAAGCGCTTCCGCGCCTTCATGTTCGAGCGCGTCTATCTGCGACCCGAGGCCCGGCGGCAGGCGGAGAAGGCGATCCGGCTGCTCCGCAACCTGGTCGACTACCTCCTCGAGCATCCGGACGAGATGCCCGAGAGCTACCGCCATCGGGAGCTGCCGGTGGTCGAGCAGGTGATCGACGTGGTCGCCGGCATGACCGACCGCTACGCCCTCAGAACCCACGACCGGATCTTCCGGCCGAGCTGACCGAACAGTCCGAGGTGACGTAGATCGGACCGAAACGAACCTGACCGGGCCGCAGCTCCAGGTCGACCTTGGACCGCCGCCGATCGGTTCCTTCGGTGGGCAGGACGGGACCGATCACCACCCGGTGGAGGTCCTCGACCGCCGGCGTCAGCACGGCGCGGAATCGGCCGCCGCTGAGCGGCGTGGCCGCCACCTCGACCCGCTCGCTGTCCGGATTCGACGGCACCAGGGCCACGTCCGGAACCGTGCCGAGCGCCGTGCGCCCTTCGATGACCAGAGCCTCGCCGACCTCGAGACAGCCGAGGAGCGGCCGCTCCAGGCTCACGCCCGGAATCTCCCGGGTACCGATCTCCGGGTAGGCGACCCTGCGCGGCGCCCTCGCCGACCGGCGTCCCCCAGTGGCGATCGTGGTCTGCAGATCCATCCGCCCGCCGGTCAGGCGATCGAAGGAGCCGGGCACAGTGCCGTCGGGGTCCTCGATCCGGCGCATGTAGAAGTTCAGCTTGGAGAGGATCTTCTTCGGCAGCAGCCGGTCCGAGACGATCACCGGCGCGACCCGCCAGACCCTGCTCGCGGCCGGCTCCGGCTGACCGTACTCCTCGATGACCCGATCGACGATGAGCTGCCGGCTCGGACCGCGCATGACTTCGCCCGGCCGATGATCGGGAAGATCCTGTCGCTTGAAGACCCGCAGCTCCGGCACCTCCTCCCTACCGACGAGGCCCATCGCGAACAACTCGAGCGGATGGAAGGGATGCGGATCCCGGATCCAGGTCGTCCGCCACTTCCCCGCTATCCGCCGCACCGGATAGGCGCCGCAGCAGAGGAAGCCGGGCTCCTCCGCCACCGTGCCCCGGCTGTGGAACCCGTCGAACGGCGCCTCCCAGCCGACCAGCCCTGGCAGGTCATAGCGAAAATTCCAGTTGTGATTGATCTCGTGCTGCCAGAGCGCTTGCACCGGGATCGCCGCCGAGGTGAACGAGCTGTAGGAAGGCTCACCCTGCTGGTTGTTCTGGTGGAAAGCGCCGGGGTGGGTCATCTGATGATGCCAGAGGCCGAAGCCGTACTCGTCGTAGGGGCCCGGGCCAAGGAGCTCCTCGACCGTCCGGATCACCTCCTCGGGTGTGTAGCCCGCACCGCCCGGCTGCTCGAGCTGACGCTCCAGAAAGTCGGGCACGGCGACGTTGACGACGTTGCTGGCGTACTGGAGCCGGGCGTCGACCCGGACAACCTTCGAGCGCGGCAGGCTCCTGGGCAGCACGGTCAGCGGCATGTAGATCGGCCGTTGGTTGCCGGACGGTCCCAGGTAGAGGAGATCCGTGAAGAGCACCGGAGAGGCGACATCGATGTCCCAGTTCCAGGGCAGCGAAACCCACTCCTGGAGCGTGCCCTCGACCTCGAACAGGCTGACGACCTCGCCCAGGGAGCTCACGAAGCGCTCCTGACGCTCGACCGAGAACAGTGTCGGCCCGCTGAGAGCGTCGATCTGAAAGTCCACCGTCTCGAAGTCCCCGAGCACCGCAATGTCGCGGAAGCGCAGGGTGCCGTCGTAGCCGTGGTGGACGACCGGCGGATCCTGGGTTGCCAGCAGCAGCGTTCCAGGCGTCATGGCGGCTGCGCTCGCCACCTTCGTGTTTCGCACGGCGGAGCGACACTCCAGCCAGGGCCGGCGAGGATCTCCGTCTGCCGCCGACGAGCCGATGCTCGCCAGGCCGAGGACCGCCGTCGCGGCCAGTGCCGGCAGGCTCACCCTCGGTGCTCGACACCGAACCTGTGGGCCGTTCCCGGTGAGCGTCGCTCTCATGGGTCTGTTTGTATGAGTCCCCGCGGCCGTCATATCCTTCCCTCTCTCGCTCCTCGAGCCATTCTCCCGACTCTGCGACTGGTAGGCTGGCCCGTCCGCGGGCTAAACCGAAGCCGCCTCGCGGCCATCCAACTGTATGAGATGACCGTATGCACCCTTGCCATCGGCAACCCGGCCCTCGCGCCTAGCTCGCAGATCTCGATGAGTCGTGGACCGTCCGCCGAATCCGAGCTGATCCGCCGCGCCAAGACCGGCGATCTGGCGGCATTCGAAGAGCTGTTCCGCCTGAATCAGGGGCGGATCTATGCCCTCTGTCTGCGCATGGTCGCCGATCCGGGCCGCGCCGAGGATCTCACCCAGGACTCGTTCGTCCGGGCGTGGCAGAAGCTCGGCTCGTTTCGCGCTCAGAGCGCCTTCGGGACCTGGCTGCACCGGCTGGCGGTCAACGTCGTGCTGGGCGACATGCGCTCTCGGAAGCGCTGGGAGAGCCGGACATCGGACCTGGAGACCGCCGAACCGGTGCTGGCGGCGAAGCGGCGACGCGATCCGGTGGCCGCCGTCGACCTGGAACAGGCGATCGCCGGTCTGCCCCAACAGGCCAGAAGGGTCTTCGTCCTGCACGACGTCGAGGGCTACAAACATCGCGAGATCGCCGACATGATCGGCCTCGCCGAGGGCACCAGCAAGGCGCACCTGCACCGGGCGCGGAATCTCCTGAGAAAGGTGCTGAAACGATGACCCGCGACTGCGACCGCGCCCGGGAACTGCTCCACGATCGGTTCGAGCGCCGGTTGAGCAACGGGGACGGCGATTATCTCGAGCGGCATCTCGAGCAGTGCGAGGAGTGCCGCTCCGAGGCGGAGGAGCTCGAAGCGCTGCGTGTCGAGCTCTCTCGACTGCCGAGAGAGCTCGAGCCCGAGCGCGACCTCTGGGCCGGCATCGAGCACCGGCTCGAGCCCACCGGGTGGTGGCGATCGGCATCGCTGCTGGCGGCTGCCGCCGCGATCCTGGCGCTCGGTCTCGGCTTCTGGCTGTGGCGCGGGGCGGCGGTTCCGACCGGCGTCGACGAGGCGCCTCGAGCCGCAGCCCACTCCGAGGTCACGGACGACGCGGGAAGAAACGAAGCCCGGGCCGAGATGGCTCGATCCGAAGACGGCATGCTGCTCGCCCACCAGGATCTCCTGTCGGCGGTGCAGTCACAGTCCGACCGCCTCTCCCCCGAAACGGTGGCGGCGGTCGAAGAGAACATGCGCATCATCGACCAGGCGATCGGTCAGATCCGTACCGCCCTGGAGGACGATCCGCTCAATCAGCGACTCAACATGTTGCTCGCCGCGCAGTATCAGCACGAAGTACAACTACTGAAGCGGGTGAGCGGCGTTTAAGCAGCGACCTGGAGGCAACCATGATGCAATCCGAGAAACCTTCCTACCTTCCGCTTCGACGCGCCCAGCGGCTCGGCCTGAGCGCCTGGCTGGCGCTGAGCGTCGCCCTGGCGCCCGCGGCGCTTGCCTCGCGCGACCTCGATCGAACGGTCGACGCGGCTCCGGGCGCTACGATCGAGATCGAGAACACCTCCGGATCGGTGCACGTGCGCGGTTGGGACAAGAATCAGGTCCGGGTCTCCGGCACGATCGGCGACGACGTCGAGGAGCTGGTCGTCGAGAGTCGCGCCAACCACATCCTGATCGAGGTTGATGTTCCCGATCGCAGCGGCTGG
>JAJCXP010000072.1 GCA_029263375.1 Acidobacteriota bacterium | reverse complement strand
AGCGCCACCGAGTCGGGTTGGTCGAAGGAGCGGAAGAGCCGCTCGGCCTCGTCGAAGATCGGCTGCAGCTCGGTGTCGTCGACCGTGAATGGGTCGACCGTTCCCTGCTCGGTGATCGACTCGGTCTCGATCTCGTTCTGGGCCCCAGACGGCGCCGGTAGCGTCGTCGCTGCCCAGATCAGCAGCAGCGCCAGCAGTGATGTCGATCTAGAGGTCTCTCTCAACGTCTTACTCCAAGACGATCAGGCCGTCGCGGCCCGCGGCCAGGTAGAGCCTGCCGTCTCCGGAGGCGGACAGGTCTTCGGCTTTGCTGAGATCCACGCCGCCTGGCAGGATCGGCCCCACGGCGCCGACCTCGGTGCCCGACCGGTCGTAGGTGTGGATGCGACCGTCGCCGGCGTCGAGAACGTGCAGATAGCCGAACGGATCGACAGCGACCGCCGCCGCCTGCTTCCAGGCGCCGCGAACCACGGTCTCCCGCTCGTCGGTGCGCAGATTGATTCTCAGCACCCGGCGCTCCTTCTTCTCCAAAACGTAGAGCTGGTCCAGGGCGTCCATCGCCAGGTCGACTGGATCGCCGTCGCCGCGCAACACCGGCCGTCCGGAGCCGCGGCCGTCGGGGTACGACAGCACGCCCTCGGAACGCGTTGCCAGCACGATCCAACGGCCGAACGGCCCGCGTTCGACGGCCCGGATGCCGTCGAGCTGCTTGTCCTTGCCGGGAACGGTCAACGACTTGACGGCCTCCCCGGGGACGATCACCGAGTCGCGTGCCGCGACCTGAATGGTTGAGCCGGCTCCCCAGGAGGGCTTCTCGCCGTTGCGCAGGGTCCAGCGTTTCTCGACCGTCCCCTCGGCCGAGACCCTGAGCGCCTCGTCGGCCCCGGAATCGATCAGAGCCATGCCGCCCCGGTCGTCGACCGCGACGCCCGACAGCCGGCGGAACTGAGCGCCGGCGATCGTCATTCGCCGCGCGCCGCTCCAGAGGTCGGTGCCGGTCGCGGATCGCAGGAGTCGCCGCTCGAGGAGCTCGAGGCGTCGGCGCGCGCGCGCGGCGCTCTCGGCCGTGATCCCGGGAACACCGAGCGCGTCCTGCAGGCTCTCCGCCGCCGCCTGCCACTCGCCCATCCGCACGAAGGCCGTACCGAGCCCGATATGGGCGTCGGCGGTGGCCGGCGATAGCGGTTCCATCTCCAGCACTTCTAGAAAGGAGGTCGTCGCCTGGTCGTCCTGCTGGAGTCTCAGGGCGAGCTCGCCGTCGAGCACCCGCGCCGCGCTGCGGGCGGGCAGCACCGGGTATGCGGTGCGGGGGAAGAGCAGCCAGGCCTTCTCGAGGGTCTTTCGCGCCTCATCGAGATCCTCGGCCTCGGCCGGTCTTTCGGAGCGGATCGTGCCCTCGAGCACCAAGCCGCCCGCGCTCTGGGGCGCTCCAGGATAGGTGGTGACGAGGCGCGCGACGGTGGCGAGAGCGGAGGTGCGATCGTCGCCCGCGAGCTGACCCTGGGCGATGCGCAGCATCGCTTCGGGCGCCTGGGGGCTCTCGGGGAACTGTTGAATCAGCTGCTCGTAGTCGCCGATGGCGCCGCGCAGGTCGCCGTCGCGCGCTCGTCGCTCGGCGGCGGCGAGAAGCGATGCCGCTGGGCCGCGGTCATTGCCCGCCTGGGCGAGGATCGGCGCCGTCGCCAGGAGCGCGGTCAACGCCAGCGCCAGCGCCGGGACCAGGGCGGTCGATCTGCCGGCTCTGCTCATCTGGGGGCGGCCGCGAACACTCGGTCGGTCTGTGGCGTGATCTTGCGGGTCAGGGAAATCGACTTGCCGAGGCTCTCCCAATCGAACTCGAAGACGTGGTTGCCCAGCGTCACTTGAACTTCGGAGGGTAGGTAGCCCGCGTCCATGCCGTCAATCTTCACACGGCAGCGACTCGGATTGGCGGCGATCGTGAGGCGGGTCGCGATCGGCAGGGCGATGGTCTGGGTCTTGCCGCTCGCGATACTGATGCGTCGGCTCTCGGACAAGAAAACCGAGCGGGCCGTGATCTGAGCCGTGTAGTCGCCCGGAGGCAGATCGAAGCGCTTGCTGGTGTAGCTGCGGCCATCGACCCGAACGGTGACCGGATAGTCGGCGGTGATCGCGACGGAGCCGGGCGGTATGGAAGATTGCAGGGGGAAGTGGAGCGTCGCCGAGCTGCGCTGACTGTCGCTCAGGTCGGCAAGGGTGAACGACATGCCGGTCGGGTCGTGTCCGTCGAGGCGCAGCCCGAGCTCGTATGCGGTGTCGGGCAGGAGCTCGATCGTGGCGGGAGTGACGGCCTCGAGCGTGCTCCCGTCGAGGATCACTGCGGCGCCCGCCGGTGCGCTGGTGACTGTGAAGGTCTGGAACGAGGGCGTGGGTGGAGCGGTGGCGGCTACCGGCTCGATCTCCAGACCGACCTGGTCGGCGGTTGGCGCGGTCGTCTCTCCCGCGACGCTACCGTTCGGTGGCGTGGGCGACTCCGGGGTGGCCGAGCGGCCCAGCCAGATGAGGCCGGCCCCGAGCAGTGCCACAACACCGATCGCTCCCCAGGCCCAGCCCGGAACTGTCGCTCCCGGTTTCCGGTCGATCTTTGGTCCACGATCGAGCACCTTGCCGGCGAGGCCGGAGAGCAGCTCCTCGGCTGAGGCATAACGTTCCTCCGGCAGCTTGGCCATGAGCGTGGTCGCGACCAGGTCGAATCGCTCCGGAATCGTCGGGTCGGTGTCGCGGGCCGAGGGCACCGGTGCCTTGACGTGCTGGTAGACGATCGCGACCGGCGAATCGCCCTTGTAGGGGACGTTGCCGGTGAGCATCTGGTAGAAGACGACTCCCAACGAATAGAGGTCGGCGCGCGCATCGAGCTGCTTGCCCTCGATCTGCTCCGGAGACATGTACTCCGGGCTGCCGATGCTGGTGCCGGTCTTGGTCAGCCGGGTGTCGGTGAGCGCCTGGGCGATTCCGAAGTCGGTCAGCACCGCGCGGCCGGACGAGGTCAGGATGATGTTGCCCGGCTTGACGTCGCGATGCAGGATGCCGGCTTCGTGCGCAAACTCGAGCGCCCTCGCGACCTGCTCGATCACGTCCACCGCGGTCTCGACCGGCATCGGCTTGCCGCCTTCGAGAATTTCGTCGAGGGGCTTGCCGTCGAGCAGTTGCATCGCGAAATAGTAGGTGCCGTCGGCCTCGCCGACGTCGAACACCGTGACGATCCCAGGGTGGTCGAGGGTGGCGATCGAACGCGCCTCGCGCAGGAAGCGCTCGACGAAGACCTTGTCCGCCGTCAGCTGCGGCAGCAGCACCTTGACTGCGACGATCCGGTCGAGCGCCGTCTGGCGAGCCTTGTAGACGCAGCCCATGCCGCCGCGGCCGAGCTCTTCGAGAATCTCGTAGTTGCCGAGGCGGGTTCCGATCACGCGCCCGCCGCCTTGGTCGAATCGCCCGGCCCCGGTCCCACGTAGCGGATCAGAACGCAGGTGCTGTTGTCGTGGCCTCCGGCTTCGTTGGCCAGGTCGATCAGGTGCCGGCCGATGCGCTCGAGCGGCTGGTCGGGCGCCATTGCCGCGAGAATCTCCGGGTCCGACAGCAGATCGTGCAGCCCGTCCGAGCACAGGAGAATCTGGTCTCCGGCGTGCGGTTCGAAGTCGAAGATATCCACGTCCACCGCATCGTCCACTCCCAGCGAGCGGGTAATGGTCTCGCGGAAGGGCGACATCGTGATCTCGTCAATGGGCAGGTCGTGGCGCCGAGCCTCCTCCTTCCAGGAGTGGTCGACCGAGATTTGGCCGATGATGCCGCGGCGCACCAGATAGGCTCGACTGTCACCCAGATTGCCGAGCGTGACCCCAGCCTCGCTGACCACTGCCGCGACCATGGTCGTTCCCATGTCGGTGAGGCCCTGGTCGGCGGCGGCGGTCTTCAGGATGTCGCGATTCGCCGACCGGAACGCCTTGCGCAGGAGCGCCCCGGCGCCCAGCTTGGCGGCTTGCGCGTCGGTGCCGTTGACCTCGCTCTCGAGGGCCATGATCGCCAGCTCGCTCGCCACCTGCCCACCGGCGTGGCCGCCCATCCCGTCCGCGACCGCTACGACGTGCGTCACCTCAGGGGCCTCGCCGAGCGCGAGGCAAATGAAGTGGTCCTCGTTGGACGTTCGCTGTCTGCCGGTGTCCGAGTGACCGAAGGCCGTGAACGGCAATGTGTCCCCTCTGGTGAAATACTTCAGGTGGGAGTTGAAGCGCGACCAGTCAATTCTAGATAAAGACTAGCATTTTGTGCAGTAGCATCCGTTACGGTCCGGGTGACCAATCGTGGTCGTCTATCAGCGCGGGAGATTCCATGAAGTCGACAACCAGCCAGCGGATTCTCTGCGGCCTGCTCCTGACCTTCCTCGTCGCCGGACTGGCGCCAACTGCGCGCGCCGCGGACGAAGCGGCCACGCCGCGCGTGCGTCACGCGCTCTTCGTGGTCGCCGAAGGGGTCTACAACAGTGAGTTGATGGCGCCCTACGACGTGCTGCAGCACACGATCTTCCGCGACGAGTCGGACTACATGGAGACCGCGATCGTCTCCGCCGACGGCGGCACGGTCGAGACCTTCGAGGGGATCACCGTCGCTTCGCACTACAGCTTCGACAACGCGCCGAAGGCCGACATTCTGATCATCCCCAGCACCCGCGGCTCGATGGACGCCGACCTCGAGAACCCGGCCTACATGGCGTGGGTCAAGAAGGCGGTCGCCGAAGCCGAGTGGGTGATCACCGTCTGCGACGGTGCCTTCCCG
>JAJCXP010000071.1 GCA_029263375.1 Acidobacteriota bacterium | reverse complement strand
CACTTTCGCGACGTGCGGCCAGATGTCGTCACTCTTCCCGAGCTCTTCCGCAGCAACGGCTACCACACCGCCAGCATCGGCAAGATCTTCCATGGCGCCGGCGGTCAGAAGGGATGGGCCAACCCCGAGGCCTGGGACGAGGCGCACTTTCCGCGCGGCCGGCGGCGCGGGCGCGCCACCGACGGTGAGAACCGGTTCCGATTCGATTCGGGCGCATCGATCGGCTGGATCGCCGCCGGCGGAGATGACGAGGACCAGACCGACGGCATGGTCGCGAACGAAACGGTGGCGGTTCTCGACCGCGTGCACAAACGCCCCTTCTTCGTCGCCACCGGGTTCCTCCGACCGCACACACCGATGGTGGCGCCGCAGCGCTACTTCGACCTCTACCCGCTCGACAAGCTCAGACCCTCCCTGCCTCCGCCCGAGGACTCCGCCATCGGCCCGGCGCCGATGCTCGGCAAGTCGAAGCTCGGCGAGATCGACGAGCAGAGTCAGCTCGAGATCCTGCGCGCGTACTACGCCTGCATCTCGTTCGTCGACGCGCAGATCGGCAAGATCTTCAAGGCGCTCGATCGTCACGATCTGTGGCGTAACACCGTCGTGATCTTCGTTTCCGATCACGGCGTGCACCTCGGCGAGCGCAACTGGTGGTCGAAGAACACGCTCTCGGAGGTCTCGTCGCGGGTGCCGTTGTTCATCTATCTACCGGAGATGGCCACAGCCGGGCAGGCGTCGCCGGCGATCGTCGAGCTGATCGACCTCTACCCCACCTTGGCCGACCTGCTCGGGCTGCGCGACGTGCCGGAGCTCGAGGGTCGCAGCCTGTCGCCGCTCCTCGACGATCCGCGCTCGAGCTGGAACGGCGTCGCCCACACACTCGCCGCCCACGGCGACGAGATCGGCGTGTCGATCCGGACCGACCGTTGGCGCTACATCGAGTGGCTCGACGGCAACGAGCTCTACGATCACCGGCGCGATGCCGACGAGTTGGTCAACCTCGCTGCTTCGCCGGAGCATGCGCAGATCGTCGCCGAGTTGCGGGCCCGCTTGATACGGGCGCCCTCCGGCAGCGACGACGGCTAGCCGTCAGTTCAGTGGGAACCGCCGCTACGCTGCATCGTCCAGCTGAGCTCGTGGCTGCCCGCTTCGAGCCCCGCGGCCCGCACGTGCATCACGCCGGCCTCGTCGAGTCGATACTCGAGCACCTGCGGCCAGTCATGCTCCGCGTTCTGGAAGGCGGCGCTGCGCGCGCCCGACCGCGCGAGTCGGAAGCTGGTCGGGGGCTGGCCACCAGGGCTGGCGAGATACTGGATGCCTTCGGATCCGACTTCGATACGCAGGTACTCGAACGCGGTACGCCCACCGGGGCGGAACTGACGGTTGAGGCCGAGCATGATGCCGCCCTCCGCCGAGGTCCAGAGCTCCTCGGTCACAGCGCCGTCATGCTCGGTGCGCCAGTGGCCGGTCAGCCAGGCGAGGTCGTCGACGGTGGATGCCGTCTGAGCAGCGGCGACGCCGGGCCAGAGGAGAACGGCGATCAGAATCGTCAGGATGAGGCCAAACCTCAGCGTTCGTGAACACATGTCATTGTCTCCGTGGTTCGTGGATCTCCGTGAGCAATCCGGTCGAGTCGATCCTCGTCTCGTGAGACTCTAGACAATCTGGGCACCGAGTGTCTTGAAGAAATCCGACAAACCGACCGTTCGCTGACCGATCATGCGCTACCGCGAGTACCCCCCTCCCCGGCGACTTGGCGATCACATCGAGTGCCTTTGGACCCTCGAGTCCGAGATCGAGGTCGTGGGCGATCCCGAGCGCGTGCTTCCCGACGGCACGCTCGAGATCGTGGTCCACTACGGTCGGCCGTTCGAGGAACAACGACGGAGTGCATGGGTGCCCCAGCCGCGAGCGCACGTCGTCGGCCCGATGAGCCGCGCACTCAACCTGCGCTCCACGTCCGGCGGCCGGGTGCTAGGAATTCGCCTGAAGGCTCCCGGCGCGGCTTCGCTGTTCGGACTGCCGCTGCGCGAGCTGGCCGATCAGGTGGTACCGCTCGAAGAGATCGGCGGTCGGGCCTTGGTACAGGAGCTCCAGGGCAACGGCTGGGATCTTCCACGGTCGCTGGTCGTCCGGGCGTGCCGCGCACTCGGCAAGCGACTGGCGCCGATCGACGAGCCGGGACGTCTGGCCGCGACGGCAAGCGGGAGGATCTTCTCGGGACGCGGCGGCGTGCGCGTTCGCGATCTGGCGGCCGATCTGGGCGTCGGTGAACGCCGGCTCGAGCGTGCCTTCGATGTCGCGGTCGGGTTGTCGCCCAAGCGGCTGGCACGGGTGGCCCGACTTCAGGCGGTGCTGATCAGCTTCAATTCGCGGCAGAGCTCGCTGGCCGCAACCGCGGCCGATTGTGGCTACGCCGATCAGGCGCACCTGACTCGAGAGTTCCGCGAGCTCGTCGGCACCTCGCCGGCGGCGTTCCGAGCGGAGCGGCACGCGCTCGCCGACCTGTTCGCGTCCGAGGGGCGGCTCGAGCGGCTGCTCGACCCAGCGCTCGCGAGTTGACAGCTCGGCGGCCTGGTCGTGCTGTCACAGGGCGCGGTTCGACGGCTCTCACGCTGAGAGTGCCGGGGGCTCACCCTCCAAGGCGCGGCGACGCCGCCGAAGAACTCTTCGGTATAGTCGGGCCGAATCCGCTGTAGAGCTCCGTTTCGGAGACCAGAGGCGGCCTTGCCCGCTGCGACCTCCCGGAACGGCTCGTAACGACTACCAGCCTTTGGGGGAGGGTGCCTATGACAGGGAAAGTTCTTGCCATCGCGATCGCTGTGGGGTGGCTCGGTGCGAGCACAGGATTGACCGACGAACCTCGGGGGCGTCCGGTCCCGGTCTCCCCGGGCAGCGTGCTCGCACCGACGATGATCGCAAATCGCTGTCCGACCTTCAGCTGGGGCGATGTCCCGGAGGCCGAGAGCTTCGAGCTGCGGGTCTACCGCCTACCGACCGCGACGGCGACCGACGGCCCGGAGGGGCTTCGCGGCGTCGCAGCCGTGTCGCTGCCGGGCGGCGCCCACAGTTGGTCGCCCGATCTCACCCACTGCCTCGAGCCGGGCGGTCAGTACGCCTGGACTCTACGCGCGATTACGAGCGGCGTCCCGGGGGAGTGGTCGGAGGCGAGCCTGTTCGAGGTCGCGGCCGCTCCTGCGCCGGCCGAGGTCGAAGAGGCCCTCGCCCTCCTGCGAGACTACCTGCGCAGCTCCGAGAGCGAGGCGGAAACGCCAGAGCGCTCGGAGCGCGAGGAAGCCGACCGAGTGGCAAGTGTACCGAGCACCCAGGCCCTGTCGTCCTTAACCCTCCCGGCGACGCCGTCGGCTGCCGCCATCAGCTCGCCGCCGCCCCGCACGGTGACTCCACCCGGATTCTACGACCTGTCCATCGAGGGCGACGTGAGCCTGGGCGGTTCTCTTTTCAGGGGAGGTAGCCCTTTCATGCACACGGATGGGAGCAAGAACACGGCATTGGGCTACGACGCGCTGATCAGCGGCACCACTGCGAACAACAACACCGCGTTCGGCTATCACGCCTTGCGGGACACCACCTCCGGAGGCTTGAACACGGCGGTCGGCACGGGAAGCCTCGAACGGAACACGTCCGGTTTCATGAACACGGCGATCGGTAACGGTACGTTGGCCACTAACACGGAGGGGTTCCGCAACACGGCGGTCGGCCACAGCTCCCTGCCCTCGAACTCGACCGGGGACGAGAACACGGCCATGGGGATGGTCGCCATGCTCAGCAACACGACGGGCAACCGGAACACCGCGATCGGGATCTATACCCTTCACGCCGCCTCGGAGGCCGACGACAACACTGCGGTCGGAGCGCAAGCGCTGAGAAAGACAACCACGGGATTCAGCAACTCAGCTCTCGGATCCTTCGCCCTCTATTCGAACACTATCGGCTCGCAGAACACGGCGGTCGGGCACGAGGCGCTGCACGCGAACACCGAGGGTACCTACAACACCGCGGTCGGCTACCAGGCCCTGCAGGCGAACACCACCGGCATGCGCAATACGGCCGTGGGCGACCACGCGCTCGCGAGCGTAGAGGAGGGCCTGTTCAACGTCGCCATCGGCTACGGCGCCGGCGGCCAGCTCACGACCGGCTCGAACAACATCTTCGTCGGCCACTACGGGATCGACGGAGACAGCTACACGATCCGCATCGGCATCTCGACCCACGCGAAGACCTTCATCCACGGCATCCGCGGCAAGACGACCACCAACGCCGACGCCACCGCCGTGCTGATCGATTCTGCCGGCCAGCTCGGCACCGTGAGCTCCTCGCGCCGCACCAAACGGGAGATCCGTGACATCGCCGACGCTTCGGACCGACTGCTCGACCTGCGCCCGGTCACCTTCAGGTACAAGGCACACGGTGCGGAAGCTCCGATTCGCTACGGGCTGATCGCCGAGGAGGTGGCCGAGGTTCTGCCGGAGCTGGTGGTCTATGACGACGGCGGTCAACCGGAGACGGTCCTCTACCACCTGCTCGCCCCGATGCTGCTCAACGAGCTCCAGGAGGCGCGGCGGATGCTGGAGGATCAACAACGCGTGCTCGACGAGCAGCAGCGCAGGCTCGACCGGCAGGACAGTCAGCTGCGGGCTCTCTCCGACTGGCCAAGCAGAAGAGCGGCCGGGCTTCCGCCTCGGCCGTCGCCCTGAGCCTCGCGATGGCACGGTAGGGGATCTCAGCCCGAAGGCGCCAGCCCTCTCGACGCCATCGAGAGTCGAGAGATACACGCCGGGACGCAGTCTTGACGCTTCTATAAGTCATATTGTATGATTTATTCATGCACAAGACCGGGAACCTCCACACCCAGGTCGTCAACGAGCTCGGCCGGGCGATCGTCTCCGGGCAGTTCGGCGCTGGAACCGTCCTCCCCTCCGAAGGCGACGTCGCCGCCGACATGGGCGTCAGCCGCACGGTAGCCCGCGAGGCTCTGAAGAGCCTTGCCGCTCGTGGGATGGTGATGGCTCGACCACGTGCCGGCACTCGCGTTCTACCCAGCGAGAGCTGGAGCTGCCTGGACCCGGACGTCATCCGTTGGCGCCTTGCCGGAGAGGACCGCCTCGAACACTTGCAGGAGCTGCTGGAGCTTCGTCTGCTGGTCGAACCGCCGGCGGCCAGGTTGGCGGCGGAGCGGTCGGACGCGGATCGACGGCAGGCGATCTGGCGCGCCTTTGAAGCGATCGCGGCGGCCCGCGAGCATCCCGAGAGCTGGATCGTGGCGGCCGCCGAGATGCACGCCCAGATCCTCGGCGGCTGCGGGAACGAGCTCATCGCAGGCGTCGGGAGGCTGCTACGCTCCGCGATCCTCGAGAGCCGTCACGTCGCGCGGCCGGCCCTCGACAGGCTGCCGCCCGAGCTGGCGGCGCCCTACGAGAGCCCCGTGGACGAAGCGCTGGCACGCTATGAATCGATCGCGGCGGCGATCCGAGATGGGGACCCGATGGCGGCCGAGAAGGAGATGCGGGCACTGTTGCTTCGGGTCGGGGAGCTCTACGAGCACCTGAACACGCAGGCAGCCGCGGAAGGTGCTCCGGAGTGACGGGACAGGCTGTCGCAGTCATCGGAGCCGGAGTCGCGGGGCTGGCCGCCGCCAAGTCGCTCCGCGAAGAGGGTCTGCATCCCACGGTGTTCGAGAAAACGAGTCATCTCGGTGGCCTCTGGCGCTACGACGACGCCGCGGTGGGAGGCGGCGGGCCGGCATACCGGTCGCTGCATACCAACGTCTCCCGGCACGCGATGGGCTATTCCGACCACCCCATCCCCTCATCTCTCCCCGACTTCCCCTCCCATCGGCAGTTTCTCGAGTACCTCGAAAGCTACGCCGATCGGTTCGCACTCCACCGCCACCTCCGACTGGAGCACGAGGTCCTCGCCGTACGTGCCGCGAACGATCACTGGGAGTTGGAAGCGCGCGGCGTCGGCGGGGATCGGACCCACCGCTTCGACGCGGTCATGGTGTGCAGCGGCCGCCATCAGGCTCCGCAATGGCCCGCGCTCGAGGGTCGGGAGAGCTTCCGCGGCGAGATCGTCCACAGCATGGACTACACCGAGCCGGCGCCCTTTGCCGGCCGGACCGTCCTGGTCATCGGAGTGGGGTCGAGTGGGGTCGACCTGGCCGAGGAGCTGGCCCCCGTGGCTCGCAGGACGTTCCTCTCCACCTCGCGCGGAGCCTGGTTCGTTCCCCGCACGATCAAGGGGCGTCCCGCCGACCACAACGTCACGCGGCTTGGAAACCTACTACCCATTCGTCTCCGCCAGAAGTTCTTCCGTCACCTGGTCGAGGGCGAGTACCGAGCCCGCGGTTTCGACCTCGCGAGCTGCCGCATGCCCATTCCTTCTTTCGACCTCCTGCGATCCCGCCTGACCCCGGGGAAGGATCTCGTCCGCCTCATCGCGGAGCGAGCCGTCGAGGTGGTTCCCGAGATCCGCAGGCTCGAAGGGAATTCCGTCGAGCTCGCAGACGGGCGGCGCGAAACGGTCGACGCCATCGTCGCCGCCACCGGCTACCGGGTCGAGACGCCGTTCTTCGAGCCGGGCCTGGTACCTCAGGAGGGCCGGACGCCCCGGCTCTACAAGCACGTCTTCACTCCGCGGCTGAACGGCCTGGCCTTCGTCGGGGTGCCGTGGGTCATCGGCGCATACCCTCCGGTGCTGGAGCTCCAGGCGCGGTGGGCGGCCCGAGTGTTCGCCGGTCGCTGCAGCCTGCCGGCGCCCGAGGCCATGGAGGATCGGATCGGGCGGTACGTTGGCCGGACCCAGCGTGAACGCGTCAGATTCGATCGGGTCCAACCGATCGATTACATGGACGACATCGCCCGAGAGATCGGCTGCCACCCGCGCCCCTGGCGCCACCCCCGCCTCCTGATTCCGCTCCTGACCGGGCCCGTACTGCCGGCTCACTACCGACTCGACGGCCCCGGTCGTTGGCCGGATGCCGCCGCGACCATCGCCCGAGGCACCAGGCGAGGACGATGAAGGTGTAGAGGCGCCTGACGAGCCAGGCGCGAGGTGCTCGACCTCCCGACGGAGTTGACACTCGCCCTGCTCGACCCTGAAGACTGGGCAACGCTAGCGGCACGACCCTACGTGCGCACGACGGCGTCGTCCGGGATCATCTCGTCTGAAGAGACTCGGTCAGCGTCGCTACCTGTGTCAGGCCGACCCTTCGGCGAAGACAGCTCGCGTCGAGCTGACCCAGACGCTCCAGCCCAGCGGCCGCGACCAGCTTCTTCACGCCTTCGACCGTATGTCGATGGTAGTTCGCCACCGCCTGGCTCTTGTCGCCCACCACCAGACCGCGATTGAGCGATGGATCCAGCGTCGCGACTCCGCTGGGACAGGTGTTTGTGTTGCACTTGAGCGCCTGCACACAGCCGAGAGCCTGCATCATCGCCCGCGCGGAGTTGCAACCGTCCGCTCCCAGGGCGAGCAGCCGCACCAGGTCGAAGCTCGAGATCACCTTCCCCGACGCGACCAGACGAACATCGCTCCGCAAGCCGTGGTCGGAGAGCTTGCGGTGAACCAGCGGCAGAGCCAGATCGATCGTGCAGCCGACCCAGTTCACGAAATCGCTGACGCCGGCGCCGGTGCCGCCGTCCGCGGAGTCGAGGGTCAGAAAGTCGAGCGGCAGCCCGGTCTCGACCATCGCCTCGCATAGGTCGTCGATCTCGGACTCGCGACCCACGCAGAGCTTCGCGCCGACCGGCCGGCCGCCGGAGAGATCGCGCAGCCGCTCCGCGAACTCGAGCAGCCCGCGGGGGCTGGAGAACTCCTTGTGCGCGGCGGGTGAATGAACGGCCTCTCCCGGCGAGATGCCGCGCGCCTCCGCGATCTCGTCGGTGTTCTTCTCGGCGGGCAGGATTCCGCCCAGGCCCGGCTTGGCCCCTTGCGAGATCTTGATCTCGATCGCCCGCACGCTCTCGGTGGCGACGGATTCCGAGAACGCATCGGCAGAGAAGTTCCCGTCTTCGTCGCGGCAGCCGAAGTAGCCGGTGCCCACCTGATAGATCAGGTCGCCGCCGCCGCTCTTGTGATGCTCGGACACTCCGCCCTCACCGGTGTTGAGAGCGAAGCCGCCCAGGCCCGCACCCCGCGAGAGAGCGCGAATCGCGTTCGGCCCGAGCGAGCCGAAGCTCATGGCGGAGACATTCAGGATGCTGGACGTGTACGGCACGGTGCATCGAGGACCGCCCAGTTCGAAGGTCAGCGCTCCCTCGATCTCGTCGACCGGATACGCCGAGTGCGCGAGCCATTCGCTGCCCGTCGCACGCAGCTCGAGCTCACTACCGTAGGGCTGCGTGCCGGACTCGTCACGGGTACGGTCGGCGACGATCTGTCGCTGCACGACTGAGAACGGCCGGCCCTCCCGACTGTTCTGGATCACCGCCTGCTGCGGAATGTGGCGTTCCTCCACCGCCAGCTCCTTGAGTCGACCGAAGAACGGATAGTTGCGAGCGACGTTGTTGCGCCCCCAGAGGAGGTCGTACCAACCGATCAGCACCACCGGCATCACGAAGACCAAGAGCCAGAGCGCGTCGCGCCAGACCACGCTCAGCGCGAGCACGGCCAGGGTCGCGACGATCGACCCGAAGATGAACTCTCGTCTCATTCTGACCGCCCCCGAGCCCCGGCCGGACGGCGCTGCTCGCTCAAGTCGAAGTTCCTCATGAGGCTCAGCAAAAGCAGACCCCGTGCCATCGAAGAATCTCGGGTTCTGACCGGCGTTTCCCGGACTCGGTCGGCCTTGGCGAGTTTGGGTGACGCAAACGCTGCCGGCCGACGTGTACGGTCTACACACCGGGATCTGGCTGCGCCCAAGGGCGGACCGAGCCACCGCGGCGGTCGGCAGAAGGTCGGATCTCGTACTGTCGGGAGCCGACTTCTCGTCAGACGCTGCAGTCCGGCTCGAGAATGCTCTCCACCCTCCCAGACTCAAGAGAGCCAGGCCAGGTTCGAGACAGCCTGTTCGGTCGCGAGCACCGGCCGAAACGGTTCAAAGAAAGATCACTGACCGCCGCGGACCGGCCATATGTAGGTCACGGCGTCCTTCTCGCCGAAGCCCAAGGCGCCAAACTCGAGGCCCGCGATGAAGGCGGCAGCGGTGTTGTCGACATCGGTCGAGAACGACCAGTAGATGAACTCCACTCCCGAGAAACTGCTGGGGCCGCTCACCCAACATCCCTGACCGCTGTCGTTGGTGATGGTCGGCGGTGACAGGGTGCAATCCGGGTCTCCGTCCTCCCCCAGTGCATCGCTGATCATCGCCTCCCACTCCTCGATCGAGGGCAAGCGCCAGTCTCCCGGCGAAGAGCCGTCCGAGAGACCACAATCCTCGTCTGCGAACTGCGAGCTCGGGGGCTTGTCCGATAGTCCAGCCACGAATCCCATCGCTACGTTCCACTTCACCTCGCCCACGCAGTTGGCGTTCTTTAACCACACCAGCCCCGTCCGGTTGTCGGTCACCGTTCCGTTCCCGCAGTCCACGTAGATGTTGTCGCTGTCGTCCGGACAAGATGGATCGGCGGTCTGCAGGGCCACCACACCATCGCCGGCATAGGAACCCGAAATGCCCCACAGGAGCAAGCCGACTCCCCACCCGAGCGTTCGTCTCGACATCCTCCGGTCCCGGATCGAACGAGCCTCCGACCCTCCAGAAGCTGCGCTGAACAATTGAGACAACGTCACGACGCGTCCGAATCCCTTGATCCAGGTCTGCATCTACATCAACTCCTTCTCAGTCCAAGAGCAGCGACGAACACCGCGCCACCCCACAAGAACTCGAGAACTAGGCTCGAAGAAGTCTAGCACCGGGCGAACAGTGCGAATCTGCGCCTCGGGGAGCCTCTCGACGATCGGCGAACCGGGGCGCGATCTCTTCGAACAGCTCGTGCACTTCCCTGATCCTTAGCGCCCCGTGGAAGGGTGGCAGCGCGTACCGGATTCGAACCCACCGCCCGCGCCCCACAAAATGAAAATCGGCCGAGGCTCCCGCCTCGGCCGTCTCCTCCAACCGCGTAGCGGTCCGCCGGGCTACTTCTTCTTGCCCTTGTCGTCCTTCGGCTCGTCGGCGACGTGCTCGTCGAAATCGACCAGCTCCAGGATCGCCATCTCGGCGCCGTCGCCGAGGCGGGGACCGAGCTTGATGATCCGGGTGTAGCCGCCCGGGCGCTCGGCGAAGCGTGGCGCGATCTCTTCGAAGAGCTTGCGCACGATCGTCCGATCGGGAATCATTCGCCCGACCTGACGGCGGGCGTGGAGCGAGCCGCGCTTGCCCTGGGTGATCATCTTCTCAGCCAGCGGCCGCAGCTCCTTGGCCTTGGGGAGCGTCGTTTTGATCCGCTCGCTCAGGACGAACGAGGCGAGCTGGTTGCGGAACATCGCCTTGCGATGGGCGGACGTCCGTCCCAGCTTCCTGCCGTGCATGTTATGCCGCATGACTCTCTACCTTTCGCTTGTTCTGATCAGGCGCCGACCGGCACGCCGGGCTGCATCCCGAAGGACAAGCCGTTCTCGCGGAGCACATCCTGGACCTCTTCGAGCGACTTGCGGCCGAAGTTCTTGGTCTCGAGCATGTCCTTCTCGCTGCGCGCGACCAGATCTCGCAGGGTGTGAATGTTGGCGTTCTTGAGGCAGTTGGCCGAGCGCACCGAGAGATCGAGCTCGTCGATACTCTTGTTGAGCACCAACTCGAGCCCCTCGTCCTCGACGCTGGCGGACGGCACCGGCTCGTCGAGCAGTGCCTCCTCGGATTCGATGAAGATGGTGAGGTGGTCCTTGAGCATCGACGCGGCCACCGAGACCGCCTCTTCCGGCGACAGCGTGCCGTTGGTCCAGAGCTCCATGACCAGGCGCTCGTAGTCGGTCGCCCGACCGACGCGCGCGGCCTCGATGCGATAGTTGCACCGCTTGATCGGGCTGTGCACCGAGTCGACCGGAACCCAGCCGATGCCCATGGTCTCGTCGAAGTTCATCTCGCCGCTGATGTAGCCGCGCCCCTTCTTGACCTGAGCCTGCAGCTTGAGCGAGCCCTGCTCGTTGAGGGTCGCGATCTGCACGTCGTTGTCGAAGATCTCGATCTGTGGGTCGCCGGTCAGCTGGCCGGCGGTGACGACACCCGCGCCCGAAACTTCCAGGCTCAGGAACTTGGGCTCATCGGAGTGCAAGCGGATCGGAATCTGCTTCAGGTTCAAGATGATGTCGGTGACGTCCTCGACCACACCTGGAATCGACGAAAACTCGTGCAGCACTCCCTCGATCTGGACGGCAGTGATCGCCGCTCCCTCGATGGAGGACAGCAGGCATCGCCGCAGGGCGTTGCCCACGGTGGTCGCAAAGCCCCGCTCGAACGGCTGCGCGATCAGCTTGCCGTAAATCGGCGTCAGGCTGTCGCGATCGATCTCGAGACGCTTCGGGCGCTGAAATCCAATCCAATCCATGACTTACTCCTCAAGCCGTACGGCGCGGCTGCGGCCGTCCGGCGTCATTCATCTATCTACTGTAGAGCTCGACGATCAGCTGCTCTTCGATCGGCAGCTTGATCTCTTCACGCGTCGGCAGGGCGATGACCCGACCGGTGTAGTTGTCGGCGTCCATCTCGAGCCACGGCGGAATTCCACGACCGCGCGCGGTCTCGACGCTGGAACGGATAAAGTCGTTCTTGCGGCTCCCCTGCTTGACCGAGACCACGTGGTCCACCCTCACCTGGAGGGACGGGATCGTGGTCTTGTGGTCGTCGACCAGAACGTGGCCATGACGAATCAGCTGGCGCGCCTGGGCTCGCGACGACGCGAACCCCATGCTGTAGACGACGTTGTCGAGCCGAATCTCGAGCATGACCAGCAGATTCTCGCCGGTGATCCCCTTCTTCGACTCCGCCGCCTTGAAGTAGTTCCGAAACTGCTTCTCGAGCACGCCATAGATGCGCTTGACCTTCTGCTTCTCGCGCAGCTGGATGCCGTACTGGTTCGGCCGGCGACCACGCCGCTGGCCGTGCTGGCCGGGCGGATAGCCCCGCCGCTCGATCGCGCACTTTTCCTTGAAACAACGATCGCCCTTCAAGAAGAGCTTCATCCGTTCACGTCGGCAGAGCCGGCAGACGGAACCTGTATATCTAGCCACTGAACATCCCTCCGTGGTGCTTCACTTTCACTCGCTCGGCGCTCGACATCAGACCCGACGCTTCTTTCGGGGTCGGCAACCGTTGTGTGGGATCGGAGTGACGTCGCGAATCGACTTGACCTCCATCCCGGCAGCCGCCAGCGAGCGGATCGCGGACTCTCGTCCGGCGCCCGGCCCCCGCACTTCCACGTCGACCGTACGCATGCCCATGTCGCGCGCCAGGGAACCGGCATTCTTGCCAGCTACCTGGGCTGCGAAAGGCGTGCCCTTCCTCGAGCCCTTGAAGCCGATGCGACCGGCCGAAGACCAGGTCAACACATTGCCCTCGGGATCGCTGATGGTGATCAACGTGTTGTTGAAGGTGGCCTTGATGTGCACCATGCCGTGCGGCACGATCCGCTTTTCCTTCTTCTTCTTTTTTCCGGCTTTGCCGGCTACTGCTTGTTTTGCCATGGTTCTTCCTTACTTCTTGACCTGCTTCTTGCCCGCGATCGCCATGCGGCGCGGACCTTTCCGGGTTCTGGCGTTGGTCGACGTGCGCTGACCGCGTACGGGCAGACCGCGACGGTGACGCACACCGCGATAGGAACCGATCTCGATCAGGCGCTTTATGTTCTGGCTGATCTCTTTGCGCAGATCGCCCTCCACCCGGCCCCGCTCGGTAATCAGCTCACGGATGCGCCGAGCCTCTTCCTCGGTCAGGTCCTTGACGATGGTCGTCTTTTCGACCTTGGCCCGCTCGAGGAGGCTCAACGACCGCGCGTTGCCGATGCCATAAATATAGGTCAGACCGACCCAGACCTGTTTGTTCTGGGGTAGATCGACCCCTGCAATTCGTGCCATTTCTTTTCTACCCCTGTCGCTGCTTGTGCTTCGGGTTCTCGCAGATCACTCTGACCACGCCCTTGCGCCGGATGATCTTGCACTTGGGGCACATCTTCTTGACTGAAGCTCGTACTTTCATCTGTCCTATACCTCTACCTTCCGGGCCGAGAGCCGATTCATCCTGTCGCGCTCGCTCTCTCTGGTTGTTCGCTGCCGAGCACCAGCGGTCCGTCCTCGGTCACGGCCACGGAGAACTCGAAATGCGCCGAGAGCGAGCCGTCATCGGTCCTCGCCGTCCATCCGTCCGGATCGACCTTGACGCCCGGGCTGCCGGCGTTGACCATCGGCTCGATCGCCAGCACCAGGCCGGGCTTGAGCCGCGGACCCTTGCCGGCCGGGCCGAAGTTCGGCACCTGCGGTTCTTCGTGCAGGGCGGCGCCGATCCCGTGACCGACGAAGTCCCGCACCACCGAGAAGCCGTGCGCCTCGACATGCTTCTGAACCGCGGCGCCGATATCCGTCAGCCGGCCGCCCGGCTGGACTGCCGCGATCGCAAGCTCGAGCGAACGCCTCGTGGTGTCGAGCAGGTTCTGCGCCTCTTTGCCGATCTCGCCCACCGCGAAGGTGCGCGCCGCATCGCCGTAGTAGCCCTTGTAGAGCACGCCGCAATCGATGCCGATGATGTCGCCTTCGGCCAGCGCGGTCTCGTCCGGGATCCCGTGCACGATCACGTCGTTGATCGACGTACAGAGCGTCGCCGGGAAGCCGCGGTAGTTCAGGAACGCGGGCACCGCGCCGGCATCGCGAATGATCTTCTCCGCCGCCCGATCGAGCTCCCGCGTCGTGACGCCGGGCTCGACCATCGACGTGAGGCTGTCCAGCACTTGATGGACGAGGCCATTGGCCGCGTGCATCAACTCGATCTCGCCCTGGCTCTTGAGTACCATTACGCCCTCACCGACAGGAGATCCTGGATGTCCGCCTGGACCTCGTCGATCGACTGGTCGCCATCGACCGCCTTCAGCAGGCCGCGCGACCGGTAGTGATCGACCAGAGGAGCGGTCTGCTCGCGATAGACGCTCAACCGCTTGCGGATCACGTCCTCGGTGTCATCCGTGCGCTGTCGAGCGAGCGCGCGGCGGATGAGCTCGTCTTCGGGCACCTCTACAAGGATAACCAGGTCGAGCTCCTGCGAACGTTGTTCGAGAATCCGATCGAGAGTTCCGGCCTGGCCGATCGTTCGCGGATAGCCGTCCAGCAGGAAGCCGGTCTCGGCGTCCTTGGCGGCCAACCGCCGCTCGATCACGTCGGCCATCTTCTCGTCGTCGACCAATCTGCCCGCGTCGAGAATTTCCTTGACGCGGACGCCCAGGGACGACCCTTCGGCCACCGCCTGACGCAACATGTCGCCGGTCGAGATCGCCGGCACTCCGCCGCGCGCCGAGATCAAGGCCGCCTGGGTCCCCTTACCGGAACCTGGCGGGCCGAGCATCACCGCACGCAGCCGGTTCATGCTATCCACGCCGGCCACGGATCCTCCCGCGCTTCATGAAGCCGTCGTAGTTGCGCATCACCAGCTGACTCTCGATCTGCTGGACGAAGTCCATCGCCACGCCGACGACGATCAGGGTCGAAGTGCCGCCGAAGTAGAAGTTGATGCCCATGCCCTGGGTGAACCAGGCCGGCAGGTTGGCATCGAGCGCCGCGCCGATCACCGGCAGGCCGTCGACCTTGAGGCCGCTGAGCAGGAACTCGGGCAGCACCGACACCGCCGCCAGGTAGATCGCGCCCACCAGGGTCAACCGGGTCAGGATCTTGTCGATGTATTCCGAGGTCCGCCGGCCGGTCCGGATACCCGGAATGAAGCCGCCGTACTTGCGCAGATTGTCCGCGGTGTCGGCCGGGTTGAAGATGATCGACACGTAGAAGTAGCAGAAGAACACGATCGCCGTAACGTAGAGCAGGTAGTGCAGCGGCTGTCCCCAGGACAGCGCCTGGGCGAGCGCCTGCAACCACTCGTTCTGGAACAGCCCGGCAATCGCCGAAGGCAGCGTGACGACCGAGCTGGCGAAGATCACCGGGATGACGCCACCGGTATTCACGCGCAGAGGAAGGTAGGTGTTCTGACCGCCGTAGACCTTACGCCCGACGACACGCTTCGCGTACTGGACCGGGATCCGTCGCTGGGCCCGCTCCATAAAGACGATAAATCCGATAACCGCCACCATGAAGGCCACCAGGACCAGGACCGAGATCGCCGACAGGCTGCCGGTGCGCACACTGTCTACCGTGGCGACGATGGCGCTCGGCAGACCGACCACGATGCCGGCGAAGATGATCAGCGAGATGCCGTTGCCGACGCCGCGCTCGGTGATCTGCTCGCCGAGCCACATGACGAACGCGCAGCCGGTGGTCAAGGTCAGGACCGTCGTGACCCGGAATCCCCAACCCGGGTTCGGCACCAGGGCGGCGCCTCCGGGCGTGGTCACGTTCTCGAGCCAGAGCGAGATCGAGGTGCCCTGGACGACCGAGATCAGAATCGTGCCGTAGCGCGTGTACTGGGTGATCTTGCGTCGGCCGAGCTCGCCCTCCTTAGAGAGCTTCTCCAGATACGGCCACACGACCGTCAGCAGCTGCAGGACGATCGACGCGGTGATGTACGGCATGATGCCGAGCGCGAAGATCGCGACGCGCGACAGGCTGCCGCCGGTGAACGTGTTCACCATGCCGAGCAGCGTTCCCTGCACCGCCTCCATGAACTCGAGCAACGCCGCCGGGTCGATGCCCGGAGTCGGGATGTTGCAACCGATCCGGTAGACCGCGAGCAGGCCGAACGTGAACGCCAGCCGCTTGCGCAGATCAGGGATCGAGAAGATATTGCGGAAACTTTCGATCACGAGCCGACGACCTCACAGGTACCGCCGGCGGCTTCGATCTTCGCCTGCGCCGACTTGCTGAACTTGTGTGCCGTCACGGTGAGCTTCTTCGAGATCTCACCGCCACCGAGGATCTTGATCGGCATGCCCGCGCGGGCCACACCCCTTTCGACCAGGATCTCGGGCGTCAGATCGCCCTCGACCTGGGCCGCGACCTCGGCCAGACGGTCCAGATTCACCACCGCGTACTCACGGCGGAAGATATTCGTGAAACCGCGCTTGGGAACGCGCCGGATGAGCGGCATCTGGCCGCCCTCGAAGCCGATTCGCTGGCTGTAGCCGGAACGCGAGCGCTGGCCCTTGTGACCTCGACCGGCGGTCTTGCCCAGACCGGAGCCGGGGCCTCGGCCCACCCGCTTCTTCTTGTGACGACTCCCCTTGGCCGGGGAAAGCTCATGCAGCTTCATTCGATTTTCACCTGTTCGATCTACTTCGACCGTTCCGTTCTAGTCACGCAGCGTCGCGTTCGCTCGCATCCAGCTCTCGAGCGTTCGATTCTCAAGCCTCTCCGTCCTCGACGATCTCGGCCAGGTGCGAAATCTTGGCCACCATGCCCCGAATCGCGGGAGTGTCGTGGCGCACGACAACGTGGCGGATCCGGCGCAGCCCGAGGCTGTCGAGCACCTTGCGCTGGTTCCGCGGACGCCCGATCGCGCTCCGCACCTGCTGGATCTTGATCTCCTGCACCTTCTTCTTGCTCATGCGTCGTCCGCCGGCAGCTCGGTCATCCCACGCTGACGACGAATCTCCTTCTCGTCGCGCAGCGAGGACAGCGCCGCCATTGTTGCCTTGATTACGTTCTGGGGGTTCTTCGAGCCCAGCGACTTCGTCAGGATGTCCTGAATGCCGGCGCTCTCCACCACCGCACGCACGGGACCGCCGGCGATGACGCCGGTACCCTCGGAGGCCGGCTTCAGCAGCACCCGGCTGGATGCGAACACGCCCAGGATCTCGTGCGGGATGGAAGTCCCCTTGAGAGGCACCTCGAGCAGGTTCTTGCGGGCGCCGTCGACACCCTTGCGGATGGCGCTCGGCACCTCCTTCGCCTTGCCGTAGCCGTAGCCGACACGACCGTTGCCGTCGCCGATCACCACCAGCGCAGAGAACGAGAAGTTCTTGCCGCCCTTGACCACCTTGGTCACGCGGTTGATGTGAATGACCTGCTCGAAGAACTCGTTGTCGCTGGAATTTCTATAGTCCCTACCCAAGACAGTCTCCTTGCATCAAAACTTGAGGCCCTTGGAACGGGCCCCTTCGGCCAGCTCACGAACCTTGCCGTGATAGAGGTAGCCGCCGCGGTCGAATACGACGCTTTCGACGCCTTCCTTCTTGGCCCGCTCGGCGATGGCTTCGCCCACCAGACGCGCCGCGTTCTTGGCCGAAGCACTTCCCTCGGCCTTGCTCGCGATCGCTTCCTCCCGGGAGCTTGCCTGCACCAGCGTCTTGCCCTGGGTGTCGTCGATCAGCTGCGCGTAGACATAGCGCAGCGACTTGAAGACCGCCAACCGCGGACGCTCCGAGCTGCCCTCGACGCGCTGGCGAATCCGCCGATGCGTTTTCAGACGCCGTTCTCGTTTCTGTTGAGCTTTTTTCATGACTTCCGTCTCTTCTCGACCTAGCCGCCCGCCGCGCCGGCCTTGCCGACCTTGCGACGAATGATCTCGTCGGCGTACTTGATGCCCTTGCCCTTGTAAGGATCGGGCTTTCTCAGACTCCGGATCTCGGCGGCGACCTGCCCCACGTGCTGGCGGTTGGCGCCGCTTACCGAGATCTTGTTGTTCTTGTCCACCTCGACGTCGATGCCGTCGGGCAGCTCATAGACCACAGGATGCGAGTAGCCGAGCGCGAAGTGAACCGCGCGCCCCTGCACCTCGGCCTTGTATCCCACGCCGTTGAGCTCGAGCTCCTTGCGGAAACCCTCCGTGACACCGGTGACGGCGTTCGCCAGCAGCGACCGTAGCAGCCCATGCTTGGAGCGCAGGTCGCCGCTGTCGTTGTCGCGGGTCACGGTGATGACGCCATCGTCGATGGTCACCGGAACGCCATCCAGCAGCCGCTCGGAGACTTTCCCCTTTGGCCCTTCGGCGGTGAAGATCCCGCTGTCGATCGAAACTTTCGTTCCGTTCGGGACTTCGATTGGACGTTTGCCTACGCGTGACATCTAGATTCCCCTACCAGACTTCGCAGATGACTTCGCCGCCCACGCGCTGGTCGCGGGCGTCCTTGTCGGTCATCAGTCCGCGCGACGTCGACACGATCCCGACGCCGAGGCCGTTGAGCACCGGCTTGAGGTCGCCGGCACCGCGATAGACCCGCCGGCCGGGCTTGCTCACGCGCTGAAGGTGTTGGATCGCGGGCTCGCCCTCCGGCGTGTAGCGCAGGAAGATCCGGATCTCCTTGTCCCGTGGCTCGTCGCCCTGGGTCTCGAAGCCAACAATGAAGCCCTGGCTCTCGAGAATCTTGCAGATCTCGAGCTTGAGCTGGGACGCCGGCGAATCGAGCCGGTCGTGCTTGGCTGTATGTGCGTTGCGGATCCGCGTCAGCAGGTCCGCGATCGGGTCGGTCATCGTCATTTCTAAATCCTTACCAGCTCGCCTTGATCACGCCAGGCAGATAGCCCTGAAGCGAGAGGTTGCGAAAACAGATCCGGCAGAGCGCGAACTTCCGCATGAAGGCGCGCGGTCGACCGCAGCGTCGGCAGCGGTTCCGATACCGCACCTTGAACTTGGGCTTGCGCTCGATCTGAGCCATTTTGGCCGTCGTTGCCACCAGAATCTCCTTACTCTTCGTTGCGGGGACGCTTGTAGGGCATCCCCAGCGCGCGCAGCAGATGCAGCGCCCGTTCGTCGTTGTCCGCTGTGGTCACGATCGTGATGTTCAGCCCCTTGGGCCGATCCACGGTGTTGTAGTCGATGTCGGGAAAGATCAGATGATCCTCGATTCCGAGCGTGTAGTTGCCGCGACCGT
>JAJCXP010000070.1 GCA_029263375.1 Acidobacteriota bacterium | reverse complement strand
CCTTGGCGGTCACGGCTTCCAGGATCGCCGGTTCCGACGGCCGGCTCGAGATCAGCTCCCTGAGCTCGGAGTCCACCACCAGCAGCTCGTGGACGCCCGTACGCCCAGCGAACCCGGTATCACCGCACGCGGAGCACCCCTGCCCCTCCCGTATCTTGGCGCCCCTCTCCAACCAGCCCGCGAACTCCTTCAGCTCGAAGTCGTCCATCGCCCGCTCGCTCGCACACGCCTGGCAGACCCGCCGCACGAGGCGTTGGGCGAGTACGCCGCGCAGCGCCGAGCCGACCAGGAACGGATCCAGGCCGAGGTCGATCAGCCGGGTCACCGCGGCGGGCGCGCTGTTGGTGTGAAGTGTGGCGAGCACCAGGTGACCGGTGATCGCGGCGCGCGAGGCGATCTCGGCGGTCTCGCCGTCGCGAATCTCACCGACCAGCACGATGTCGGGGTCCTGGCGCAGGATCGCCCGCAGACCCGATGCGAAGGTGAAGCCCGCCGCCGGATGGACCTGGCCCTGCGTGATGCCCTCGAGCTCGTACTCGACCGGATCCTCGAGAGTGACGATGTTGACCTCGGGACGCTTTAGGTGCCGCAGGGTCGCGTAGAGAGTCGAGCTCTTGCCCGATCCGGTTGGGCCGGTCACCAGCAGGATGCCCTCGAGGGACTCGAGCCGGCGACGCCAGCCCTTCAGTACCGGGGCGCGCATACCGATGCTGTCGAGCTCGAAGTTCGACTTCTCCTTGTCGAGGATCCTCATGACGATCTTCTCGCCATGAACCGACGGGAAGGTCGATACCCGGATATCGATCTGCCGCCCCTCGAAGCGGAGTTGGATCTTGCCGTCCTGCGGCCGTCGCTTCTCGGAGATGTCGAGCTTGGACAGGATCTTGATGCGCACGACTACTCCGGACTCGGCTTCACGCGGAATCTCGTACGGCTTCATCCGCATCAACCCGTCGATCCGCGACCGCACTCGCATGCACTTGTCCTGCGGTTCCAGGTGAATGTCGGAGGCGCCTTCGCCGATGCAGCTCGACAGGATCAGGTTGACCAGGCGCACAATCGGCCGGTCGAGCTCGACCTCGGCGTCAAGGGACAGGCTGTCGTCCGCAGCGTCGACCTGCTCGAACTCGATCGCGAACGGATCGAAGCTCGAATCGTAGTCGCCGTAGCAGGCGACCAGCTGCTGCGCGATGTCGTTCTCCAGGGCGAACACCGGCAGAATCGTCATACCGGTGGCGAAACGTAGAGAATCGAGTTTGGACAGCTCGTACGGCTCGTGGGTGGCCACCGTGAGCTCTCGGCCGACCGCGAACATCGGGATCGCCTGCGACTCGAAGGCGAGCTGTCGCGGCACCAGATCGAGCACACTCGCGTCTCCCGGCGTGGCGCTGAGGTCGACCGACGGCAGTTTCAGGGTCGCGGATACAAGCCCGAGCATGGCGTCGACCGCAACCAGGTTCAGGTCGATCAGCACCTGTGGCAGCGACCTGCCTTCCGTGCGTTGCGAGACCTTGGCCCTGCGCACCTGGTCCGAGGTGAGCTCTCCCCCGTCGAGGAGTACGGCCAGCAGCCGGTTCTCGAACTCCTCGCGGCTGGAAACAGGGGGCATCAGGGGCTCTGCCATAGTTCTCTCGGCGCCCGCTAGGCGGGCGCCGCCTCCTCGAGTAGGTCGGGCAGCGAGCCCGGGTCGGTTGTCGAGACGCGCTCCAGTGCGCGGCGGAGCGCCTCCGTCTGCAACGGCTTCGGCAGAAAGTAGTCCATGCCCGCGCCGATGCAGGCGAGCCGGTCGCTTGCCATCGCGTGCGCGGTGACGCCGATGATCGGCGTGTGCAGGGCTTCGCCCTCCTCCCAGGCTCGGATGCTTCGGGTCGCCTCGAGACCGCCCATCTTCGGCATCTGGACGTCCATCAGGATCGCGTCGATGCCACCCTGCTTGACGCGATCGACCGCGCTCGCGCCGTTGTCGACCAGGTCTACTTCGTAGCCCCACTTCTCGAGCAGTCGGGCCGCCAGCCTCTGGTTGACGGCGTTGTCCTCGGCAACCAGGACCCGGAGCGGGCGTCGGCTCTCGCGCATCGAGTGGCGGGTCACCAACGGGGCCGCCCCTTCGTCGCCGCTCTCTCGGAAGGCGCTCTGAACCGCCTCGAACAGCTCCCGCCGCTCGACCGGCTTGGTCAGATAGGCGTCGATCCCCAGAGAGCGGCAGCGGACAGCATCGCCGGGCTGCCCGTCCGAGGTCAGCAGAACGACGACCGGGCTGTTGCCCCGAACATTCAGGGTTCGAAGGGTTTCAGCGACCACGAAGCCGTCCATGCCCGGCATCTGATAGTCGAGCAGGACCAGCTCGTATGGTCGGTTCAAATTGGCGGCCGCCTGCGCCATCTCCAGGGCCACGAGCCCCTCGCCGGCGGTCTCCACCTGCATACCCCAACCGCGAACCGTCTGTTCCAAAATCAAGCGCGTGGTCGCGTTGTCGTCGACCACGAGCGCTCGGGAGCCGTACAGCTCTCGTATCGTTGGACGGTCCGAGGCAACTTTCGCCGGCAGCGCGATCTCCGCAACGAAGTCGAACGTTACCGTTGTGCCCACACCCTCCGCGCTCTCGAGGTCGAGCCGGCCGTCCAGGAGCGAGGCGATCTGCCTGCAGATCGCGAGGCCGAGTCCGGTGCCGCCGTGCTCACGCGTGGTCGAGCCATCCGCCTGCACGAACGCCTCGAAGACCCGATCCTGCTGCTCCAACGGGATGCCGATACCACTGTCAGAGACCGTCATGCGCAGACGGCAATCCGGGGGCGACGACTCGAGGCGAGCAACTTGCAGCCTGACCGAGCCGTGCTCGGTGAACTTGATCGCGTTGCCGAGCAGGTTGACCACTACCTGCCGCAGACGGTGTGGATCCGAGATCAACCGCGGCGGAATCTCGGGATCTATCTCCAGCTCGAGCGCGACCCGCTTGTCGGCCGCCGTGACCGAGACCGAGTCCACTGCCGACTGCAGGGTGCGACGCAGGTCGAAGGCGATTCGATTGACCTCGAGGTGCCCCGACTCGATCTTCGAGAAGTCGAGCAACTCGTTGAGAAGCGCGAGCAGGGCGGTCGCCGAGTCGCGCACCATCCCCAGGTACTCGCGCTGCTCGTCTGAGAGCTCGGTATCGAGCGCTAGCTCGGTCATGCCGATGATCCCGTTCATCGGCGTCCGGATCTCGTGGCTCATGTTGGCCAGGAATTCGCTCTTTGCCCGGCTGGCGGCCTCGGCCTGCTCGCGCGCCGCCAGCTGCTCGGAAATGTCGTGATAGAGCCCGAGCAGGCCGACGCGCCGATTGTGCACGGTCACCGGTACAGCCGAGATCTCGACGTCGATCTTCGAGCCGTTCCGATGCCGCCGCTGGGTCGTCGTGTGCAGACGGCCGGCTTCCGCCTGCTCGATCGCCTCCTGCATCTCCTCCTCTCCACCCTCGAGACCGATCAGGTCGAAGAGTCGCTCACCGACAACCTCGTCCAACCGATATCCGAACAGCTGCTCGAACGCCGGGTTGCAGGTCACCACCTTGTGTTCGTTGTCGAGCGACGCGATCGCCACCGGGCTCAGCAGATAGAGATCCTCGAAGTACTGCAGCTGCTCACGCGCCAGCTCGAGCTCGTTGACCTGCCTCTCCAGCTGCTCGCGCTGCCGATCGCGCTCGGCCAGGAGCTCGCTCGCTCGATGCACCGAGCGCCGGGTACGGCGGCGCAGAACGTCGGCCGCGCGACCGGTGAAGGCGATGTAGCAGCCGACGATGTAGAGCATCAGCATGGTGCCGATGCCGAGCCGCCATTCGACCTCCAGCCCCAGGCCAAACGCCATCCAGAGCAGCAGGCCGGCGTAACCGATCGTGATCGCATGCGTGAAGTAGAACGCCCGCGCGGCAGAGATGTTGACGTGATCGGCCACCCGTCCGAGCATGAAGAACGGTAGCCAGCCGTGCTCCGGCCCGACGATCAAGAGCGCCGTCAGGACCACCAGTACGTCGACATTCATGAACACGAACGACAGGTCGATTCGGCCGGTCCGCCCATAGGCCAGCCGCAAGGCCAACCAGGAGCCGACGATGTGGGCTCCCAAGAGCGACAGCAGAGCGAGATAGTCGGGCCGCGCGAGGGCTCCGCCACGCACGATAACGTCGTAGCTCACGATCAACGTCGCCACGGCCGCGAATCCCAACAGCCGAAGCCGCGGCAGCTGAACGGTGTGAAACGTGCTCCGCCGCTGCTCTCGGCCCAGCGGATCCCAGCCGAGCGCGCCGCTCGCCTGCTCCGGGTCACCCATCAAGCGACGCGCTCTCCGAGCTCCGCCAGGAGGGCGTCGATGGCCAGGGACAGACGGCGACAGGCGGCCGCAGAACCGGTCAGCTCACCCACCCTTGCCGCCCGCTCGAGCTCCGCCGCGACCTGCTCGACGCCGAGCGCACCGACGTTGCCAGCCGAGCCCTTGAGACCGTGTGCAGCCTCTCCGAGCGCGATCGAATCGCCTCTGGCGACCGCTTCCTCGATTTCGCTTCTGAGGCGCAACGCCTCGTCGCGAAAGAGCTCCAACAGCTCCTCCGCAAGCTCCGTGTCGCCACCGACGCGGTCCAGCAAATCCTGTCTATGCAGAACTATCATTGTCGTCGTTGGATCCCCTGGGCGAACTCGCCCCTCCTTCGACGACACCAGCACTAGAGGCACGCGCCGTGCCATCTGCACGACCGACCGCAACTAGCTACAAACAAGGGGGATGCCTGGCGCCTCAGGGGCGCGGGATCCTCTCAGGCTGACACTCTACGTCGCCCGACCGACAAACTACGTCAGCACGACCGACAGGACTGAGCGGAAGCCACTCGGCCTAGCCGAGCCCAACAGCCATCGCGGCCACCACGGCCGCGAGGCCGAGATAGTGCACTGCCAGGGGCGCCAGCAGGCTGCCGGAGCGCTCGCGGCAGACGCCGACGGCGACACCGAAGAGCAGCGCACCGCCCACCGTCACCGACATCGGCATCGCGAACCAGACCAGATCGGTCGAAGCGAGCGGCGGGTGAAACAACGGCAGAGTCCAGAGCGCGTAGAAGACTGCCGACAGAGCCACCGGCCAGGAGACAAACCAGCGACCGCGGGAGCGCTGTGAGCTGAAACCACCGGACATCAGTCCAAAGGCGATCCCGCGGAACACGATCTCGGCAACCAGCGGGAACACCAGGATCGCCGCGAGATCCAGACCGGTCGGCGCGATCCCCTCGCGCCATTGGATAGGAGGTGCCCAGGCTCCTCCCATCAGTGCACCCGCAAGTGCCACCGGCACCATCCAGAGCCAGCCGACACCGACCGGCATCTGCAAGCCGAACAGGCGACGGCGGCGCCCGCGGGAGAGGATCCCGATCGCGATCAGCGCCGTGAGCAAGCCGCCGATCCCGAACGCCAGGGGCGAGCCCTGCCAGTGGGTTCTCGCCCAGGCCGGAAACGCCGCACCCAGGCTCTCCATGAACCAGCCGGCCGCCATTGCGATGCCGCTCACCAGGAAAGCGAGGCCGATCGATGCGAATCGGTTGCTCAGCGGCGGCCGCCGAAACGCCTGCCGGCAGGCCGCGGCGATATCTTTCGGGGAGAGATCGGTTCCGGTCGTGCGCGGCGAGCCGCCGATCTCGCCCGAGCCTCCCCAGCGGTTCGCCGACTTGGAGCCACGGACCGCAGGATCCACCAGATTCAACCGCCTGTAGGCCGCCTCGAGCGTCACCGGCAGGAACGAGTCCACTTGACGCAGGGTGTAGGTACGAGGCTCCTTCTCCAGCACGATCAGGCCGAGTCGCTTGCCGTAGAGCCGCTTTAGAGCCCGCTCGACCTCGTAGATGCCTTCGTCGCTGCGGCAGACGACCGCGATCCGCTCGTCGGTCAGTTCGTCGCGCGCCAGTTCCTCGATCCCGGGCAGCTCCTGGATGAAGCCGCGCGGATAGACCAGCTGGTCGATCACCCGCAGCTGCGCCATGGTGCCGGCCAGCACGTCCACATGATCATCTTCGGCCTGCATGACAGCGCCGGTCGAGCGCAGCCACTCGAGCTGCCGGTAGGTCTCGTCCAGGTGGTCCTTCGGGAAGCCGCTGAACTCCATGTACTCGAGACCCTGCACGTCGATCAGGCCCTCCAAGCGTACGAGCGGCAGCACGCTCTCCTTGATCGACTCTTCCTTGTTCTGCAGATGGACGGAGTTGAGCAACACCCAGATGGCCAGCACCGTGTCGAGGTCCGGCTCGTTGGCGTAGAGCGTCCAGGGGCGTTCCCGCAGGTCGAGCCCGCGCAGGACCAGAACCATCGCCTGCTCACAGGCCGACAGGGTGAAGCGCCGCTCGCAGCCCTCGTGGTGATCGAGATTGTAGATCTTGCGCTCGAGATCCAGGAACGGCTCGGTCTGGGCGGCGCCATCGAGGAAGATGGTTCCGGACGGATACTTCCTGGCCGCGCTGCCGGTGACCGAGAAGTCGCGCCGGATCCGGACCTTGACCTCCGGCATCTCGAGGCACGAGAGGTAGCGTCCGTCCTCGTCCTCCTTGACACAGTAGCGGTCTGGGAGCTGCCCAATGACGGCCCGGTACTCGTCGAGCCGAACGGGCGCCTCGTCGTCCCCGGAGGGTACGAGAGAAACGGGTGGCCTGGGCGAATCCATCTCCATGATCGTACGCGATCCCGAAACCGAGCGTGAACGGCAATTCTACCAGGGTCGCGTCCGAGAGGAGTTTCAGCGAGCTCCGGACTCGCTCGTCGGCAGGTGGACCCGAGTGTTGAGAGGGGGCCCTCGCCTAGCTTGCGAGGACCCGATCGAGGGCGCTCTCCCAGGCCGACTCGATCTGCTCGACCTGGCTTCGCAAAACGCCCCAGGTCGCGAGCCAGAGCTGAACCTCCGGCGGCTCTCCAGGACCACGTTCGTGACCGACCGCCACCCGGAAGAGCGAGTTGTTCACTCCGCTCACGGTAGCGCCCAGATCGGTCGGCGCAATGGCCACCAGGATCGTGCCGGCGAGCTCGACTCCTCCCGACATGGTGAAGGCGTACGAGGCTCCGCGCTCGATCGGTCCGACCGCCCCCTCGGCGACCAACCCCCCGTCTGACCAGAGTCGATCCCAGACCTCCTGGTTGGCGCGACTGCCCATCGACCTGCGGACGCGCGCGACCGCTCTTCGAACGCCGCGATGGTTCTCGAGATAGTGCTTGAGGCTCCGTAGCTCGTAGCTCCAGCCACGCCGCGTACCGTCGAAAATGTCCTCCCAGTCGTCCCCCACCGGGAAGCCTGAGTGCACCAGGCGCAGCACGGTTCCGCCTCCGCTGCGTGGCTCGATCTGATAGTCCACCACGACCGCGTTCGGCTGACCCCGAAGACCCTCCTCAGCGGCCCACGGCCAGCTCGTGCGCAGCCGGCGCTGCGGCTCCCAAAGCTCGATGTCCAGGTCCGACTCCCAGTCTCCGTCCCACGAGAGGTGGATCCGCCCACCTTCGCCGGGCTCGACTTCGGCCTGGAGCGGGAACCAGTTTTCCAGCTCCTGAGCGTCCGTCAGAGCCGCCCAGACCGCCTGCGGGTCAACGGAGAGCTGCAGCTCGGCCTCGAGTCTCTGGCTGTCCTCGCCACGATGCGCCGTCAGGCGCAGAGGGTCCGTCGAGTTCGTCATTGTTCTTCCTCTCCTTTCTTGAGCGTTGGATAGCAGCCCAGGAACACCTCATAGCTGCGTCCCTCCGGCTGGTGGAACTCGGCGACAAGCCCCGACACCGCCGCCGCGAGGCGCTCGTTGAACTCGGCGAAGCCGGCCGGCGAGGCGAATCGGACGCTGGTTTCGAGCCCGGCGGTCGCCAACCGCTGGCCGGCGTCGTCCGCTCGGCGCCGAAGCGTGGCCAGCGAGACGAGAGCACGGGTCAGCTGCGTGACCAGGTATGACCAGGAGAAGCGATCGCCGCGGGCGCGCTCCGCCGCCGTCTGAGCCGGCGGCGACACGCGGCCGAGCGCTTCGGGACCGATGACGTAGTGCCGGGCGGTCGTCTGATAGAGCCGCTCGACGCAGTTGCCCTTTCTGCGCTCGGCAACGCAGCGAATCAGACCAGCCTTCTCCAGCTCCCGCAGGTGGTAGTTGAGGCGTTGGCGTGGCTGCCCGAGACGGCGCGAGAGCCCGGTCGCCGAGATCGGCGCGGCGAGTAGCCCCAGGATCTCGAGACGCAGCGGCTTGAGCATCGCCGAGGCGGATGCGAGTCGTCCTACGACGGCCACGTTGGCCGGCGGCGGGGATCCGGCGGGCTCGGAACTCCGATCGAGGCCTTGCATGAGTGGCTTTCTACTACCGACAAATTAATTTGTCAAGGACCTCTGTCGACAATTCTCTCCTGTAGACTCCACACCGATCCTGTGGCGGCTTCTACACAAACGCACTTTCGCGCCTGCAACCTGTGCGAGGCGATCTGCGGCCTCGAAGTCGAGGTCCGCGACAACCGCGTGGTCTCGATCCGCGGCGACGAGCACGACCCCTTCAGCCGCGGCTACATCTGTCCGAAGGCGATGGCTCTCGGCGATATCCAGGACGACCCCGACCGGCTGCGGCGTCCGGTGCGCCGCACCCGCGGCGGCGACTGGATCGAGATTTCGTGGTCCGAGGCACTCGACGAGACCGCCGACCGGATCCGAGCGACGCGTGCCCAGCACGGCGCCGACGCGCTGGCCATCTATCTCGGCAACCCGAACGTACACAGCTTGGGCGCCATGCTCTATGGACCGCCTTTCCTGCGCTCGATCCGGACCCGCAATCGTTTTTCGGCCACCTCGGTCGATCAGCTCCCCCACCACGTCGCCGCGCGGTTCATGTTCGGCCATCAGCTGCTCCTGCCGGTTCCCGACGTCGACCGCACCGACTTTCTCCTGATGCTGGGCGCCAACCCGATCGCTTCGAACGGCAGCCTGATGACCGCCCCTGGCATAAGGCGCAGACTGGCGGCGCTCGAGCGGCGTGGCGGCCGCCTGGTGGTCGTCGACCCGCGGCGCTCCGAGACCGCCGAGGTCGCTCAACGCCACATCTACATCCGTCCCGGTACCGACGCCCTGCTCCTGATGGCCATGCTGCAGGTGATTCTGGCGGAGGGGCTCGAGCGCCCCGGCCGGCTCGAGACCATCACGACGCCGCTCGATGAGGTCCGGCGTCTGAGCCAGCCGTTCACGCCCGAAAGAGTCGCCGTGGCGACCGGCATCGCAGCCGTCGACATCGCCTCGCTCGCGCGCGATTTCGCGGGCGCGACGACCGCGGCCTGCTACGGGCGCGTCGGCGTTTCGACCCAGCGCTTCGGCGGACTCTGCCAGTGGTTGATCAACGTCCTGAACATCGTCACCGGCAATCTGGATCGCCCCGGCGGCTCGATGTTCACCAACCCGGCGGTCGATGCGGTGGCACGGTCGGGACGCGGCCAGCTCGGCCGTTGGCACTCGCGCGTTCGCGGCTTGCCGGAGTTCGGTGGCGAGCTGCCGGCCGCGGCCCTCGCGGAAGAGATCCTCGAGCCCGGTGACGGCCAGGTGCGCGCGCTCCTGACCATCGCCGGCAACCCGGTGCTCTCGACCCCGAACGGTGGCCAGCTCGAGACCGCCCTGCCGCAGCTCGACTTCATGGCCTCGATCGACTTCTATCTCAACGAGACCACGCGCCACGCCGACATCATTCTGCCGCCGACCGCGCCGCTCGAGCGGGATCACTACGACGTCGTCTTCCACCTGCTCGCGGTTGAGAACAGCGCCAAGTTCTCACCCGCTGCGCTGGCACCGCCGGCCGACGCGCTCCACGACTGGCAGATCGTCGCCGAGCTACATCGCCGCCTGGGCGCCGGCCCGATTCACCAGCGAGCCCTGCACGCATTCAGTCGCTGGGCCGGCCCACGGGGCCTACTCGATCTCGGACTCCGATTCGGGCCGCACGGCGCGGGCCTCAACCCGTTCCGCCGCGGACTCTCGCTGCGCCGCCTCGAGCGGAGCCGGCACGGCGTCCACCTGGGAGCGCTGGAGCCGTGCCTGCCCGCCCGGTTGCGCACGTCGGATCGTCGGATCCAACTCGCGCCGGCCGAGCTCACCGCCGACCTGCCGAGGCTCCGCGCCTCGCTCGAGGCTCCGCCGCTCGAGCCGGTCGCGGGCGATCTCCTCCTCATCGGCCGCCGCCATCTGCGTAGCAACAACTCCTGGATGCACAACCTGCCACGTTTGGTCCGCGGCCGCTCCCGCTGCACCTTGCTCATGCACCCCGAGGACGCCGGCGCGCGGGCGCTTCGCAACGGCCAGTCGGTCGCTCTGATCTCACGCGTCGGCCGCGTCGTCGCGCCGCTCGAGCTGAGCGATCGAATCATGCCCGGCGTCGTCAGCCTGCCGCACGGCTGGGGGCACCACCGGGCGGGAGCGCGATTGACAACCGCGGCGCAGCACGCGGGCGCCAGCGCCAACGACGTGACCGACGACCTGGTGGTGGACGCGCTGTGCGGGACAGCGGCGGTCAATGGCGTTCCGGTGCGGGTCGAAGCAGCCTAGCCAGCGAGAAGCCGAGGTGGACTTGCCCCCCTATCGCTGGATTCTCTTCGACGCCGACGGCACGCTGTTCGACTACGACCGTGCCGAGGTTGCCGCTCTGGCGGCGCTCTGGACCGACGCCGACCTCGGCCGCAGCCATGCCGAGCTGCGAACGGCGTATCGCCGGATCAACGGCGCGCTCTGGAAGCGATTCGAGAACGGCGACATCAGCAGCCACTCGATCAAGGAAGAGCGGTTTCGCCGTCTCGTCGAAGAGCTCCGACTCGACGCCGACCCGGCGGAGCTGAGTCACCTCTATCTGGGCTGGCTCGGGCGCCAGATTCAGCTCCTCCCGGGCGCCGAACGGTTGCTGGAGTCGCTCGCGCCGACCTACCGGCTGGCCCTGATCACCAACGGCCTCGCCTCGGTGCAGCGCTCGCGGCTCGAGCGCTCGCCGATCGGCCGGCACTTCGAGGTGGTCGTGATCTCGGAGGAGGTCGGCTTTGCCAAGCCCGACCCTCGTATCTTCGAGCACGCATTCACTCTCATGGGTGGGCCAGCGAAGCCCGACGTATTGATGGTCGGGGACAACCTGCTGGCGGACATCGACGGGGCCGGCCGCTACGGCCTCGAGACGTGCTGGGTGAACCTCGATGGCCGCGCCACCAATGGCAAGATCGCGACCACGCACGAGGCCCATCGACTGAGCGATCTGGAGGAGATTCTTGTCAAGAGCTGATCTGCGTACCTGCTGGTTGACGGCCCGGATGTTCGCGCGGGTCGCGGGGGCACTCACCCTGGTGGTATTCACCGCGTGTGACCGCGATCGCGCCGCCGAGTGGCCGCAGTTTCGCGGGCCCGGAGGCGTCGGCTTGACTGACGGTAGCGAGCTCCCGGAGCGATGGGCTCCGGATTCCGAGAACGTACGCTGGCGCTCCGAACTGCCCGGGCAGGGCAATTCGTCGCCGGTGGTCGCCGGCGGCCGCGCCTACCTCACGACAGCTGATCGTGACGGTGACGACGTTGAACGATCGGTGCTCGCCATCGACGCCGCATCGGGCGCGATCGAATGGCAGACGGTGGTCGTCCGAGAGCCCTCCGAGGACACTCATCGCCTGAACACCTATGCGGCGCCGACTCCAGCCGCCGATGGCGAGCACGTTTACGCTTTCTTCGGCGCTGTCCTGGCGGCGCTTGATAACGCCGGTAGGATCGTCTGGAGCCGGGTGGTCGATCCCGACTACCGCTCTCTCTCGCACTACGGCGCCGCGAGCTCGGTGGTGCTGACCCGCGGTGGCGTAGTGGTCGCCCGCGATCGCGAAGACGCCGAGCACGGAGTCGGGTGGCTCGGCGCCTTCGACCGCGGGACCGGAGAGGAGCTGTGGCGCCGCAGCTGGGACGACACCTGCTGCTCCTACGCGACGCCGCTCATTCTCGAACGCGGCGGCGGCGAGGAGGTCCTGTTCACCCACGCCGCCCGCGTCACGAGCTACGACCCCGAGACCGGCGCGACGCTCTGGTCGCAACCGTTGGCGCAGAATCAGCCAGTCGCCAGCCCGACCGTGTCCGGCGATCTCCTGGCCGTATTCACTGGCGCCGATCGGGTTCGAAACGGCGCGATGCTGAGGCTGACCGGCAGCGGAGCAGCAACCGAGGTCGAGATTCTCTGGCAGACCCGGCGACAGATCCCCCAGGTGTCATCGCCCGTCCTGTACCAGGGCCTCCTCTACACCGTCGCCGACAACGGCGTCATGGTCTGCTACGAGCCCGAGACCGGCGAGATCAAATGGCAGAAGCGCCTGACCGGGTCGGGCTTCAGACCTTCGCTGATGGCCGGCGACGGCAAGGTGTACGCGGTAGACTCGTTCGGGCACACTTCGGTGGTCGCCGCAGGGCCCGAGTTCGAGCTGATCGCCGAGAACGCCCTCGACGAGCCGAGCAACTCCTCGCCGGCCTGGGGAGCCGGTTGCCTGCTGCTGCGCGCCGGGAGGTATCTCTTTTGCATCGATTCGGCCCTGTGACAAGTTGGTAACAGGGGCACGAGCGCCTTGTCGACGGCGGCGACTGCTGCTATCAAAGCCCAAGAGAGTGAGAGGAGGGACGGGCATGGACCTGACTCAGGGAACGCAGCAGACCAGACGTAGAACCATATCTAGATCGATCCGCGGAAACGAGGGCGTCGACGGTTCCTCACCGATCACGATCCTGACCGAGGCGCGGGCGGAGCTGGACCGGGTGTTCAAGGCACTGGCCGACTCCACGCGACGCGAGATCCTCTACCTGTTGATCGACAGGCAGATGGCGGTCAACGAGATCGTCGATCACTTCCATCTGACCCAGCCGAGCATCTCGCGGCACCTGGCGATCCTCCGCAGCGCTGGTCTTGTCCTCCACCAGCGGCGAGGTCAGCGGGTGATCTACCGGCTCGGGAGCCCGGAGCTGATCGACGTCGCCACCAGCTTCCTCGGTTCGCTGGCGCCAGCGGCAGAACATAGAAACGCCATCTAGCGCCCTTCCACTGCGCTTCGTCGCCGAGCGGCTGGACGAGCCGCTGCGGCCGATCTATTCTGTGGGCGAACCCTGGCCCGCAGCGTTGCGTCTACCTGGCGAGAAGAGGGGGTAGGGCTCGACCGCCTGACCGTACCTCGGAGGAGCGCCAGCTGACCATCGACGTCGACACTCTCGCCGCCCGCTGCCGAGCGGGTGATGACTTGGCCTGGGAGGCGCTGGTGCGCCAGACCCAGGGCCGGGTCTTCGCGATCGCGGTGCATTACATGCGCAACCGCGAGGAGGCAAGAGACGCCTCACAGGAGGCGTTCGTCAAGGTTTTCCGTGGCCTGCACACGCTCGATCCCAGCGCGCCATTCCTGCCCTGGCTCCTACGCCTGACGCGCAACTGCTGCATCGATCGCCAGCGCCGCTTGAAGGTTCGGACCCCGGAGCGACCGGTACCGATCAACGAGGCGCTGGACACGGCGGTCGACGATCCGACGCCCGAAGACAACTGGCTGACCGGCGCGACCCGGCGCCTGGTCCATCGAGCGATGAACGCACTGACCGAGAAGAACCGCGAAATCCTGCTGCTGCACGATATCCAGCAGCTCAAGCTCGAGGAGATCGCTCAGCTGCTGCAGGTGCCGATCGGCACCGTGAAGTCGCGCAGCAACCGTGCGCGTATCGAGCTGGCCAAGGCGATTCGCAAGATCGACCCTTCCTACGGAGTCAGCGCGTGAACTGCGCAACGCTCGAAGCTCTCCTGGAACGCCTCGCTCTGGGGCAGTTGAATCCGCTCGAGCGGGCGGCGGTGACGCAGCATCTCACCGACTGTGCAGCGTGCCGTGAGCTGGTCGAGCTGGCCCAGATCGCGGCCGGCTCCGATGCGCAGAAAACCCTGTCGCCACCTGACGAGCTGATGGCTCGCGTGCTCGCCGAGACCGCCGGCTCCGGCTGCCCCTCGGCCGAGCGTGCTCTCTGCGACCTGGTCGACGATCGGCTTGAAGGTGTCGAGGCCGAGCTGGTCCGCGGGCACCTCGCCGCCTGCTCCGAGTGCGGCGCTCTCGAGCGCGTGCTCGCCTCTCTGGTCGACGAGCTGCCGGAGATGGCGGAGATCCACCCCGGCCGCCAATTCGTCGCGTCCGTCCTCGCGGCCACCCTGCCCTGGCACGTGCGCGGCGCTCGCTGGTGGCGGCGCACCTGGCCACGCTGGGTACGGCGGCCCCGGTTCGCGCTCGAAGCGGCCTACGCGGCGACGATCGTTCTGGTGGTCCTGTTCACGACTCCAGTCTCGCCGCTCGAGGCGATGCCGCGGCGGGCCGTCCAGATCGTTCAGACCGTGCCCACGCCTCGGCTCGACGATCAGTGGACGCGCCTGAAAGCCGATCTCGCGTCGAGAGTCGCGACCGTCGGTGGTTCCGAGGGAGTGCGTGCGGTCGTCGACGGCTGGCGCGAGACGATCGAGCTCGGCGACCGGACACTCCAACGCTCGCGGGCAGTTGCTCACGAGGCGCCAGGCTGGGCGCTCGAACAGATTCGAACCTTCTGGGGACAGGTTGCGTCCCTGCTGGAGAGAGCCGACGCAGACCCTGCCGCGGCCGACCAAGATTCCGACGAGGAGACCTCATGAACCAACCCGAACAGATCCCCCACACCAGCCCGCCGCCCAGCCAGGGCATCCCCGCGCCGCCGCCGGCCCAAGCCTCTCCCAATGACCCCCGAGTCAAGTCGCCGGTCGTCGCCGGTCTGCTGTCGGTCATGCCCGGTCTGGGGCAGGTCTACGTCGGCTACTACCAGCGGGGCTTCATGCATATCGCCACCGTGGCGGTGATCATCACGCTCCTGGCCTCGGGCGCTCTCGGCCCGTTGATTCCCCTGGCCGGGCTCTTCCTGGCGTTCTTCTGGCTCTACAACATGATCGACGCCGCGCGACGCGCGATGTTCTACAACCGGGCCCTGGCAGGCGGCGACCAGGACATCGAGCTGCCCACGGACTTCGGGACGCCGGGCCTCAGAGGCTCGATCGCCGGCGGCATCACCATGATCGCCATCGGCGCGATCCTGCTGGCCAACACCCGCTTCGAGATCTCGCTCGACTGGATCGAGGAGTGGTGGCCGGCGGCCCTGATCATCTTCGGCGCCTACCTGGTCTGGAAGGCCGCGCAGGAGAAGGCGAGCCAGAGCGTCGGCGGCGACGAGGACTGACCCTTACCGATTGCGCGGCGCCGCCGCGACCGAGAAAGCCCGAGCACCGGTCACACGACCGGTGCTCTTTTCTTTGTAATGCTCTTCCCGCCGGAACAGGTACTCGGGCGATCTTTCCTAGCCCTGAGCTCCGCCCTATCGGCCCTGGCCGCACTTCGAGCCCTCCTGATAGCGTGTGCGAGGTGCGCGTAGCGTCTCTGTTCCTCGCCGGGTGGGCGGTCCTGGTCTGCGGACCGGGGCGGGCTCAACTGCCTGAGCCATCGACGCCCGTCGCCCAGCGGAGCATGAGCGACCCGTTCTCGACCCTGTCGATCACCTTTCCGGTCGGTTGGCGCTCCCAGGCGCTGACCGATGGCGATTGGAGCCAGGTGGGCCTGTTCGCCGAGCAGCCTCACGACATCTCGATCCTGGTCGCATCGCGACCGCTGACGGCATCCGAGGCCGCCCGCGAGACGACCGAGCTTCTGGACTGGATGATCGAACAGACGATGATCAACACGGCGACGCTCGGCAACGAGATCGTTCAGGTGGGTCGGGTCGAGCCGCTGATCGAGGAGTGGCCGGCATTCGCGGCGGTAGCAACCAGTCGTGATCGATCGAAGATGATCACCATCCTGCGCTCGGTCGTTCGCGACCGCGTCTACGTGCTCTCTACCCTCACCGACAACCTCCAGGGCAGCCCGGAGCTCGGCGCACGGATCTCCGAGGTGGTCGGCTCCCTCGAGATTCACGACCGATGAGACTGTCGAACCGGTGCGCCCTGGTCACCGGCGGCAGCTCGGGCATCGGCCGAGCGATCGCCCTCGGCTTCGCCGCCGAGGGCGCGCGGGTCGTCATCACCTACCGGCGCCGAGCCAGTGACGCGGCCGAGGTCGTCGAGGCGATCCGAGCAGCCGGCCTCGAGTCTGCAGCCGTCCAGGTCGACCTGGGTGACCTCGACCGGCTCGAGGAGCTCTACCGCCGCGCTCACGAGGTTCTCGGCTCGATCGACGTACTGGTCAACAACGCCGCCGAGATCACCCGCACGGCCTTCGCCGACCTGACCCTCGAGGAGCTCGAGCGCGTGATGCGCACGAACTTCACCGCGCCCTTCCTGCTCACCCAGCTCTTCTGCCGCGAGCGACTGGCCGAGGGGCTGCCCGGCTCGGTCGTCAACATCTCCTCGATCAGCGCCGACAGCGCGATCAGCCGGATGGCGCACTACCAGTCCAGCAAGGCCGCACTCGCCATGCTGACCCGGAGCGTCGCCTACGAGATGGCGCCGCACGGAATCCGGGTCAACAGCATCTCGCCAGGTCTGACCAGCACCGGCGCCAACCGCGACCAGTGGGAGGGTAACCCGGAGCTGTGGGCCGAGCGGTCACGTCACATCCCGGCCGGGCGCGCCGGGCTGCCGGAGGATCACGTGGGGGCCGCGATCTTTCTGGCATCCGACGAGTCCGCTTGGATGACCGGCGCCAATCTTGTGATCGATGGCGGGCAGTCGACGGTCTAGGCCTGGCCGGCCCTTCGCACCGGCTCGCGTCGCGACCGCGGGCACCACAGGCAGACTAGAGAAGCTCCTCCGACCAGGCGTCTTCGTCGAAGCCGACGAGCGTCGTCTTCCCCGCTCGGAGCAGCGGGGCGCGCAGGTTGCCGGTGCTGCCCAGGAAGAGATCGAGAACCTCGTCCTCCACTGCGCCAGCGGTCTCGAACCTGTCGAGTCTGCGCCCCTTGGCGACGACCACGCGTTGCGACTCCCTCAGAATCGCGGCCGCGTCCCGCCGCCGCAACTTGCGGGAGGCCGGAACTTTCTCGCCCGGCTCGAGGCCATGCGCGTCCAGGAACTTGGACGCCCGCGCGCAGCTCGTTCAGCCGCCGCGGTGGTAGTACCAGTCGATCGATCCAGTCATCGTGGCGGCCAACCATACCGCGGCGAGTCGCCCAGGAAAAGAACGCCGTTTGTCCGCCGAGCGTCGTCTCTGCTACCGTCGTAGGTGCCTCAAAAATCCGTGAACGAAGTAGCAACGCAGGTGGGCCGCTCTGCCGGAAGAGCCTGGACTCCGCTCGGTGTCGGGGATCTGATCCGCGTGGCGCGCCCGGGTCTGATCGCCACGCATGTCTGGACGTTTCTGTTCCCCGCGATTGCCGGCGGTTTCACCTTGTCCGCCTCGTTCTGGATCGCGGCGATCTACGTCACGGTACCGCTCGGGCTCTTGATCTACGGTTGGAACGACTACTTCGATCGGGATGTCGACACGCTGTCTCGGCGCAAGAGCCATCGCGCCACGGCCGCGGTGTTCGGCCCCTTGCTGGACGATCCCAAGCGCACGGCTCTGCCCGCCACGATCCTTCTGGCGCAGCTCCCATTCGCGATTGCATGGTCGGCGCTCGGACGCTTCGACCTGGTCGGCTGGATGCTCCTGATGGCCGCCGGCAACGCCCTCTACAACGGTCCGGGGCTGCGGTTGAGTCGCGTGCCGATTCTGGCCGAGCTGACCGCGACCTCGATCTACCTGCTGATCGGCGGACTGGGAATTCTCGTCCATTCGGGGACGCCGCCGCTGTGGGCCTGGGCCTTCGCGGGCATGGTGATCATGAATCTCCAGATCCTCGGAGCGATCGTCGATCGCCACGACGATGCCGAAGTCGGCAAGCGCACCTTCAGCGTCGCCTTCGGGCGCACCGCTTCGCTGGCAGTGGTTCTGGCAATGCTGATCGCCCGCGTCGGTCTCTCGTGGTGGTTCGTTGGCGATCTGGCCGCGACCGCCGTGATCGCATTCGGCGCCGTCCTGGTCGCGGGCGGGATGTCGATCTCCAGATGGCGGCGTAGCACGTCGGCCTACTCCACCTTCCTTCTGCTTGACTGGACCTGGCTGGTACTCGTGCTCATCCGCGCCGGCGACTGACCCCGCGTGAGCGGCCAGCCTGACCCTCTCACCGGCTCGTGTAGCGAGCAGGCTCAAAGGCAGGCTATAGACTCGCGATCGGAGGAATCGAGCGATGAGTCTGTCGAGCTTCGAGCGCTATCCCCTGCTGTTCGGGCCGTCCCCGATCCACCCCCTGCCGAGGCTGAGCGCGCACCTCGGCGGCGCAGTCGAGATCTGGGCCAAGCGCGAAGACTGCAACTCGGGCATCGCCTTCGGCGGCAACAAGGTGCGCAAACTCGAGTACCTGATCCCCGAGGCGCTCGCCCAGGGCGCCGACACGCTGGTCTCGATCGGCGGCGTTCAATCGAACCACACCCGCGCAGTCGCTGGCGTCGCCGCTCACGTCGGCCTCAAGGCGGTCACCATGCAGGAGAGCTGGGTAGACTGGGACGACCCGATCTACGATCGAGTCGGCAACCTCCAGCTGTCACGCATCCTCGGCAGCGACATCCGGACGGACGAGTCGGGCTTCGATATAGGCATCCGCGACAGCTGGCAGCAGGCGCTCGAATCGGTTCGGGCCGCCGGCGGCACACCCTACGCGATTCCTGCAGGCGCCTCGGACCATCCGCTAGGCGGACTCGGCTTCGCCGGCTGGGCGCTCGAGGTCGAGCGCCAGGAGCGCGTTCTCGGCGAGTTCTTCGACACGATCGTGATGTGCTCGGTCACCGGCTCGACCCAGGCCGGCATGATCGCCGGCTTCGCGTTGCAGGACCGGCCCCGGCGGGTGCTCGGCATCGACGGCTCGGCGACGATTCCCAAGACCCGGGACCAGATCGCGCGTATCGCCCGCGCGACCGCAGCGTCGATCGGCCTCGAGCGCGTCTTGTCGGACGACGAGATCCAGCTGATCGATGGCTACAACGCCGGCATCTACGGCATCCCGGACGAATCCACCCTGGAGGCTATCCGCACCTGTGCCCGCCTCGAGGGGATGCTCACCGACCCAGTCTACGAGGGCAAGTCGATGGCCGGCCTGATCGGGATGATCTCGTCCTGTGAGATCGAGCCTGGCTCGCGAGTCCTCTACGCCCACCTCGGCGGCCAACCGGCGCTCAGCGCCTACTCACGCGTTCTGTAGCGGCAACAAGAAAGGGCTGCCCGACCCTGAGGTCGAGCAGCCCGGAAATGCGGAACTAAGGGCTTGCGCCCTAGTTGAAGTTGAGGTTGAAGTCGTACTTCAGCCGCGCGTAGTAGTACGCACCGTTGAACCCGAACGGCGAAAACTGGCTGTAGCGGTTGCCGACTCCCGAGCGCGCGCCGACGTTCTCGTCCGGCACTTCGTCGAAGATGTTCTGCGCGCCGAGGCTCACAGTCACGTCGCCGGCGAAGGTATACGAGCCTTCGAGATCGACCAGGTGCTTGCCGCTATAGGACGCGACATCTTCGGAATCGAACCAGTCGTCATAGTAGCTGATCCGGCCCAGGACGCGAGCCTTGTCGCCGATACCCTGATCGACGGTGAACGTGTAGCGGGTCTCGGGCAGAGCCTCCTGGAGCTCACGGATGCGAGTCGCATCCAGGGTCGCCGGGTTGAAGCGCGTGACATCGGTCTCGGTGTGGTTGAACAGCAGACTCAAGTTGGTCTTGCCGCCCAGACTCGCCGGCGACCAGGTCGCCACGACGTCAACGCCCTGAGTCTCGGTGTCGAAGTCGTTGGTGAAGAAGCGGAAGTTCTGCAGATTGCCGGCGCTGGTGATGCCCTCGGCGATCAACGCGTCGACCTCGTCCTGAGTCAGCGAGAAGAGCTGAGTCTGCGTGATCCGGTCGTCGAGCTCGACCTGGAAGAAGTCCACGGTGAGCAGGAAGTTGCCGTTCTCGTAGACGCCGCCGATGGCGATGTTGGTCGACTCCTCGGGCTTCAGTGGCAGACCGCCACGGAGCTCCGCAACGCGGGAGGACGGCGGGATGGTGCCGTTATTGACCAGATCCATCAGCACCAGGTCAAACTCGGTCGACACGTTGAAAGCGTTCGACTGACCCGGAGTCGGAGCCCGGAAGCCCGTGCTGTAGGCGCCGCGCAACGCGAACTGCTCGTGCAGCTTCACGCGGCCGGAGAGTTTGCCGTTGGTGGTCGTGCCGAAATCGTCGAAGTCCTCGAAGCGCACGGCCAGGCCGACGGTCCACTTCTCGTCGGCGCTCGAGCGCTCGACGTCACCGTAGATCGCAAAGTTGCTGCGGCTCCAGCTGCCGGCCGCGATCGGACCGAAACCGGGGAAGCCGTTGGAGGCCGCGCTGAAGCCCTGATCGACCAGCGGGCCGAGCTCGTAGGACTCGACCTGACCGATGCCGATCGTGAACTCCTCGTCACGCCACTCCAAGCCGCCGGCGACATTGGTCCGATCGTTGACCGGGTAGGTGACATCGAAGTTGAAGTTCAGATCTTCCTGCTTGTAGAGCCCGGGGTCGAACGACGTCGGCGTGTCCGGTCCGAGCGAGGCGTTGACTGTATTGAAGATGAAGAAGTCGACCTCGTTCGAGCCCTGGCTGACACTCACGTCCCAGCCAAGACCACTGTTCAGCGAGCCACGCACACCCGCGGTGACCGCGATGTCCTCGACGTCGCCGCCGAAGTTGGGGGTGAAGCCGCCGGGGAAGATCTCCTGGAAGGAGAAGCAGTCCGGATCGTCGAAGACCTGCTGCAGCGCGCCCGGATCGGGCACGTTGTTGACGACATTGACCACCGGGCAGTTGCCGGAGCCGTTGCCGGTCAGGTCACCGATCAGAAGCGTGTCGCCGCCGTCACCGCTGAACACCGAGCCGCGGGTGTTCGGGTTCCGGAAGAAGAAGCCGCCGGTGACGGTCTTGGTGGCGTAGTTGGTGTGCGCGTAGAGCTGCTTGCCGCCGTTGGTCACGTACCCGAA
>JAJCXP010000069.1 GCA_029263375.1 Acidobacteriota bacterium | reverse complement strand
CGGACAGAACGTGCTGCAGATCCACCAGCAGCGGTTACAGTGCTGCGCTTCGATCACCGGCCGCATCGTTCGCCACAACCCTGTCTTTACTGCGACGCTGGTCACCGCACCGTGGATCGCCGGCGCCGAAACCCGCGCAGTCTCGAACGGCACGTCGATCCACCCCGGCGATCGCCCCTTGCTGGGAGGGGCATCGCCGCCGGGCAGCACCGAGCCGCTGAGATCGGGAACGCTGTCAAAGCCCGATCGAGCCGCCGCGCGATTCGCTTCTAGAGCCGCGTCATCGAGAAAACCGAGCTCGTCGTCGACCGCTTCGGAGAGCGATCTCCAAGCGATCACGCCGAGCAGCCGAGCTGCGGCGCCGACGGAGGCCGAACCGATCAAGCCGGCGCTACCGGCATCGGCCGGGTCGCCGTAGTCGGGGAGACAGTGCACGACGCTGTCGAGGCCGAGTCGGTGGCGCCATGTATCTGGAGTCTCGCGGCTGTTGAGCAGAAGCACCGTCCGCCGGTCGACGCCGAGCAGAACCCCGGCGGTCGGCACCGCGAACAACGAGTCGTCAGAGACCACGACCAGGTCCGGCTCGCGGATCTCCCCGCGCTCGTTGATCGGTCGTCGGTCCGCTCGCACGTACGCGAAGATCGGAGCGCCGCGGCGCTCGGCGCCGTAACGAGGCGCGTCCTGGACCTCGAAACCCTCCTTGAAAAGCGCCGACCCGAGCATCCGGCTCGCTGTCTTGATCCCTTGGCCTCCTCGGCCATGAAAGCGAATTCGATACATCGATTGCCCGCTGATCGTCCCCGAGGAGACTTCAGAATACCCCCCAGCGTCGATACTCCATGGCCTGCTTGACCCTGCGCACCGCGAGGTCCTGCGCTGCCTCCCGCGGTGTTACGGCGCGGCGCTTGGCCTCGGCCAGGACTTCCTCGGTGTTGAGGCGCAACTTCTCGGCGACCATCTGCATCGCCGCTCCCTCGGTCGCCTTCTCGTACTCCATCGCCGCGCAGATCACACCGCCGGCATTTGCGATGAAGTCAGGCACCGAGATCACGCCCCGCTCGTGCAGCAACTTCTCGGCGCCGACGGTGATCGGAATATTCGCGCCCTGCACGATCAGCTTTGTCTGAAGACGACCGACGTTCGACTCATCGATCACATCCGGCCGCGCGGCGGGGATCCAGATATCGCACGGGATGTCGACCACGGCCTCGCGATCGATGATATGGCCGCCGTGGTACTCGCTCACGCTCCGTTGCTCCGCGCGGATGGAGGCTAGCTGCGAAAACGACAGGCCGGCCTCGTCGCGCACTCCCCCGCGGCTGTCGCAAACGCCTACCAGGACCGCGCCCTCTTCCACCAGAAAGCGTGCCGCGTGCATCCCCACGGCACCGAAGCCTTGGATCACGACTCGGGCGCCCTTCACCTCGAAATCGCAGTGTTCGAGAGCTGCGCGAGTCGCGTGCAACATGCCCCAGCCTGTCGCGCCGATCTCATCGAGAGGAATTCCGCCGAGCTCGCGCGGTAGACCGACGGCCCGCCCAATCTCATCGTACGCCCAGGCCATGCACTCCTCGGTGGTGCCCATGTCCGGGCCGATGATGTATTCGCTCACATCAGCGAGCGCGCAGGCCAAGGCCCGCACCAGCTGCTCTTTCTTTCTTGGATCCATCGACGGATCGCCGACCAGCACCGATTTTCCGCCGCCGTGGCGGAGCCCGGCTGCCGCATTCTTGAGCGTCATCGCCCGCGCCAGCCGCATGCATTCCACGGTGCCGACATCCTTGGCCATCCGCAGGCCCCCGATCGCAGGGCCCATCGCCACATTGTCGACCACCAAGGCGGCCTCGAGCCCGATCGACGGCTCGCGGATATGGATGACCTTCGTCGGGCCGAGCTCGTCCGCGAATTCGAAGAAGTCCTGCATAGGCGTCTTCCCTCCTATCCGATACTCACAACTCCCCTCTCAGCAAGCAGTGGACCAGCCTAGGGAGCTGCGTGAACCTTCCCCACAATGCCGGCACTTCTCGTGTTTGCGAAATGGTTTCCGGGGGCCATGCCATTGTTCCTGCCATCAGAACCGATGTAACAACGAGAGTACCGATAGAAGCCGTTTCCGTGAATCTGAACTCCTCCAATCCCAAAATTCCGTAACCCGATGACCGCACAGTGAGCGCCGTACGGGCCCAATCGCAGAGGAGACTTAAGTGGCTGGTCCGAGAGAGCTGACTCCAGAGGAATTGCGCCGCATCTGCGATCCTGAGCGATTGCACTTTGCGACGACCGCCGAGGTTGATGAGCCGGACGGCGTCCTCGGGCAACCCAGGGCGACCGCATCGCTCGAGTTTGGTACGGCCATCGATCACGACGGCTACAACTTGTTCCTTTTCGGGACCGAAGGGACCGGGCGTCACATGCTCGCGCGCGAGTTCCTCGAGCGCCAGGCGGCGAACAAGCCACCCGCCAAGGACTGGTGCTACATCCACAACTTCGACGATTCGCGCAAACCGCGTGTGCTCGCTCTCGATCCGGGAAAGGGAATGCAGCTCCGGCAAGACATGGAGCACTTGGTCGAAGAGCTCGAGGCCGCCTTGACAGCGGCGCTCGAGAGCGAAGAGTACCAAACCCAGCTGCAGATGCTCGACGACGAGTTTCGGGAGATTCAATCCAAAGGCTTCGAACAAGCGCAGAAGCAAGCCGAGGAGCGTGGCT
>JAJCXP010000068.1 GCA_029263375.1 Acidobacteriota bacterium | reverse complement strand
CCGAAGGCCGACATTCTGATCATCCCCAGCACCCGCGGCTCGATGGACGCCGACCTCGAGAACCCGGCCTACATGGCGTGGGTCAAGAAGGCGGTCGCCGAAGCCGAGTGGGTGATCACCGTCTGCGACGGTGCCTTCCCGCTCGCCGCCACCGGCGTCCTCGACGGCCGCGTCGCGACGACCTATCCGGGCGATCGTGAGCGCTTGAAGGAGATGTTCCCGAAGATCGACGTGCGCGACGACGTCCGCCTGGTCGTCGACGGCAAGTTCCTCACCTCGGTCGGCGGCGGCATGAGCTACGAGCCGGCCTTCTGGCTGGTCGAGCATCTCTACGGCAAGGAGCACGTCGCGGCGACAGCGCGCGGGCTGGTCTGGCCGTGGGACCTGGCGACCGTGCCGCACCTGATCGTCGAATAGGGGGGACACAATACGTAATGTGCGCAGACACATGTCTGCGCGCATTACGTATTGTGTCCCCCTACTCGAGCATCGGGTGGAAGTCCGGCTCGGCGGCCGGCTTCACCTGCGGATGCCGCTCGATGATCCGCACGCAGCTGTTCCAGCGCAGGATCGGCTCGTCGTTGCCGGGCGGCCGGATCTCGATCGCCTCCTCGTAGCACTCCATCGCCCGGCGGTACCAGTCGTATGCGACCTTGCCGACGCCCGGGCCACCGGTGCGCAGGTGCGAGTTGGCTCGACGCTCGAAGATCAGGCCCCGATAGTAGACCTGCTTGTAGTCGTCCTCGAGCCGCGGTACGACCGCCTGGGCGGCGGTGAACGCCTTGCCCATCTGCTGGTCGAACTGCTCGGTCAGCGCCAGCAGCAGGGTGACGAGCGCCTCCTGGTGGCCCGGATCGATCGCCAGGATGTCGAGGCAGATGCTCTCCGACTGCTCCGGCTCGTTGAGCAGCCGGTAGCGGTCGGCGCGCGCCAGCGAGGCTGGAATCGCTTCCGGTGAGAGTCGTTTCAGTTCGCTCATGAGGATCCCTCCGGCAGTCTACCCGCTGAATACCCGGAAGAGCTTGCGCAGCGGATCGTAGAAGCGGTCCACGACCCGCTCCTTGAGCGGGATGATGGCGTTGTCGGTGATGGTGATGTTCTCGGGACAGACCTTCGTGCAGCACTTGGTGATGTTGCACAGACCGATACCGTCTCGGGAGCGCAGGTCGCCGGTGCGATCCGCGGTGTCGAGCGGGTGCATCTCGAGCGCCGCGCTGTAGACCAGCAGCCGCGGCCCGATGAAGCGCTGATGCAGGTGGTGCTCGCGCAGCACGTGGCAGACGTCCTGGCAGAGGAAGCACTCGATGCACTTGCGGAATTCCTGGACCCGGTCGACGTCGCCCTGGTCGACGTTCCAGGTGCCGTCGTCGTTGTCGGGCGCGCGTGGTGTGAACTTCTGAATGCGCTTCTTGGCCTCGAAGTTCCACTTGACGTCGGTCACCAGGTCGCGGATCGGCGGGAAGGCGCGCATCGGCTCGATGGTGATCGACTGCGACGTGTCGAGGTCGCTCATCCGCGTCATGCACATCAGCTTCGGTTGGCCATTGACCTCGGCCGAGCACGAGCCGCACTTGCCGGCTTTGCAGTTCCAGCGCACCGCGAGGTCGTTGGCGCGCTCGGCCTGGATCTGGTGAACCGCGTCGAGAACGACCATCCCCTCGGTGACCGAGGTGGAGTAGTCGCGCAGCTGACCTCCCGAGGCGTCGCCGCGCCAGATCCTGAAGTTGACGACCATCAGGCCTCTCCCCCAGGCCCGGCCGAGCGGGTGTGCTTCATTGATTCTCCTCGATGATCTTCTTCTGCTCCTCGCTGAGCTCCGGCACCGGGTCGAAACGCACCTGCATCTCGCCGTCGGCACCGCGCCAGACGACGGTGTTCAGCTTGCCGAGCTCGGCGTCTTTCTCCGGATAGTCCTCGCGGAACTGGGCGCCGCGGCTCTCGGGACGGCCGAGCGCCGAGCGCGCGATCGCTTCAGACACGGTGAGCAGGTGTTCGAGGTCGAGCGCCGTGTGCCAGCCGTTGTTGTACTCGCGGTTGCCGGGCACGGAGACGTTCGCGGCGCGCCGGCGCAGCCGGTCGATGCGACGCAGCGCCTCCTTCATCTCGTCCTCCTTGCGGACGATGCCGACGCCGTCCTGCATGACGTCCTGGAGATCGGACTGGAGTTTGTAGGGGTTCTGGCCCTGGCTGGTGTGACCGTCGAGCGGCTCGAGCGCGGCGGCCGCCGCCGCCTCCGCCTGCTCCTTCGGATAGCTTTCGGTGGCGCGCTCCGCGGCGAAGCGGGCGGCGTACTCGCCGGCGCGCTTGCCGAACACCAGCAGGTCGGAGAGTGAGTTGCCGCCCAGTCGGTTCGCTCCGTGTAGTCCCGCCGCGCACTCGCCCGCCGCGAACAGCCCCTCGACCGTCGACATCTGCGTCTCGGCGTCGACCCGAATGCCGCCCATGATGTAGTGAGTGGTCGGTCCGACCTCCATCGGCACCTTGGTGATGTCGATCCCGGCCAGCTCTCGAAACTGGTGGTACATGCTCGGCAGCTTGCGCTTGATGTGCTCCTCGGCGTTTGGCAACCGCTCCTTGATCCAGGCGATGTCGAGAAAGACGCCGCCGTGCTCGGTGCCCCGACCCTCCTTGATCTCGCGCACGATGCAGCGCGCCACGTGATCGCGGGTCAGGAGCTCGGGCGGACGGTTGGCATCGCGATCGCCCTGGGTGTAGCGCCACCCTTCCTCGGGATCGGCCGCAGTCTGGTTGCGGTAGAGCTCGGGGATGTCGTCGAACATGAAGCGCCGCCCCTCGGTGTTCTTGAGCACCCCGCCCTCGCCGCGCACGCCCTCGGTCACCAGGATGCCCTTGACGCTCGGCGGCCAGACCATGCCGGTCGGGTGAAACTGCACGAACTCCATGTCGATCAGTTCGGCGCCCGCGTGGTAGGCGAGTGAGTGGCCGTCACCGGTGTACTCCCAGCTGTTGCTGGTGATCCGGAACGCCCGGCCGACACCGCCGGTGGCGACGATCACCGCCTTGGCGGGAAACACCATGAACCGGCCGCGCTCACGGTCGTAGCCGAAAGCGCCCGCGATCCGCTCGCCGTCCTTGAGCAGCGTTGTCACGGTGCACTCCATGTGCACCTCGATCCCCTGGTGGATGCCGTGGTCCTGGAGCGTGCGGATCATCTCGAGCCCGGTGCGATCGCCGACGTGGGCGAGGCGCGGGTACTTGTGACCGCCGAAGTTGCGCTGCAGGATCCGGCCCTCCTGGGTGCGATCGAACAGCGCGCCCCACGCTTCCAACTCGCGTACCCGGTCGGGCGCCTCCTGGGCGTGAATCTCCGCCATCCGCGGCTGGCTCAGGTACTGCCCGCCGCGCATGGTGTCAGCGAAATGAACCCGCCAGCCATCGCGCTCGTCGACGTTCGCGAGCGCCGCGGCGACACCTCCCTCGGCCATCACCGTGTGCGCCTTGCCGAGCAGCGACTTGCAGACGATGCCGACCGAGGCGCCGGTCGAGGCGGCCTCGATCGCGGCCCGCAGACCGGCGCCACCGGCGCCGATCACCAAAACGTCATACGGGTGCTCTCGGTAGTTGGGCACTGGTCTAGTGGTCTCCCATAGCCTGACATCTTGACGTCCGACCCCACTCCCCGCAGAACGAGGACAGGGCGGCGGCGCCTCTCTCCCAACTGGAGGTGGGAGAGGGATTCGAGGGAGAGAGAGGTGCTCCGTTCACAAAATTCTCCAGTCGGTCCAGACGCCCATCGAGCAGAGCCGCACGTAGAGGTCCGAAAACGCCACCCAGCAGAGGCTCATCCACGCCCAGACCATGTGCTTGCGATTCAAACAGCTGACGCAACGGTAGTTGAACTGCCGCGCCGGCTGGCCGGCCAGGCTGTCACGCGCTCCGCCCACCAGGTGGCGCAGCGAATGGCAGCCGAGGGTGTAGCCGCCCAGGAAGACGACGTTGGCGGCCAGCACCAGCGTGCCGACGCCGAGGCCGAACGTGGTCTCGCCGGTCACGGGATCGGTGAACCAGAGCCCCTTCCAGACATCGTGCGACAGGAAGAGCAGGAAGGCGAGCGCCAGGTAGAGAAAGTAGCGGTGCACGTTCTGGAGGATCAGGGGGAACGACGCCTCGCCGCGATACGACTTGCGGGGCTCGCCGACCGCGCACGAGGGCGGGTCGCTCCAGAACGCCTTGTAGTAGGCGCCGCGGTAGTAGTAGCAGGTGAGCCGGAAGCCGCCCGGCGCCCAGAGGATCAGCAGCGCCGGCGAGAAGGGCAGGAAGCCCGGCCACCAGCCCGGTTTCGGTCCGAACCAGCTGTGCGGCGAGTCGCCGAACAGCTCGGGCGAATAGAACGGCGACAGATACGAGCCGAATGCGTAGTGGGCGTTCTGGAACGCAGCCCAGGTCGAGTAGACGATGAACCCGGACAGGGCGAGGAACACCACAAGTGGCTGAATCCACCAGGCATCGCGCCGCGATGTCTCGCCGAAGGCACGACGCTTCAATACATCTGAGTAGGACATGGCGCGCTCCGCTCCTGGCCGGACTGCGAGATTCCCAATGTCTGAGTTCGGCGAAGCCTAGCACGGGCGGATTGAGTATCCTGTTTCGGTGGAGCGCTCCTACCGCGACCTTCTGAAGCACTCTGGCGTCTACGGTCTGGGCCACATCCTGACCCGACTGGCCTCGGTTCTGCTGCTGCCGGTCTATACGCGGTTCCTGGCGCCGGCCGACTACGGCGTGCTGGCAATTCTCGACCTCTCGGTGGCGTTGCTGGCGATCGTGCTGGCCTCCGGGACGGTGCGCTCGGTCGTTCGCCACCACTTCGAAGCCGGCGGGGAGCGAGAGCGCGACGCCCTCTGGTGGACCGGGCTGACGCTGTTGGTCCTGAGTGGGGTCGTGCTGCTGGTGCCGGCTTTGATCTTCCGCGAGTCGCTGGCCGCGTGGACCCTCGGCGGCGAGCAGGGGCGCGGCGCCTACTTCTTTCTGCTGGCGCTCTCGACCCTGGCGCTGTCGACCCTCGAGCAGCTCTTCCAGGCGCACCTCAGGGTCTACAAGCAGTCGTCACTGTTCGTCGCCGTCAGCCTCGGCCGCCTGCTGGTCAACATCGCTCTGAATCTCTGGCTGTTGATCGCGCTTCGGCTCGGCGTGGCGGCGATCCTGCTCGGCAACCTGATCACCGCCGCCATCGCGGCAGCCGTTCTGTTCGCGCTGTTCGCCCGCAAGCGGGGTCGCGCGCGCCTGCGCTTCGATCTCACCGGTGAGCTTTTCTCCTACGGCACGCCGCTGGTAGTGGCCTCGCTGCTCGCCACGGCGATGCACTCGCTCGACCGGTATCTGCTGCGGGTGATGCTCGACCTCGAGGAGGTCGGCGTCTACTCGGTGGCCTACGCCATCGGCCAGGGGATCAACACTCTGGTGCTGCATCCGTTCTCCCAGATCTGGTACGTGGTGATCTACGAGCTCGACGGCAAGGAGCAGCTGCACGCGGCGGTGCGCGCCGTGTTCCGCTACTTCTTCACCCTGCTGGCGCTGCTCATGCTCGGGATCTCGCTGTTCGCCGTGCCGCTGCTGCGCCTGTTGGTGGCCCCCGAGTTTCAGCCGGCGGCGGAGCTGATTCCGATCCTCTGCCTGGCGTACCTGTTCTTCAGCCTGCACGCGCACTTCAACCTGCCGCCGCTGCTCGCCAAGCGCACGATGGCGACGATTCCGCCGCACCTGCTCGGCGTCGTGGTCAACGTCGCCGCGAACCTGGCGCTCATCCCGGCGCTCGGAGCTCGCGGCGCGGCGTGGGCGAGCGTGGTGACGTTCGCGGTCTATTCGTTCGGCGGCCTGGTCGCGTACCGGCGGATCCGACGCTTCGACTATCCGCTCCTGGGCGGCGGCCTCGCGCTGCTCGGCATGGTCGCGACCTTCGTCGCTTGGAGCTACGCCACCTCGTGGGTCGACGGGCCGATCGTCGCCGCTGGGCTGGCGGTGATCGTCTGGTTGGGCTGGGCGGTGGTGCTGTTGGCGCCGCTACTGGGCTGGTGGGGTAGCGCCCGACCGAAGCTTCCGTTCTTCGAAGCCACCGGATGAACGAGCCCCCGATCTTCCTCGTCGGAGTGCCGCGCTCGGGCACCACTCTGCTCGCGTCGATGCTCTCGGCGCACAGCCGGCTGGCGTGCGGCCCGGAGACGGCGTTCTTCGCGTCGCTGGCGGCCGCCGGCCGACCGATGCCGCGCCCCGATCAGTGGCCGTCGGACGTGATCTCGCTCGCCGACTCCGCCCGGCTCGAAGGCGAGTCTCTGCTCCAACGCTACGCGGTCTGCAGCGACGAGCTGAGCGGCCTGCTTGCGGGCGTCGAGCCCTCGCCGGTCGGTGTGCTCGAGGCGCTGGGTGAGCTCACCGCGCGGCGCGCGGGCAAGGAGCGTTGGATCGAGAAATCCCCGGTTCACCTGCTCTATGTCCGCGACATCCGGCGCTGGTTTCCTCGCTCGCCGATCGTCCGCATCGTGCGCGATCCGCGCGACGTCGCGAGGTCGCTCACCGGCGTCCCCTGGGGGCCGGAGGATCTGCTCGGCGGCCTGCTCTACTGGCGCCGGTTCCACGAGCGGAGTCGCGGCTTCTTCGCTGCCGATCCGCTGAGTCACACGGTGCGCTACGAGGAGCTGGTCGCCAGCCCGGAGCCGACGCTGCGAAAGCTGTGCTCCTTTCTCGGTGAGACCCTCGAGCCGGCGATGCTGGCCGACGAGCGGCCGAGCGCGAACCTGGTCCGCGAGTCGGAGAGCTGGAAGGGCAACGTCGGCGGTGCACTCGATGGCTCGCGAGTGGGCCGCTGGCGCCGGCTGCCCGAGTCCGACCGCCGTCGGGCCGATGCTGTCCTGGGCGATCTCCTGCGCGAGCTCGACTACCCTCTCGAAGGAACGTCGTTCGATGACGGCTGGCTCTGGCTCCACCCGCGGCACGAGACGGCGGCCGGCGATGGCGATCTGCGGCGGGCGCTCGACCGGGGACTTCGGCTCTGGCCCGACCCTCCGGGCGAGCCGCCGGCGGCCGGCCTGCTGGTCGGCGATCCCGACGCCGACGATTGGCTCGGTCGCGAGTCGGGCGAGCGTCTGAGCGCCGTGCTGTCGATCCTGGGACGCGCTCTGAGAATCCGCCTGCGGGGTAGGCGTATCGCCTGGAATCGACCGACGGGAACCCGACCGAAGGGCGGCCTGAGCTCGGGTGTGCTTTCGGTTCTTCTGCGCCCGCTGGTGGCGACGGAGGCTTCCGACCGATGACCGTGAGACCGAATCTGTTCATCGTCGGGGCGATGAAATCGGGCAGCAGTACGCTCCACGCGCACCTTGCCGGTCACCCTGAGGTATTCATGTCCGAGCCCAAGGAGCCGTGCTACTTCGTCGACCTCGATGATCTCGAGTCGCCGGCGCGCGAGGTGGTGGAGAGCTGGGGCTTCTGGCGCAGTCAGGCGAGCTATCTCGAGCTGTTCGAGAATGCCGGCGACGCCAAGGTGCTCGGCGAGTCGAGCACCAACTACTCGAAGGCGCCGAAGATGCCGGGTGTGCCGCAACGCATCGTCCAGTTCAATGCCGAGGCGAGGATCCTCTACATCATGCGCGACCCGGTCGAGCGCTCGATCAGCCACTACTGGCACGCGGTCGGCCAGCGCAAGGAGCGACGGGACCTGGTGACGGCGCTCGAGCGCGAGCCGCACTATCGCGAGGTCAGCAACTACGCCTTCCAGCTCGAGCCCTACCTGCGACTGTTCGGCGCCGACCGCGTGCGCACGCTGACGTTCGAGGCGCTGGTGAACGATCCGGCCGCAGAGTTGCGCCCGATCTTCGACTGGCTGGGCGTCGACCCCTCGGTGCCGCTCGCCGACGCCGCGCTGCACGAGAACGCGACGCCCGAGGAGCTCGAGCGTGTGCGCGGCGAGGGTAGGCTCGACGCATTCCGCGAGTCGCCGCTCTGGAACCGGCTCGGCCCCCTGGTGCCCGGTCCGATGCGCCGCTGGGGGAGGGCGCTCGCGGCGGAGAAGGTGGACCGCACACAGGACGACACGCAGCGCGCCGCCGGGATCCTGCGCCCCTATCAGCTCAAGGAGACCGCAGCGCTCGCGCGGCTCCTCGGCCGCACATTCGACGAGTGGACGACGCTCTATGGCACCTGACGTGAGGATCTCGGTCGTCATTCCGGTCTACAACCGCGAATCGCGGATCGCCGCGGCCATCGAGAGCGCGCTCGCCCAGGAGCTCCGTCCGCTCGAGGTGATCGTCGTCGACGACGGCAGTGGCGATCACTCGGCCGACGTGGCCGACGATGTCGGTGCGCCGGTGCGGGTGATACGAACCGCCAACCACGGACCCTCTTCCGCCCGCAACCGCGGCATCCGCGAGGCGCGCGGCGACTGGATCGCCTTCCTCGACAGCGACGACACCTGGGCGCCCGACAAGCTGCGTGCCCAGGCGCGCGTTGTCGAGGCCTTCCCGGAGGTCGACCTGGTCTTCACTGACACGAGCACTCGGGTGGGCGTCGAGGTCGGCATCGCCTCGCGCTTCGACCTGGGCGGCGTGCGTGAGGCCGCGGTCGAGAGCCGCGGTGAGCTTCTGCGTTTCGACCGCTCGCTGTTCACGTGGCTGCTCGAGGAGTCACGGATCTTCACCTCCGCCGTCCTGGTCCGGCGCGAGCTCGAGGATCTCGAGTTCCCGGAGCGCTTCAAGGGTCCCGAGGACTGGGCACTCTGGCTGAACCTGGCGCTCGGGCACGAGTTCGCCGCCGTCGACCGGGTGCTGGTCGAGATGAACTACGACGGCGACAACCTGACCGCGACCCATGCGCCCATCCTGGGCCGTGGCGTCAGCGTGCTCGAGGAGCTGGCGGCCGATCGGCGGCTGACGGATCCCGAGCGTCGGGCGGTGGCGGAGGCGTTGCGCGAGCGGCGCGTCGGCGCGCTCTACCACTCGCTGGTCGAAGGTGACGGTCCCCAGGCGCGCCGGCTGGTGGCCGACGTGCCGGCGAGCCAGCTCGGCTGGCCCCGGTGGCTGGCCTACTGGGTCTTCAGTCGCCTGCCGGGACGCTGGATGAAAGTGCTGGCGCGTCGCAGACTGGGGTAAGGAGGCGCGGGGAGGAAGCGAGCCCTTCCCCTACAGGTCCTCGGTGACCACGGCCGTCCCATACGCGAGCAGCTCCGCGGCCGCCGCCATCACCATCGAGGTCGAGAACCGCACCTCGACGATCGCGTTCGCGCCCAGGCTCTTGGCCTCGGCGACCATGCGGTCGAGCGCCTGCTCGCGAGCCTCGGCAAAGAGCTTGGTGTACTCGCTGACCTCGCCGCCGACCAGGTTGCGGAGGGCGGCGGTGATGTCGCGACCGATGTGGCGGGCGCGGATGGTGTTGCCGCGCACCAAACCGAGTGAGCGGACGATCCTCTTGCCGGCGATGTCACCGGTGGTGGTGATGATCATTTCTGTACCCTCCGGTAGCGATCTGTCTTGTACGACGAGAGCCGATCGAGCAGGATCGAGAGGAATACCAGCAGTCCTCCGCCGGCCAGACCGACGATGAGCGCTAGCTCTCGAATCGGCATGCCGCCGGCCTCAGCCGCGAGCTCGGTCAGGCCGAGGAACACGACCCCGCCGAGCCAGAGGAGGAGCATCGCCCAACCCAGGTTGCGCAGGATCCGGCTGACCCGGCTGCGCGGCCGCTCGTTCCACTGTCCATCATCGAGGGCCGGGAACGTCGTCGTCATGGTTGCCTCCCTGAGCTCTCTCATCTGTTCGTAGATTCGCCGGCACGACTCGCAGTCATCCAGGTGGATCCGGACCGGCTGGCTCTCTTCCTGCGTCAGCTCGTCGTCCAGGTAGGCCGAGAGCAGGGCCTCGTCGAAGGGCATCGAGCAATGTTCAACCATGGGTGCCTCCTGGCGAATCCTGCAGCGCACTCCGCAGTGCTCCGCGGGCGCGGTGCAGACGCGACATGACCGTGCCTTTGGGGATCTCCAGGACGGTCGAGATCTCCGCGTACGTCAGATCCTGGTAGTCGCGCAGCACCAGGATCTCGCGCTGCTGGTCGGGCAGGGAATGGACCGCTCGCCAGAGCCGGGCTTGAAGCTGGCGCTTCTGAGCGAGGAGCTCAGGGCTGGCGTCCTTCGGGGCCGCCGGCTCGCGCGCGGGCTCGAGCTCGTCGAGCGAGTCCGCCCGGCGCACACGCTGCCGGCGGGTCATGTCGACCACCCGGTTGCGCACGATCCGGAACAACCAAGGCTGTACCGGTCGATGCGGCTCGAAGCGCTCCAGAGTCGTGAAGAACCGGAGCAGCGCGTCCTGCGCCACGTCCGACGCGTCCTCGCGGTTGCCGAGCAGCTGCAGGGCGAACAGAAACGCCGGCCGCCGGTAGCGGCGAGCGAGCTCCTCGCGGGCGTCGCGCTGTCCGCGCTGCGCGCCCGTGACCAGCACGCCGTCCGGTATCGGCTCGGTGCACTCGGCGGTGATTGCGCTCGAACTCTCCACGTATGAGCCTACGCGCCGGCCCCGGGACTTATTCAACAGAAATTCACGGGTGCGCGAGTTGGTGCGACAATACCGCTCATGCGACTTCGAGCGTTGATGCTGCTTATTGTCGGTGCGATGGCTGGAGGAAAGGCGGCGCCGGCCACCGCGGACGCTGCGGCGCACGTCTGGAGCGACTACCGACTCGGCCAGTTCGTGGCCAGCCGCGGCCTGGCGCCGGCGGACATCCTTTCGCTCGACAACAACGGCGAGATTCTGCTCGCCTGCCGCGATGGATGCTCGGTGGCGAGTCTCGAGGGCGCCGGGGTGCCGGCGCTCGCGAGTCAGCTCGAGCTACTGCGCTCCTGGGCGCTCCTCGGCGGCGATGGCACAGCCTACCGAGCGGCGATTCCGATTCTGGACGGCGAGAGTGCCGTCCAACTTGCAGAGCTGGCCGACGGTCTGGCGGCGAAGTTGGCGGAGTCGCTCTCGAGCGACGTCGCCGAGCTGATCGCGGCACTCGAAGCCGACGACCAGGGCGGGCACGCCTGGACCGTCCTGTTCGCCTACGTGCTGGACGGAGCGGTCTGGGAGTTCCTGAGCGAGCTCGGACAGGTGGGACCGCGCAACGTTTCCCACGGCGGTGCGCCCTGGGGGGGCGAAGTGTGGGCCTACCTCGCGGGTGACGAGCCGAGCACCAGCACGCTCCGCCGCTCGTCGGTCGACGTGAAGATGAGCTGGGTCGAGGCGCTGCGCCCGCAGGCGATGGCGCTCCTGAGAGGCTCGATCGGTATCGACGGTTTGTTCGATGCCCTGGAGGCGGGGGAGACCGAGAGCCCCGAGATCCGGGCGCACTTCCAGGAGCTCGGCATCCTGGGCCCTGAGCGCCAGCTCGCCGTGCCGCTCATCGTCGAGTCGCGCGACAATGCGATCTTCAGGATCTGCGAGCGACTGGCTGAGCAGGTTGCTTCGCTGATGTCGAAGATCAACCGCGCCGCGCTGGTCAACGACTTCGGTTTCGAGAGCGAGTCTCAGGCGACGGTCGTCACCTACCACGAGGTGATGTGGAGCCTGTTGGACCGGCTGGTGGTCGACGGTGTGCTGACGCTGCCGGCCGCGATCGCCGATCCGGCGACCGCCGGTTCAGCCGACCTCGGCAAGCTGGTGGTCATCGTGAGGCGAGCCCAGGCCGCTTCGCCCGGGAACGCCGCCGAGGGCTCGAAGCGAGACGAGGAGTGACGCCGCCGGTCACGATTCTCGGCGCCGGCATGGCCGGCCTCGGCGCCGCGCATCGTTGTCGCGAGCTCGGCCTCGACGCGGTCATCTACGAGATGCGGTCACGCCCGGGCGGTCACACGCGGTCGTTCGCCGACCCGGGCGGCTTCATCTTCGACGACGGTCCGCACATCTCGTTCACCAAGAACGAGCGCGTTCAGAAGCTGTTCTCAGACGCCGTCGGTGGCCGCTACGAGGTGCTCCAGGCGAGCGTCAACAACCACTGGCGGGGACACTGGATCAAGCATCCCGCGCAGTGCAACCTGCACGGGCTGCCGGCCGATCTGGTGGGCGCTGTGCTGCGGGACTTCGTCCAGGCGCAGGGTCGCGCCACCGAGAATCTCGCCAACTACGAGGAGTGGCTGCGCGCCGCCTACGGCGACACCTTCGCCGAGACCTTCCCGATGGAGTACGGCTGGAAGTATCACAGCCTGCCGGCCGCCCGC
>JAJCXP010000067.1 GCA_029263375.1 Acidobacteriota bacterium | reverse complement strand
GACGCCGAGGCGGCGCTGCATGTCGACCACGCTCTCGGGCGTGAAGCGGACCTCGGCGCCGTCGAGGTGGCTGCGGAAGGTCACGCCGTCGGCGTCGAGCGCGCGCATCGCCGCCAGGCTGAAGACCTGATAGCCGCCGCTTTCGGTCAGCATCGGACCTTGCCAGCCGGTGAACCGGTGCAGGCCGCCGAGCTCCTCGATGACATCGATCCCCGGCCGGATCGCCAGGTGATAGAGGTTCGCGAGCTGGATCTCGGCGCCGCACTCGGCGAGACGCTCCGGCGTCAACCCCTTGACCGCGCCGAGCGTTCCGACCGGCATGAAGGCCGGCGTCTCGATGCTGCCACGAGCGGTCTCCAAGCGACCACGCCGCCCGCGACCGTCACTCGAGAGCACCTCGAAGGAGAGCGCCAACCTACTGGAGCGAACGCCGGTTCAGATCGATCTCGCGCAGATCGACCTCTTCCGGAATCGTCAGGTCGAAGCGGTCCTCGGGCAGCGCGGCGTTCACCTTGAGGTCGGTGAAGTCGTACTCGGTTACGTCGCCGTTACCCTCGACATAGCGCAGGCGGACCGGCAGATAGAGCTCGGGATGGATCCAGATCTCCATCTCCCGAACCCGCTTCTCGACCCGGGCGAAGCGCGGCGTCAGCTGGAGATGAAACGGCTTGGACAGATCGTTCGGCGTCCTCATGACGACGTCGAAGTATTCCAGCAGCTTGCCCATCGAGCTGCTGGCGCCGAGGTACTCGAGGATTCGTTGCGAGTGCTCGCCGACGTAGATCTTCTCGGCCTGACCGATGTCCTTGTACCAGGTCGTCATGACATCGCCGTTGATCAGTAGCGAGATTGGATCGGGGTCCTGGTACTCCCAGCGCACCCGGTCGGGAGCCGAGAACGAGAACACGCCGTGCGATTGGACCGGCTCGAGCAGCAGCTCGCTCTGTTTGACCTGGGTGAAGTTGGCCTCGAGAGTGCTCAAGCGAACCTGCTCGAAGCGCACCCGATCCACCAGAACGCCCAACCGATCGCCCGCCGCGATGCCTTCTCTGCGCGGATCGGGAACGGCCTCATTCGGGGACGCCGGCACCACCGCGACCAGGCAAGCTACGAGCGCAATTGCAGGAATAGAAAGTTTCATTTTCACCAGAAAAAAGACTAGCACAGCGCGTGCCGGGTCCCGCTGGCTAACGCGCGACCTCAGCTGGCGTCCACCCGAGCTCCTCGACCGCGCCGCGCGCGGTGCCGGCCAGCCGCAGCTCGGCGACGGTCACCCCGGTCGGCGGCACCCGGAGGTCGGGTGCGATCCGCTCCAGCGGCGCCAGGTAGAACAGGCGCTCCGCAAGTCGCGGATGTGGCAGCGTCAGCTCGGACGAGTCACACACCAGGTCGCCGTAGACCAGTAGGTCGATATCGAGCACCCTCGGGCCGAAGCGCTCGCCCCGGCGGCGGCCCGCCGCCAACTCGAGGGCCTTCGCCAGCCCCAGAAGCTCCTCCGCCGAGAGCGCGGTGGCACCGACGACCGCGGTATTCAGGTAGTCGGGCTGTTCGGGGCCGGAGAGCGGTTCGGTGCGAAACAGCGGCGCCGTGCGCAGGCTGTCGAACGCTGGACGGAGCCCGGCGATCGCCGCCTCGAGCTGAGCCTTCGGGTCTCCCAGGTTGGCTCCGAGGGAGAGCGCCGCGATTGTCGTGCCGCTACTCCTCGCTGTCGTCCGACTTCGAAGCGTCTTCCTCGGCATCCTCGTCGATGCCGCAGCGAGGGCATGTCGCGTCGGACTTTCCGAGGTCGTAGAACTTCGCGCCGCACTTCGGGCACTCGTGCTTCTGCCCCAGATCTGCCATCGATTTCGATCCTTCCGGATTCCCCTTAGATGAGAAGGCGAGACCGTAGCAAGGGGCCCGAAGCGTGTCAACTTTGCGATAAGGTCGCGATCGATGGAATCACGCAGGTCGTTACCCTGGTTTCGGCAGCTGCACTGGCAGATTCTCGCGGCCATGGTCCTCGGCGGGCTGGCCGGCGCCCTCGGAGGCCCGGCGATCGTCGACAAGGTCGGCTGGCTCGGCACCCTGTTTCTCAGGCTGCTGCGCATGATCATCGTGCCGCTGATCTTCACGTCGATCGTCTCCGGCGTCTCATCGGTGGGCGGCGGGCGCGACCTGGGCCGGCTGTTCTCCAAGACTCTGGGCTACTACGTCCTCTCGAGCCTGGTGGCGATTCTCGTCGGCCTGACGGTGGTGAACCTCATCCAGCCGGGCGCGAGCGGCGAGGCGCTCGGCGGCGAGACCTTCGCCCTGCCCGAGATCACCACGCCCAGCTCGCCGGTCGACCTGCTGCTCGACATCGTGCCCGAGAATCTCATCGCTGCCGCCGCCGAGCCGAACTACCTGGCGATAATCCTCTTCGCCATCCTGCTGGGGATGTCGATCACCGCCCTCCCGACCGAGCCGCGCGAGCGTCTGGTGGGGTTCTTCGAGGCCGGTTTCCAGGCGATGATGAAGCTCACCTCGGGGGTGATCATTTTCCTGCCGATCGGCGTCTTCGGTCTGATCGCCCGCCTGGTCGGCGCGACCGGCTTCGACTCCTTCAAGGCGCTCGGGCTCTACATCCTGACACTGGTCACCGGACTGACCCTCCATCTCCTGGTAACGCTACCGCTGCTGCTGATCGTGCTCGGGCGCATCGATCCGCGCATCCACTTCAAGAACATGGCCGAGCCGCTGATGATGGCGTTCTCGACCAGCTCCTCAGCCGCCACCCTGCCGCTCACCATCCGTAACGTCGAGGAGAAGGTCGGCGTGTCGAATCGCGTCACCTCGTTCGTGCTGCCGATGGGCGCGACGGTGAACATGGACGGCACCGCGCTCTTCGAGTGCGTTGGTGCGCTGTTCATCGCCCAGACCCTGGGCGCCGACCTGACGCTGGTGCAACAGGCGCTGGTGGTGGTGACCGCTCTGCTCGCCTCGATCGGCGCCGCGGCGGTGCCGTCGGCCGGTCTGGTGATCATCTTCATCGTTCTCGACGCCGTGAACCTGCGCGGGCCGGCGGTGGACGCGTTGGTCGGTGCGATGCTGGCGATCGACCGGCCGCTGGACATGTACCGAACAGCCGTCAACGTGTTCAGTGACTCCTGCGGCGCGGCGATCATCGCCAAGTCCGAGGGCGAGCAGAATATCGACGCGGCTTGAAGAAATACACCGGCATCGCCTCGTTCCGGGACCCGATCCACGGGTTCATCCACGCCGACCCGCTCGAGCAGGCGCTGATCAACAGCCGGCCTCTGCAGCGCTTGCGCTGGATCCGGCAGCTCGCCTTCGCCTACCTGGTCTTCCCGGGCGCCGAGCACAGTCGCTTCAGCCACGCGCTGGGGGCGATGGAGCTGGCGGGAAAAGTCTACGACGCCCTTGCGGCCCGCAGCGGCGGCCTGCTCGATCCAGACTCGAGATCGCTCGACAGGCGGCGCATACGGCTCGCGGCCCTGGTCCACGACATCGGCCACGCACCGTTCAGCCACTCCGCCGAGGACCAGTTCGCAGGCGGCATCGATCACGAGGAGATGACCCGCCGGCTGCTCTCCCTCACCGACGTCACCAAGCTGTTCGACGCTTACGGTGAGGGCCTCGAGCCGGATTCGATCGCGACCCTCTTGAGCGGTCGAGGCACCGACGCCGACCGCATGCTCGGCAAGATCATCTCCGGCGAGCTCGACGTAGACAAGATGGACTACCTGCTGCGCGACAGCCTCTACTGCGGAGTGCGCTATGGCACCTACGATCTCGACCGCATGCTCGAGACCGTGCTGCCGCTGCTCGACCCGGACACCGGCGACTGGGGGTTGGGAATCGACGAAGGGGGCGTCCACGCCCTCGAGGCTCTGGTCATGGCGCGCTACTACATGTTCACCCAGGTCTACTTCAATCTCACCGGCAAAGTGCTCGAGCTGCACTTCACCAAGTGGCTACGCGAGGCGGGGCGGAGCTGGCCGGACGACGCCGAGAGCTTCCTCCGCCACGACGACGTGTCGGTCCTGACCGAGATGCGTGCCTCCGACAGCCGCCATGCGCGCGCGGTCGTCGAGCGCGACTACTTCCCGATGGCGTTCGAGACCGACGAGCACCTCAAGCGCAAGCAGAAG
>JAJCXP010000066.1 GCA_029263375.1 Acidobacteriota bacterium | reverse complement strand
TGCCGCCGAGCCGAGGCGCCATGACGGGAGGCAAGCCGAAGGTCACGGTCGCCATCGTCTCCTTCAACTCGGCGGAAGATCTGCCGGGTTGCCTGGCCGCGGTCGCGGCTCTCGACTACCGGCCGCTCGAAGTGGTGCTGGTCGATTGCGCGAGCTCGGACGACAGCGCGGCGGTCGCCGAAGCGAGTACACCCGCCGGTCTGCCGTGCCGAGTGATCCCCCTGGCGGCCAACCTCGGGTTCGCCGGCGGCATGAATGCCGCCCTCGCGGCCAGCGACGCGCCCCTGGTGCTGGCGCTGAATCCCGACGCGCGGCCCCGGCCGGACTTCGTCACCCGCCTGCACGAACGTGTCGCTGCGCACCCGGAGCTCCGGGTCGGGGCGGTGACCGGTCGCCTGGTGCGGCCGGAAGACGAGCGCGGCAGGCGTCGGCTGGACGCGTGCGGCATGCATCTCACGACGACCTGGCGCCACCTGGATCGCGGCTCGAGCCGCTTCGATCGTGGGCAGTTCGGCGTCGCCGAGCGAGTGTTCGGTGCGACCGGAGCCGCAACTCTCTATGTTCGCGAGGCCCTCGACGACGTGGCCATCGAAGGCGAGTTCTTCGATCGGAAGTTCCATTCCTACCGCGAAGATGCGGAGCTCTGCTTTCGGCTCCGAGAGCGCCAGTGGGAGGTCATCTACGAACCGCACGCGGTGGCCGAGCACCGGCGGGTCAACCTGCCGAGTCGGCGTCGCGTCATGTCGGCGAGGATCAACCGCGACTCGCTCAAGAATCGCTACCTGCTGCGCGCGTACCATCAGAGCTGGCCGAACTTCTTCGTGACGCTCGTGCCGACGCTCTGGCGCGACCTGCTGGCTCTCGGCTACGTACTCGGCCGGGAGCGCTCTTCGTGGCCCGCCTACGGTTGGCTGTGGCGCCACCGGCGGTGGATTCTCGAGCGGCGGCGATACCTTCGGCGGCGGCGCACCGCGAGCCTGTGGGAGATCGAGCAGTGGTTCTGCCGGCGCGGACTGCCGCTTTAGCCGGCGGTCGGCGGCTGGGGTAAGGTCCGTCGCAAGTGGTGGATTCCGCGAGCCCGAACCCTTCCGCCGGCCGACAGCTCTCCGTGGCCATCATCGGCACCCGGGGCATTCCCGCGTGCTACGGCGGGTTCGAGACCCTGGCGGAGGAGCTCGCGCCCCGACTGATGGATCGCGGCATGCGGGTAACGGTCTACTGCCGCTCGCACTACACCCCGCGCAGCCTGCGCGAGTACCGGGGCGTCGAGTTGGTGGTGTTGCCGACGTTGCGCGGCAAGCACTTCGACACACCGGTTCACACCCTGCTCGCGTGCGTTCACGCGGCGGCACGCGGCTTCGACGCCTGCCTGGTGGTGAATGGCGCCAATGCGGTCTTCCTGCCGATTCTCCAGACGGCCGGAATCCCGGTCGGACTCAACGTCGACGGCATCGAGCGCCAGCGCGCGAAGTGGGGCCCGTTCGGGCGCTTCGTCTACCGGCTCTCGGAGCGGCTGGCGATGAGCTTGTGCGACGAGTTGATCACCGATGCTGCGACCATCCGCGACTACTACCGGGAGCGCTACGCCGCGGAGTCCACCTTGATCGCCTACGGCGTCGACCCGCGGCCGCTACCTGCGGGCGAGACGCTCCGGCGCCTCGGACTCGAGTCCCGCCGCTACTTCCTCTACGTCAGCCGCTTCGAGCCCGAGAACAACCCGCACCGGGTGGCCGAGGCGTTCCGTTCGGTCGCCGGTGAGCTGCCGCTGGTGATGGTGGGCGGAGCTCCCTACGCGGACCAGTACGTGCGCGGGTTCACCGAAGGGGCAGACCCGAGGATCTCGTTTCCGGGGCCGATCTACGGCGACGGCTATCGCGAGCTCCTGTCCCACGCACTCGCCTACGTGCAGGCGAGCGAGGTCGGCGGCACCCATCCGGCGCTAGTCGAAGCGATGGGCTACGGCAACTGCGTCCTGGTCAACGACACGGTCGAGAATCGCGAGGTCGCGGGCGACTCCGGGCTCTACTTTCGAGCCGCCGAGCCCGCCTCGCTGACCCAGGCGATGGAGAGCGTCCGCGGCGCCCCCGAGCTGGCGGCCGAGCACGGCCGGCGAGCCCAGGCGCGGGCGCGGGAGCACTATTCGTGGGAAGGCGTGGCCGATCGTTACGCCGCGCTCCTCGAGTGGCTGGCGGGTCGGTCGTAGCGCCCGCTGCCCGGAGCGAATCGGATAGTATCTGGTGGGCTGGGGAGTCGAGAGGGTCGATGTTAAGAGAGCGCGCATATTCAATCACGGCCTTTGTTTTCGCGGTCGATCTGGTTCTCGTCGCTGCGTCTTTCGCGATCGCCCACTGGCTGCGCGCCCAGGTCCTGCCGGCCTGGGGCCTGGCGGCCGAGGCGTTCTACCCGTTCGAGGCCTACCTGTCGTTGCTGCCCCTGGTGCTGGTGATCTGGGGCGCTCTGCTGTTGCGCTCCGGCGAGTACCGGAGCCACCGGACGGTACCCCTGTTCGACGAGATCTGGTCGCTGTCGAAGGTGTGCGCGCTGGCCGCGGTGGCGCTGACCCTGACGGTGTACCTGTTTCGGATCGGCCGCCCGCCGTTGAGCGGCCTCGAGGTCAGCCGGCTCTGGATCGGTCTGCTGTTCGTCGTCAGCTTCACTCTGCTGGCGATCGAGAAGGTGGGCCTGCGCTTCGTCGCGCGCCACTTCCGCCTGCGCGGCTACAACTTCCGGACCCTGCTGATCGTCGGCACCTCCGATACCGCGAAAGCCTTGATCGAGGCGATCGAACGGCATCGCTATTGGGGGATCCGAATCGCCGGCGTCCTGCGCGAGGCGGGAGGCGCGAGCGGCGACACCCTCGCCGGCGTGCCGATCCTGGGCCGCCAGGAGGATCTGCTCGAGTTGGTCGATCGAACGGTGGTGGACGAGGTGATCTTCGCCTGCGATCCGGCCGACAACGAGCTCGAGACCCGGCTCCTGCGTGGCCTCCAGGAGCTCGGCGTGTGCGTGCGCTTCACCCTGAGCGCCATTCCGGAAGCGCACGGTGCGGCGCGCATCGGCGACCTCGATGGGATCGCCCTGCTGAGCTACTCGCGCACCCGTGGCAGCCACGTGCAGCTCATCTTCAAGCGCCTGATCGACATCACGGTCGCTTCGAGCCTGTTGCTGCTCAGTCTGCCGGCGCTGGCGGTGGTCGCCGTCGCCGTGCGCCTGCAGTCGTCGGGCGGCGTCCTCTTTCGTCAGGTCCGCTGTGGCCTCAACGGTCGCGTCTTCACCATGTACAAGTTTCGCACCATGGTCGCCGGGGCCGAGGCCGATCGCTCGCACCTGGCACATCTGAACGAGATGGCCGGGCCGATGTTCAAGAGTCAGAACGATCCTCGGATCACCCGCCTGGGCCGGTTCCTCCGCAGGACCAGCCTCGACGAGCTGCCGCAGCTCTGGAACGTACTGCTCGGACACATGAGTCTGGTTGGGCCGAGGCCGATGCTGCCGGCGGAGTTCGAGCAGCTCGAGCGCTGGCAGCGCCGGCGGCTTTCGATGCGCCCCGGGTTGACCTGTCTGTGGCAGGTCAGCGGCCGCAGCAAGGTGGATTTTCAGCGCTGGATGCAGCTCGATCTCCAGTACATAGACGATTGGTCGCCGTTGTTGGATCTCAAGATCCTGATGAAAACGATCCCGGCCGTGCTGAGCGGCCGCGGAGCGTACTGAGCGCGGTGCGCGGCCGCTCGAGAACGCGATGAGACGGACCGCCGCCGGTTCGGCGCTGCTGCTTGTCGCCCTTCTGTCGTGTGCCCGTGACGCCGGGACGGACAGGGTCGTCCTGCTCGCCCTCGCCGATGGCCTGGCCCGAGCCGAGGTCGCCTGGGAGCTGGACGAGCTCGACTTCGGCGCTCCCGGGGCGTCACGGTACCTGCTCGGCGGGTGGTCGTGGCCCGAGGGCGCGCCGAACGGCTCCGCGTACCGCTGGAGCAACGGCGACGAGTCCGCCCTCGAGCTCTATCTCGCGACGGTACGGCCGCTGCCGGTCCGCCTCCGGTGCCAGCCGTTCACACTCCCGGGGGCGCCCCGGCAGCGGCTGCGATTGGCCGTCAACGGTGAACCGGCCGCCGAGCTCGAGCTGTGATCCGGCTGGCACGAGTACCAGCTGGTGCTGCCGGTCACCGGCCTACGCCCGGGGCGCAACCGGCTCTCGTTTTCGTATGGCAATGTCATCTCGCCAGCCGAGGTCGCGGGCTCGAAGGACCGGCGTCGGCTGGCGGTCGCCTTCGATTGGCTACGCTTCGAGGGAGCCGCCGGGGTCGAGCCTCGCGCCGACGTGGAGCTCGGCCAGTTGGTCGTGCCGCTCGGCGCCCGAATCGACTACCACCTGGACGCGCCGGGCGGCGCCCGGCTCGAGGTCGCGGGCCTGGAGCTGCGGGGGGGCGGCGCCGGAGGCTTGCGGGTCGAGGTCACCTCGGCGGAGTCCGGCGAGACACATGAGGTTTCCCTGGGAGCGGGCGCCAGCCAGGCGGTGGAGCTCGGAGCGCAAGGGTGGGTGCGCCTGCGGCTGCGCGCCGAGCCTGCGGACGGCGGCAGCGGCGGTGCCTGGTTGCTGCGCGACGCCGCGGTCCGCGCGGTGCCGCCGGTTCGAGCGACCCGCGAGTCCGAGCCGGTACGCGCCCCCGAGCGGACGCCGAACCTGATCCTCTACGTGGTCGACACGCTGCGCGCGGACCACCTGGGCGCCTACGGCTACGACCGGCCGGTCTCGCCACGGCTCGACGCTTTCGCCGCAGAGTCGGTCCTGTTCGAGCGCGGGCTGGCTCAGTCTTCGTGGACGCTGCCGTCCATGGCCTCCGTCTTCAGCGGCCTGGAGCCGCAGTCGCACGGCGCCAACGGCAAGCGAGACCGTCTTGCGTCGACGCTGCCAACGCTGCCCAAGCTGCTCAAGGAAGCCGGCTTCGCGACCGGCGCGGTGGTCGCAAACGGCTACGTCTCGCCTACCTTCGGTTTCGCCGAGGGGTTCGACGAGTTCGTGTTCCTGAGCGACGTCGAGACCCGCGCCGCCGTCCTGCACGAGCGTGCCGGCGGCTGGCTCGACTCGATCCCAGATGGCGCTCCCTTCTTCCTGTGGTTGCACGCGATCGATCCGCACACTTCCTACGATCCGCCCGACGAGGAACGGCGACGCTTCGCCGCGCAGGTCAGCGATTCCGGGATCGGCTCCAGAGACCGGGTCAACGCCCTCTTGCGGGCGGCCGAGGCTCCGACACCGGATCTGATCTCGGATCTGGTAGCGCTCTACGATGCCGAGATCGCCTCTACCGACCGCCAGTTCGGGCACTTCGTCGACCAGCTGAAGGCGCGCGGGCTCTACGAGAGCTCGCTGATCGTCTTTGTCTCCGACCATGGCGAGGAATTCTTCGACCACGGCTCGTGGCTGCACGGCCACAGCCTCTACGGCGAGCTGCTGAACGTGCCGCTGATCCTCCGGTTGCCAGGCGGGGCGGGCGCCGGCAGGCGGGTGGCAGCGGCCGTTCAGCACGTGGATCTGCTGCCGACGCTGCTCGACTACTATCGCCTCGAGCCGCCCGACGCTCTGCACGGGCGCAGTCTGCTGCCTCTGGTCGCCGCGGATGCCGAGACCGGGCCGGTCTTCACGGCGCTCGCAACCCGGCTCTCGTCGGTCGTCTTGAATCGCTGGAAGCTGATCGAGCGACCGGGACGGCCGGGGAGTTTCAGTCGCGAGCTGTTCGATCTCGACCGCGACCCGGCCGAGCGCGACAACCTGGCCGAGCGGCGACCGATCGTGGCGGGCTATCTCGCTTCGCTGATCCGTGCGCGCCGTCTGGAGACGGTCGCGGTCGAAGCGGAGCGGGCCGAGATCGACGAAGCGACGCTCGAGAATCTCGAGGCGCTGGGCTACCTGAACTAGGTGTGATCTCTCGGGACGTTGCTCACAAGCTTGGGCCAGGCGGCCTCGCGGGGCCTAAGCTACTGGGAAATAGTGGGTTGGGGAGTCGAGTGTGGCTTGCGCCAGGGGTACGGGCAGGCTTTCTCTTAGAAATCTTATATGAACTGACTAAGATCACTCTTGACAGCGCCGTGCCACGTTCCCTACAATTAGCAGCCGGTTGCGGAGAGTGCTAACAGAGCCTGTCTGTAGCCCGGATAAGGTACTCAAGAAAAGTAACTTAAGGAGGTACAAGCACAGTGTCAGACAAGATTCGCCCACTACATGATCGCGTGGTCTGCAAGCGCCTGGAGCTCGAGGAGCAGGTCCGCGGAGGCATCATCATCCCCGACACCGCCAAAGAGAAGCCGCAAGAGGCCGAGGTCGTCGCGGTCGGTCCCGGCCGTCTGCAGGAAGACGGCAAGCGCCAGCCGATGGACGTCACCAAGGGTGACCGGATTCTCATCAGCAAGTACGCCGGCAGCGAGATCAAGATCGACAACGACGACTACGTCATCCTCAAGGAAGACGACATTCTCGCGGTCGTCAACTGACGCACCCTGAAAACGATCAACTAGGAGGCTAGAAATACTATGGCTGCAAAGCAGATTACTTACGCCGAGGAGGCGCGTGGCGCCATCCAGCGCGGCGTCAACAAGCTCGCCGACGCCGTCAAGGTGACCCTCGGTCCGAAGGGTCGCAACGTCGTCATCGAGAAGAAGTTCGGCTCGCCCACCAGCACCAAGGATGGTGTGACGGTGGCCAAGGAGATCGAGCTCGCGGATCCGATCGAGAACATGGGTGCGCAGATGGTGCGCGAGGTCGCTTCGAAGACCTCCGACGTCGCCGGCGACGGCACCACCACCGCGACCGTGCTCGCTCAGGCGATCTTCCGCGAGGGTTCCAAGAACGTCACCGCCGGCGCCAACCCGATGGAGCTCAAGCGTGGCATCGAGCTCGCGGTCAACGCCGCCATCGGTGCGATCGACAAGATGTCGCGTAGCGTCTCCGGCGAAGAGATCGCCCACGTCGGTACCATCTCCGCGAACAACGATCCGGAGATCGGCACCATCATCGCCGAGGCGATGGAGAAGGTGGGCAAGGACGGCGTCATCACCGTCGAGGAAGCTCGCGGCATGGAGACCAACCTCGAGGTGGTCGAGGGCATGCAGTTCGACCGCGGCTACCTGTCGCCCTACTTCGTCAGCGATCCCGAGCGGATGGAGTCGGTGATCGAGAACGCCAAGCTCCTCCTGCACGAGAAGAAGATCACCTCGATGAAGGACCTGCTGCCGATTCTCGAGCAGACCGCCAAGCAGTCGCGGCCGCTCCTGATCATCGCCGAGGACGTCGAGGGCGAGGCCCTGGCGACCCTGGTGGTCAACAAGCTGCGCGGCACCCTGCAGGTCGCCGCGGTCAAGGCGCCGGGCTTCGGTGATCGCCGCAAGGCGATGCTCGAGGACATCGCGACCCTGACCGGTGGCCGGGTGATCACCGATGATCTCGGCATCAAGCTCGAGAACGTCCAGTGGGACGACCTCGGCGACGCCAAGAAGGTGGTCATCACCAAGGACGAGACCACGATCGTCACCGACTCGGACGACAAAGTCCGCAAGGAAGCGATCGCCGGCCGCGTCAAGCAGATCCGCAACCAGATCGACGAGACCACGTCCGACTACGACCGCGAGAAGCTCCAGGAGCGTCTGGCCAAGCTCGTCGGCGGCGTCGCGGTGATCAAGGTCGGTGCGGCGACCGAGACCGAGATGAAGGAGAAGAAGGCGCGCGTCGAGGATGCGATGCACGCCACCAAGGCGGCCGTCGAAGAGGGCATCGTCCCCGGTGGTGGTCTGGCTCTCCTGCGCTCGATCCCCGCGGTCGATGCCATCGTGGCCGAGGGCGACATCGCGGTCGGTGTCAAGATCGTGCG
>JAJCXP010000065.1 GCA_029263375.1 Acidobacteriota bacterium | reverse complement strand
AGTTGACCTGCGGATAGTGGATGTGAGTGTCGACGAAGCCGGGCAGGATGAAGCTGCCGGCATGGTCGACGACCTCGATCGGGGCGCCGGAGTCCTGCGGGCGGTCGGCGAACCGGCCGCACCATTCGATGATGCCGTCGTCATCGATCAGCAGGGCGCCGTCGGGGATCTCGACCAGCGCCGCGGCCGCCTGCTCGACGGTCGGTCGGCCGGTCAGATGAAAGACGTGCCCGCGGTGGAGTGTGCCCATGGGTAGTCGCCGGCTACATCGCGCCGCTGCCGGAGCGCTCGCCGGCATCGGCGAGTCTGCGCCTCAGCTCCTCGAGTGCGTCGAGGATCTCCTCCGGAGTCGCCGGGGCGTCGAGGCGTGGGCTCAACCGGTGATCGCCGGCGCTCGACACCGCGTCCTTGATGGCGTGGAATACCGAGATGGCGAGCATCAGCGGCGGCTCGCCGACCGCCTTCGAGCGATGGATCGTCGGTTCGTTGTTGCGTCCGGAGGGCAGCAGGCGGACGTTGAAGACGTCCGGAAGATCGCCTGCGACCGGGATCTTGTAGGTTGACGGAGCGTGAGTCTTGAGCTCGCCCGCGGGATTCCACCAGAGCTCCTCGGTGGTCAGCCAGCCCATCCCCTGAATGAAGCCGCCCTCGACCTGGCCCATGTCGATCGCCGGGTTGAGCGACTTGCCGACGTCGTGCAGGATGTCGACGCGCAGCACGCGGTACTCGCCGGTGAGCAGATCGATCATCACCTCCGAGGCCGCGGCGCCGTAGGCGAAGTAGTAGAACGGCCGGCCGGTCATGGTTTCGCGGTCGTAGTGGATCTTCGGGGTGCGGTAGAAGCCGGTCGCGGACAGGCCGATGCGCGCCATGTAGGCGTCCTTGACCAGCTCGGCGAAGTCGAGCTCGGCGTCGCCCACCTGGACCTTGCCGCCGGCGAAGCTGACCGCCTCGGGCGGGACCCCGTGGGTCTCGGCGGCGAACGCGGTCAGGCGCTCGCGCAGGGTTCTGGCCGCCGCCTGAGCCGCCATGCCGTTCAGATCCGAGCCCGACGACGCCGCGGTGGCCGAGGCGTTCGGCACCTTGCTGGTGTCCGAGGCCGTGCAGCGGATCCGCTCGACGTCGATGCCCAGCTCTTCGGCGACCACCTGAGCGACCTTGGTGAACAGCCCCTGTCCCATCTCGGTGCCGCCGTGGTTCAGCAGGACCGTGCCGTCGGTGTAGAGGTGGATCAGGGCGCCGGCCTGGTTGTAGTGGGTGGCGGTGAAGGAGATTCCGAACTTGACCGGAGTGAGCGCGATGCCGCGCTTGAGGTACTCGCTGTCGGCGTTGAAGGCGTCGATCTCACGGCGCCGCTCGCGGTAGTCGGAGGACTCCTCGAGCTCGGGAATCAGCTCGTGCAGGATGTTGTCCTCGACCGTCATCTGGTAGGGCGTCACGTCGCGCTCGCCGATGCCGTAGAAGTTCGCCTTGCGCACGTCGAGCGGATCGAGATCGAGATGGCGGGCGATCTCGTCGACCACGTACTCGATCGCGAACATCCCCTGCGGTCCGCCGAAGCCGCGGAACGCGGTGTTGGAGACCGTGTTGGTCTTGCAGCGGTGGGAGGTGATCGAGACGTTGTCGAGGTAGTAGCAGTTGTCGGCGTGGAAGACCGTCCTATCGTTGACCGGGCCCGAGAGGTCGGCCGACATTCCGCAGAGCGAAGCCAAGGTGAACTCGATACCCTCGATCCGACCCCGGTCGTCGAAGCCGACGTCGTAGTCGATCCGGTAGCCGTGGCGCTTGCCGGTGATGATCATGTCGTGGTCGCGGTCGGGTCGCAGCTTCACCGGCCGGCCGGTCTTGGTGGCGAGCAGGGCGGCGATGCAGGCGAACAGCGCCGGCTGGGTCTCCTTGCCACCGAAACCGCCGCCCATCCGGCGGCACTCGACCACCACGTCCTTGGCCTCTTTGGCCAGCGCGTGGGCGACCACCAGCTGGACTTCGCCCGGGTGCTGGGTCGAGCTGTAGACCAGCATGTCGCCGCCCTCCCTGGGCAGGGCGAAGGCGATGTGTCCCTCGAGATAGAACTGGTCCTGTCCGCCGAGGCGCACACGTCCTCGGAGGCGCTGTTCGGCGGCGTCGATCGCCTTGCGCGCGTTGCCGCGGTCGACGACCACCGTCGGCAGCACGAACGACTGCTTTTCGAGCGCGCTGTCGATGTCGAGGACCGGCTCCAGCTCCTCGTAGTCGATCTGCGCCAGCTTGGCGGCGCGTCGCGCCGCTTCGATGGTGGTCGCGGCGACTCCGAAGACCGACTGACCGACGTACTGGACCAGGCCGTCGGCGAAGATCGGGTCGTCGTCGCGGATACCGATGTCATTGTGGCCGGGCACGTCGCCGGCGGATACGACCGCGACCACGCCGGGCGCCTGCCGGACCGGCTCGAGATCGATCGACCGGATGCGCGCGTGCGGCTTTTCGCTGATGCCGATCGCCGCGTGGAGCGTGCCGATCGGCTCGGGGATGTCGTCGGTGTAGCGCGCCTCGCCGGTGACGTGCAGCTGCGCGCTCTCGTGGGGAAGCGACTTGCCGACGCTCTCGGACATCGCTATCTCCTCCGCCCCAGAATGCGTGTCTCGCCCTCGAAGCCCGAGGTCTCGAGGAAAAATTTGCGCAGCAGGTTGTGGGCGACGGCCCGCCGGTAGCCGGCGGTGGCGCGCATGTCGTCGATCGGCGCGTAGTCGCGCGCGAGCGCCGCGAGCGCATCGGGCAGCGTCGATTCGGTCCACTCCTTGCCCTCGAGCGCCGCTTCGCACTGGCTTGCGCGCTTGGGTATCGCCGCCATGCCGCCGAAGCAGATGCGCGGGTTCCGCACCGTGCCGCCGTCGAGCTCGATCGCGAACGCGCCGCACACCGCCGAGATGTCCTGGTCGAAGCGCTTGGAGATCTTGTAGGTGTGGAAGTGACGGCCGGTGGGAGTGAGCGGGATGCGCACGCTCTCGACGAACTCACCCTCGGCGAGCTCTGTCTTCTGATAGGCGAGATAGAAATCCTCGAGCGGCACTTCACGGGTCCCGGCGCCGGCGCGCAGGCGCAGGGTCGCGCCGAGGCTGATCAACGCCGGCATCGAGTCGCCGATCGGCGAGCCGTTGGCGATGTTGCCCACCAGGGTCGCCGCGTTGCGGATCGGCGGCGAGGCGAAGCGCCGGAAGAGCTCGCCGAAGTCCGGGAAGTGGCGGCCGATCGCGTCATAGGCGTCCGTGATGGTGACCGCGGCACCGATCTCGATTGCCGATTCAGTGGTGCTGACCCGGCCGAGCTCGCCGACGTTGCCGAGGTAGATGACGGTCTCGAGGTCGCGGTGCGCCTTGGTCACCCAGAGCCCGATATCGGTGCCGCCCGCCAGGATGTAGGCGTTGGGATGGCTCTGGACCAGGTTGGCGAGATCGTCCACCGTGGTCGGCGCGAAGTAGCGATGCTCGCCGCCACCGAGCGCGGGGCCGCTGAGCGCCAGCGTGCCCCGCCGCTGAAGGCTCCGCAGCCTCTCGACGCATGCGGCTTCGGCGCTCGAGGTCGCTTGGCCGTTGCCGGCGTGCGGTTCATGCAGCCAGTCGCCCGCGGAGTCTCCGCCGCGGCCGTACATCTGTTCGGCGGCATCGACGATCGGTCGATAGCCGGTGCAACGGCAGAGATTGCCGGCCAGCATGTCGTGGATGCGCAGCCGCGACGGCTCGGTCTCGGACTTGTAGAGCGCGAACAGCGACATCACGAACCCGGGCGTGCAGAAGCCGCACTGTGAGCCGTGACAGTCGACCATCGCCTGCTGGACCGGATGGAGGGCGCCGTTCGGGGCGCGCAGGCTCTCGACGGTGAAGAGCTCCTTGCCATCGAGCGTCGGCACGAACTTGATGCACGAGTTGATCGCGCGAAACCGTACACGCTCGCCCTCGAGCTCGCCGAGGACCACCGTGCAGGCGCCACAGTCACCTTCGGCACACCCTTCCTTCGTGCCGGTGCGACGGAGCTCCTCGCGCAGGTACTCGAGCACCGTGGTGTTCGGATCGACTCCGCGGATTGTACGGATCTCGCCGTCGAGCACGAACCGGACCGCGTCGTCCGAGGTCTCGGTCTCGACAAGATTGGAGGCGGTCATGTCGTTTCCTCCTGGCTGGTGACGTGCTCTACCGGTCTCTTGCGGGCGCCCGGTGAGCTGACGCCGGGGCCGAGTCGGCTCGATGCTTCCGATGGCCGATGCTCGGGTCAGCGCCACCCGGCTCTCGAGCGTCCGGGGATCTCGGGGCACGTTGACCCGCCGCTTGTGTCTCTACATCCAGTATATACATGCGCTCGCTGTTCGGACTCGCGCGCCCGGCGGGGCGATCGCCTTCCGCGGCCAGTTGCGGAGCGACCCGGAACCTCACGGCCAGCGCCATCGCCGCCGAACGGAGCAGGGCCGCCAAACGCGTGTATTAAGATCCGATGGTTCACGATAGCTGGCGAAGCGACGGGGAGCGCCGCGCAGGGGGGCTGGAGACGGACCGCGTCTTTCCGTGCTTCCGAAAGGAGTCGCCATGACGTCCGGAATAGAGCCGATCTACGGTCTCGACGACCGACCCGCGCTGCCGCGTGCCCTGGTCCTCGGGGCCCAGCACGTGCTCACCATGTTCGGAGCCACGGTCAGCGTGCCGTTGCTGCTCGGGCCGGTGATGGGAATGGGTGCCGCGGACATCGCCAGATTGATCTCGGCGGTGATGCTCTGCTCGGGACTGGCGACGGTCGTCCAGGTGAAGTTCGGCTCCAAGCTGCCGATCGTGCAGGGCGTGTCGTTCTCGTTTCTGGCCGCTTTCTTTCTGATCATCGGCACTACCAGCGCCGAGGCCGAGGCGACCGGCGTCGCCGTCGGTCCTCTGGCCATGCAGTACATCGCCGGCGCCATCATCCTCGGTTCTCTGTTCGAAATGGTCGTCGGGTTCAGCGGCCTGGTCGGTGCGCTGCGCAAGCTGCTCTCGCCGGTGGTCATCGGTCCGGTGATCATGTTGATCGGCCTGGCGCTGTTTCAGCACGGGGCTCCCAAGGCGGGCACCCACTGGCCGATCTCGGGCCTCACCATCGGTCTGATCATCCTGTTCTCTCTGATCCTCGCCAGGACGAGGCGCTTCTTCAGGCTCTTTCCGATCCTGAGCGCGGTACTGATCGTGACGACGATCTGCTTCGTGCTCTCGAAGACCGGCGCGTTCGGGCCCGGCCATCCGTCACACGTCAGCCTCGAGGCGGTACGCGAGTCGCAGTGGCTGCGGCTGTCGCCGACCGAGCTTCTGCTGCCCTGGGGGATGCCCAAGTTCCACCTCGGGTTCTTCCTGGCCGTGCTGGCCGGCTACCTGGCCTCGATCATCGAGTCGATCGGCGATTATCACGCGATCTCGTACATGGCCGGCAAGGGCGACCCGACGCCCAAGCAGCTGAGCCGGGGCATCGGCGCCGAGGGCATCGGCTGCTTCCTCACCGGCGTCTTCGGTGGCTTCGCGTCGACCTCGTACTCCGAGAACATCGGTCTCGTGGGGCTCACCAAGGTGGCTTCGCGCTGGGTCGTCCTGCTCGGGGCAGGCCTGCTGATCGTGCTCGGAATCTTCGGCAAGTTCGGCGGCTTCGCGGCGGCGATCCCAGGTCCGGTGGTGGGTGGCCTCTACTGTGCGCTGTTCGGCCTGATCGCCGCGATCGGCATCCAACAGGTGGCCAAGGCCGATCTGACCAGCGACCGCAACCTGTTCATCATCGGTTTCTCGCTGTTCATGGGCCTCTCGGTGCCGGCCTACTTCGCGGCCACCGGCAGCACCGACGGCATGGCGCCCGGGCAGATGTTGGCGCTGTATCAGCCGACCGCTCAGGGACTGCTGGGGTCACTGCCGCCGACGCTGGCCGGTATTGTCACCTCGATCGGATCGACCGGGATGGCGGTGGCAGCGATCTTCGGACTGTTGCTCGACAACCTGGTGCCGGGCACGCCCGAGGAGCGAGGCCTCTAAACGACTCATCAAACCCACGGGAGGCAGCACATGCGAACTCGGAGCACATTTGGAGCAGCGATCGTCGGGATCGTGTTGGTCGGAGTTGGAGCGGGATCCCAGCCGGCCCTTGCGGCGGACTGGAGCAACACCGAAGCGCATTTTCAGTACGGAAGCCTCGACACCCCGTACCTCGGTTTCGTCGCGCCCGGCCTCGAGGAGGACAAGGACACGCTGATCGTCACGCTCCAGCACGCGAGCGGCTGGAAGTACGGCGAGAACTTCTTCTTCTTCGACGTGATCTTTGCCGATCCTGGCATCAACGGCTTCAACGACAACGACATCTACGGCGAGTGGTATCCGTACTTCAGCCTGCGCAAGATCGGTGGCAAAGAGCGAGGCAAGGGCAAGGTCGGAGACGTACGCTTCATTGCCGGCCTCAACTACGCGTCGCAGGCGAAAGTGCTCAAGTACCTACCCGGCATCGGCCTGTCGTGGAACGTCAAGGGCTTCGCCTTCCTGAACACCGATTTTACGGCCTACGTCGACAGCAGCAGCGGGGCGGCCAACGGCGGAGCGCCGAAAGAGGACGACAGCTTCATGTTCGACGTCAGCTGGAAGCGCCCGTTCAAGAACGGCAAGTTCTCGATCGAGGGGCACGCCGAATACATCGGCTCGCGAACCAACGAGTTCAACGGTCCGGTCGAGGCGTGGATCCTGGCGCAGCCGCAGTTCCGCTGGTACGTCAACCCGAACCTGGCGATCGGGATCGAGTACCAGTTCTGGCAGAACAAGCTCGGCGACGGCAACACCGACGAGAACGCAGTCCAGGCCCTCGTGGTCTGGGGGCTTTAGCCGGCGCCGAGTGCTGACGGCAGGCTGGTCCGACAGCGATGTGCTAGCGTCGTTTCACAACGTTCCCACAAGTCGGAGGAGGCATCGGTCGAGGCACCGGCCTCGTAGAGCGCGCGTCGTCGATCGGATGAACTCCCGAGGGAGGAGTCAGTCATGTCGAAGCGAGCCCTGATCGTCGGGATCAACGAGTTTCAGACCGTCTCGGCGCTGCGCGGCTGCGTCAACGACACCGAGTCCATTCGAGATATCCTGGAGCGCCACTACGGGTTCGAGGAGATCAAGATCCTCACCGACGCCGAGGCGACCTCGGAGGCGATCCGAGCTCATCTGTCAGGTTGGCTGCTCGGCGACTACGACGATGACGGCAGCGACGTGCGCCTGTTCCACTTCTCGAGCCACGGCACCCAGGTCGCCGATCAGGGGGACGACGAGTGGGAGTGTCAAGACGAGGTGATCGTCACCTACGATCACGATTGGGACAACCCGTTCCGGGACGACGACCTGCGCGAGATCTTCTCCCCGATTCCAGAGAACGTGAACTTCACCTTCATCGCCGACTGCTGCCACAGCGGCAGCATCCAGCGCGCCGCCCTGGACGGAGAGCTGCAGATCACGCCGCGCTACGTGCCGCCGCCCTTCGAGGTCAGGCAGGAGATCAAGAAGAAGATCAGCTCGCGCGACGCGGCGGCCGACAAGTTCGCGGCGGGCAAGATGGCCGAGGACCTCAAGAACGTGCCGCAGGACCAGCGGGCCGCGCGCATGCGGGAGCTCATGGGTAGTGTGCGCAACAGCTATCGCGAGAACCGCTTCGCGGTCGTTCCGGTCGGCCGTCACGTGCTGCTGGCGGGCTGTCAGGACAAGCAGACCGCTGCCGACGCATTCATCGACAACGCCCACCGAGGCGCCTTCACCTGGGGGCTGACCAAGGCGATTCTGGAGGCCGGCGGCGAGCTCAGCCACGAGGAGCTGATCACGCGCGCCGGCGAGAACCTCGAGGCCTACGAGCAGATTCCGCAGCTCGAGTGCCCCGACGCCTGGCGGGGCAAGAAGTTCCTGGCGCCGCTAGCCTGACCTACCCACGCAGTCGCGAGTCGAGAGTCCGTAGAAGGTCCTGCTCGCCTGGGCCGGCGGTCAGTCGCGAACGATGGCGGTGCCGGCCTTGCCGGCGACAGCACGGGATAGATGGTCGGGGTTGGTGACCACGCCCTCGCCACCGGTCGCCGCGACATAGTCGATCAGTGCCTGGACCTTGGGACCCATGCTGCCGGCGGCGAAGTGCCCCTCGGCCGTGTAGCGCCTGGCCTCGGACAGGGTCATCCGGTCGAGCCACTGCTGCTGGGGAGTGTTGAAGTGGATCGCGACCTTTTCGACGCCGGTCGAGATCAGGAGCATGTCCGCATCCAGCCCCTGGGCGACCAGGCTCGAGGCGTAGTCCTTGTCGACGACCGCTTCGATGCCGGTGAGGTCGCCCTTGTCATCGTAGTAGACCGGCAGGCCGCCGCCGCCGCAGGCGATGACGACCGTGTTCTCCGACACCAGCTCACGGATCAGATCGAGCTCGATGATCTTCTTGGGACGAGGCGAGGCGACCACACGCCGCCAGCCGCGCCCCGAGTCCTCGGTCACCGCCCACCCCTGCTCGCGCGCGTGCTTGCGTGCGTTCTCCTCGGTCATGTGCGGTCCGATCGGCTTGGTCGGGCGGAGGAAGTCCGGATCGTCCTGGTTTACCAGGGTCTGGGTGACCAACGTCACCGCGCGGGCGTCGATCCGCCGGCGGCGGAAGGCGTTGAACAGCGAGCGCTGGAACATATAGCCGATCGAGCCCTGAGTGTTCGAGGTCGCGTAGTTCATCGGGATCGGCGGTACCTCGGGTGCTCCGAGTTCGGAGCGGCGCAGGATGAACCCGACCTGGGGACCGTTGCCGTGGGTGACCACGACGCGCCAACCTTCGGACACCATCTGCGCGATGTAGCCGGCGGTTACCGCGGCGGTCTCAGCCTGGTAGGGGATCGCGATGTGCTCGGCGTCGGTGATCAGCGAGTTGCCGCCCACCGCCACAACCGCCAGCCTGCCGTCGCTTGTCATCTCTCGAGGATCCGGCGCGCCGCCGCCAGTGCCCGGTCGGGATCGACCAGGGTGACGAAGTCGGGGACCTCGCCAAGCACCCTGGTCGCCTGCTCCTGCAGCTCCTCCGGGACTTCGATCAAGAGGGGCATCTCGTAGACGCGGCAGACGTGAAGGATGTCCTGGTAGGTGGTGACCGATCCCGATGGCGCGTAGATCTTGTGCAGATAGGCGATCAACAGGTCGAAGCGACTGGTCTCGTGAATGCTTCGAATGTGGCGGCCGTGGTTGTCGAAGCCGTTCGAAACCGGAATCGTGTCGCAGCCGAGGCAGATGAGGCCGGTCAGGAGCCGAGAATCGGTGCCTTCGAAGTACCCTACACTCCGTCTGGTCAATGCGTCCTCGCGATGACTATACAACGCCCTGATCGAGCATCGCGCGGGCGACCTTGAGGAAGCCGGCGATGTTGGCGCCGTTGATGTAGTTGCCGGGCGTGCCGTGCTCGCGGGCGGTGTCGTGGCAGGTGCGGTGGATCTCGATCATGATGTCGCGTAGGCGCTGGTCGACCTC